>NZ_CP127385.1:956250-1275000 GCF_030378205.1 Bradyrhizobium sp. NP1
CAGGCTGCCCCTGACGCCCCATTGCGGCCTCAGGAAGCCAAACCAGCCGGATTTGCCCGCGCTCTTTCGTCCCGCCATGGCCTTCTGCCTCCAAAGCTGCCGATCGTCCTGATCGGCCGGGCCGGCAGTATCGCGTTACCTGGTTAAAAAGTTGGGAAAGTGCCGGGCCTCCAAACAAAAAGGCCGGCGTGACGCCGGCCTTTCCGCAATTTTCTGGGTGATCGCGCCGATTAAGTGCTGCGATCGGTCTTTGTCTCAATACTTGGCGACGACCGGGCCACCCCAGTTGAAGCGGTAGTTGATGCCGGCCTTGATGGTGTGGTCGTCGGTGGTGAAGCGGCCGAACGGCGCCAGCGCGCCCGGAACGACGAAGTTCGAGTCGCCGAAGTTGTAGTACTGGTATTCGACCTTGGCCGACCAGTTCTGGGCGAACATGTATTCGAGGCCGGCGCCGACGGTGTAGCCGTCGCGATGGTTGCCGTTGATCGCGAACGCGGTCGGCGCACCGAGGAAGGTCACGGTCTCGTTGTTGTCGGAGAAGGCGTAGCCGCCCTTCACGTAGAGCAGGGCCGGACCCCAGGTGTAGCCGACGCGGCCGGTGACCGAGCCGATGCCACGCTGGTTGTTGTTGTAGGCGAAGCCGTTCGGGAAGATCGCGCCGACATTGCCGGAGAGCCAGCTGTACTGGCCTTCGACGCCGAGCACCCAGTTCGGGGCGAACTGCCAGTCGTAGCCGGCCTGCACGCCGCCGAGGAAGCGGCCGTTCGAGTTGCTGCCGGTGGTCAGGCCGTTGAAGTTGTTGCTCGACGAGAACGCGCCACCGAGATGGCCGCCGATATAGAAGCCGGTCCAGTTGTAGATCGGCGCCGCATAGGCGGGAGCCTTGTTGTAGTAGGGAGCGCGTGCGCCGAGGTCGGCAGCAAGTGCTGGCACGGTCGCGCCGAGAGCGACGAGCGCCACAGTAGCGAGCAGAATCTTCTTCATTGGTCTTGTCTCCAAAGGATCATTCCAGAGGCGCCGCTTCCCGCGTGCCGTCCATGGCGCGCAATTAGACAGAATTTGAATAAAAAGCTGTCACCTCAGGGCCACACCAAGCCGTAACCCAACATATTGAGGAACAAGTATTTTCCGTGCTTAATGGGGCCTTAATGAAAGCTAAAAGAAGCCTTAATTTGGAAAGGCCCGCACGGACGCCGCGGTAACATCGTCCTAGCGCATGATCCGGAAAAGTGTGCAGCGGCTTTCCCTCGCGACAAACGCGGAACGCGTTTGCGCGGAGATCATGCGCAAACGACAAGCTACAGCGCGATGGTGCTTCGACCTGATGCCGTTGCGCTTTAGCCAAGCCGGCGGCGCACTTCGTCACGCATGTTCGCGCGAAACGCCGCGCGCCGCGCGGGGCGATCCTGCTCGCGCACGTCATGGCGGTCGAAGATGTTGAAATTGTCCAGGATCGGATAGCGCTCGCTCGCCATGGCGAGAATGCGGAGCAATTCCGCCGCCGTCCCGCTCGGGCCAGAGATTTCCCAGCGGCGAATGGTGTCGGGGCCGTCGGCCGCGGGCAGACCGCACAGCTTCGCCATGTCGGTGGCCGACAGGGTGCGGCCGATCGCCTCGCTCAAATCCAATCGAAGCTGCTTCAGTTCGGCGCCTGTCATCCGAATCGGTTTCCGTTGTCGTGCAGCGACGAACTGTGAAGCTCCGCGACGGTTTCGCGGAGGATCACGCTCGCCTCATCATCTATTCCACTCTCTGCCATGCTTGCGCGAGAACGACCAGGAGTGGTTCGCTCGAGCAGGATGGCACGCCCGTCCTTGATGGAAAGTAATGATATTCTGCGACGTTACGACAGCGACATTCGAGTTTCCATTCCGATGACTGAAGAAGAGCAAATCGCTCGGACGAGCGCGCCTGTCACAGTGGGTAGCCTCGTCGAAGACTTATGCGCGTTGGGGCTTCGGGCCGGCGACCTCGTGCTCGTTCACGCGTCGCTCAGTTCGCTTGGTTGGGTCAACGGAGGTCCCGTCGCCGCCATCCAGGCCTTGCTCCGGATAGCAGGCGAGGGCGGTACCATCGTCATGCCGGCGCAGTCGGCTAACCTCACAAATCCCGACAATTGGAGGGCGCCATCCGTTCCCGAAGCGTGGCGGAACACGATCCGCGACACCATGCCAGTCTACGACCCGCATATTACGCCGACACGAGATATGGGATGCATCGCGGAGCTGTTTCGCTGCTGGCCTGGAGCTGTTCGCAGCGATCACCCCTCAACTTCGTTTGCAGCGGTTGGCCCGTTGGCGGCGCAGGTTGTGAGTGGTCACAAATTGGACGACCCGCTGGGCGCAAGCTCTCCCCTGGGCACGCTCTACAGGCTCGGGGCGAAGGTCCTTCTGATGGGTGTCGATTTCGACAAATGTACCGCGTTACACCTCGCGGAGCAGATGGTATGGGCAGACCGACCCAAACTGCAGGAAGGTGCGCCGCTTTTGATTGACGGCAAGAGGCAGTGGGTTTCGTTCGACGTTCCGCGTCTGATGGATAGCGAACACTTCGTTCCGGTCGGGGTCAGCGCGTTGCAGGCAGGGATGGCTGCGATCGGTCCGCTGGGTGAGGGCCGGGGTGTCCTCGTCGACATGCGGCGGCTCGTCGAGCATGCCGTCAGCATCTGGTCATCAAGGCCAGACCCCGCGTCAGCTAAAGACGGCGAGCGCGGCTAAGCGAACGTGACGCAGCAATGCTTTCGCCGCTTCGCGAGAATCGCCCTTGATGCCGGCGAAAGGCTCAACATGTTCAGTAAGTTGATGATGTCGCAGGGACATTGCTGGTGCTGCCGGACAGGATTGAACTGTCGACCTCTCCCTTACCAAGGGAGTGCTCTACCACTGAGCTACGGCAGCAGACGTGAGGCTTCACGAGAATCGGGCCCAAAGGGGCTCCACACGGCGGCCGATCCTTGCCACAAGGTGCTAGGCTGCGCAAGCAGGTAGCGGTCCCGGAAGGCGGCCGCAAATCAGGCCCCGACTGCAGCTGGGAGCCTCCATTTCCCGGGGGTCTGTTTTGCGAATTGGGTTCCGCACGGGCTTGGCGGCGAGCTGCCCGGATGGGCGATTGCCGGGTGCGTGGAACACGCGATGGCTGGCGCCCCCGGGCCGGGTCATCCTCCGCGGCAAAACGCGACGATGATGGACAAGACACCAATGGGCAAGAACGACAACAACGAGGGTCAGTCACAGCGAAAGGACTCGCGACAGGACCGGTTGAAGCTGGCCTTGCGCGAGAACCTGAAGCGGCGAAAATCGCAGGCACGCGAACGCGAGCAAGGCGGCATGCCTTCGAACGATCACGAAACACCCCTAGAAGGGAAGGCCGGCGACAAGCCAGGCCGATAGGGCGTGCGCCTGATCTAAAGACGAGAGGCGGGGATGGCAGTCGAAAGCAGGACGGCAGGCGCGAGCGGCGCGGTTTCGGTGCGGGTTTTTTCGCGGCCCGAGCAGACATTTCCGACGCTGACGCCGGCTGAAATCGCGCGCATGCGCCGTTTCGGCGAGATCAGGACGTTCAAGCACGGTGAATGCCTGTTCGAGACCGGAAAGCCCGGGCGCGGCATGTTCGTGGTACTGTCGGGCCACGTCGCGATCACCGAGCGCGACGGCCTCGGCCATGTCACGCCCGTCGTCGATCAGGGGCCGGGCCAATTCATCGCCGAGAGCGGGCAGCTTTCGGGGCGCGTCGCGCTGGTCGACGGTCACGCCGAGGGCGACGTCGAGACGCTGCTGATTCCACCGGACAAGCTGCGTGCGCTGCTGGTTGCCGAGGCCGATCTCGGCGAGCGCATCATGCGCGCGCTGATCCTGCGGCGGGTCAATTTGATCCAGGGTGGCGTCGGCGGCCCGGTCCTGATCGGCCCGTCCGATTCGACCGGCGTGGCGCGCCTGCAGAGCTTCCTCACCCGCAACGGCTTTCCACACCATCTGCTCGATCCCGAGCGCGACCGCGACGCGGCCGACCTGATCGCACGCTATTCGCCCGCGCCGTCGGATTGGCCGCTGGCGGTCATCGCCGACGGCACGGTGCTGCGCAATCCGAGCGAGGGCGAGCTCGCCCGCGCGCTCGGCATGATCGGACCGCGCGGCGACAAGACCTATGATGTCGCGATCGTGGGCTGTGGTCCGGCCGGGCTTGCCACCGCCGTCTATGCAGCTTCCGAAGGCCTTTCGGTCGCCGTCCTCGACACCCGCGCCTTCGGCGGCCAGGCCGGCGCCAGCGCGCGCATCGAGAACTATCTCGGCTTTCCCACCGGCATTTCCGGCCAGGCGCTGGCGGGGCGCGCCTTCACGCAGGCGCAGAAGTTCGGCGCCGACATCATGATCCCGATGAGCGTGAAATCGCTCGACTGCTCGCGCAACGACGGCGCCTTCGCGCTGACGCTGGATTGCGGCACGCCCTTGCGCTCGCGCTCGGTCGTGATCGCGAGCGGCGCGCGCTACCGGCGGCCCGACATCGAAAACCTCGACAGGTTCGAGGGCCGCGGCGTCTGGTACTGGGCCTCGCCGGTGGAGGCGCGGCTGTGCGCGCAGCAGGAGGTGGCGCTGGTGGGCGCCGGCAATTCCGCAGGGCAGGCGGCGGTGTTCCTGTCGGGGCATGCGCGCAAGGTCACCATGATCATCCGCGGCGGAGGCCTGGGCGCCAGCATGTCGCGCTACCTCATCGAGCGCATCGAGGCGACGCCGAACATCGAGCTGATCTTCAACGCCGAGGTGGTGGCGCTGGAAGGCGGCGAGCAGGCTTCGCTCGAGCGCATCCGGTGGAAAAGCCGGCTGTCGCCCGAGCTATTCACGAGCGAGGTTCGCAACCTGTTCCTGTTCGTTGGCGCCGATCCCGCTACCGGCTGGCTCGACGGTTGCGGCGTTTCGGTCGATCGCGGCGGCTTTGTGCTGACCGGCATGGGTGATGGCGTCAGCGCAGGGCGGCCGGCGGGATCGCTCGAGACGAGCGTGCCCGGCGTGTTTGCCGTGGGCGACGTCCGCTCGGGCTCGGTCAAGCGGGTTGGCGGCGCGATCGGCGAAGGCGCGCAGGTGGTGGCGGCGCTGCACGGCTTTCTCGGCGACGCCGCCAAGCCTGTGCTCTGACTGCCGCGGTCGAGGCGCTTGCCCGCTGCGCGCCACGCTTTTTCAAAGATGGTTCAACCCTTTATCGCACGAGGCTTGCAGGGGTGACGTCAAGGGTGACGTCCGCTCGAAAATTGCGCGTTCGGTTCGCCATGGTGTTTTCAACCAGTTCTGGCGCTTGCGCGCTGTGGCAATTTGCCGGGTCACGCCGTAGCATGCACGACGTCTCAATGGGGAGCGCACACCATGATCCTGGGTATGAGCCTGGCTACCTTCACGATGGTCCATGTGATCATCAGCCTGATCGCGATCGCCTCTGGCTTCATCGTCATGTTCGGCATGCTGGGTGGAAAATGGATGCCGGGACTGACCGCGATCTTCCTCCTGTTCACGATCCTGACCAGCGCCACCGGCTTCCTGTTTCCGTTCACCGAGCTACTGCCTTCGCACATGGTCGGTATCCTCTCGCTGGTGCTGCTCGCGATCGCCTGTCTCGCACTCTATGCGATGAAGCTCGCCGGTCCGTGGCTCTGGATCTATGTGCTGACGGCGCTGGTCTCGCTCTATCTCAACGTCTTCGTGCTGGTGATCCAGGCGTTCCTCAAGGTCCCGGCGCTGCATGCGCTGGCGCCCAGCGTGCCGCCGAGCGAGCCGCCCTTCGCCGTGGTGCAGGTCGTCGTGCTGGTATTCTTCGCGGTCGTGATCATCGGCGTGTGGCGGCGCTTTCGTCCTGCAATGCTCGCCTGAACGGGCTCGCCGCGGACCGTCCCCAGGTTTGCGGTGCCGCTTGCCTGACGCAGACGGCTAGTGGAGCGGATTTGACGTTCGCTACCCTCGCCGCGATTCCTTGATGCGAACGTCAAATCCAAAGCTCCACTAGAAGCGACAATCTGGTAGTGGTCCTTTTGATTCTAACATTCGCAAAAGAGCCAGCCGCAATGGGATGCGAATGTTAGAATCGGGCCACTACCCCATCAAATAGCCGCAAAGTTGCCGGCTTCTGCCGCCAACCCGACCTCTTCTGCCTGCCCAGTTTCAGGAATCCGCAATGGATCGCATTCGCATCACCGGCGGCCACAAGCTCAACGGCACCATCCCGATTTCCGGTGCCAAGAATGCCGCGCTTCCCCTGATGATCGCGGGCCTGCTCACGGAAGAGACGCTCATCCTCGACAACGTGCCGCGGCTCGCCGACGTCGCGCAGTTGCAGCGCATCCTCGGCAATCACGGCGTCGACATCACCGCGCAGGGCAAGCGCGTCGGTGACCGCGCATATCAGGGCCAGACCCTGCATATCTCCGCTGCCGACGTCATCGATACCACGGCCCCCTACGAGCTGGTGTCGCGCATGCGCGCGAGTTTCTGGGTGATCGCGCCGCTGCTGGCGCGGATGCATGAGGCGCGGGTGTCGCTGCCGGGCGGCTGCGCCATCGGCACGCGGCCGGTGGATCTGCTCATCATGGCGCTGGAGCAGCTCGGCGCCGACATCTCGATCGATGCCGGCTATGTGGTTGCCAAGGCGCCCGGCGGGCTCAAGGGCAACGCGATCGATTTTCCCAAGGTGACGGTCAGCGGCACCCATGTCGCCCTGATGGCAGCGACCCTCGCCAGGGGCACGACCGTGATCGACAATGCCGCCTGCGAGCCGGAGGTCGCCGACGTCGCCGCGTGCCTCAACAAGATGGGCGCCCGGATATCGGGCGCGGGCACGCCGCGCATCGTGGTCGAGGGTGTCGATCAGCTCCATGGCGCCCGTCACACCGTGCTGCCGGACCGCATCGAGGCCGGCACCTATGCGATGGCGGTGGCGATGACCGGTGGCGACGTGCAGCTCTTGGGAGCGCGCTCCGAGCTTTTGCAATCGGCGCTCGACGTGCTGACGCAGGCCGGCGTCGAGATCGCCGTGAATGGCGATGGCATCCGGGTCGCCCGCAACGGCGCAGGGCTGCGCCCGGTCACGGTTTCGACCGCGCCATTCCCGGGCTTTCCCACCGACCTGCAGGCGCAGCTCATGGCGCTGATGGTCAATGCAGAGGGTTCCTCGCGGATCACCGAGACGATCTTCGAGAACCGCTTCATGCATGTGCAGGAACTGGCGCGGTTCGGCGCCAGGATATCGCTCGACGGCGAGACCGCCACCATCCACGGCGTCGACAGGCTGCGCGGCGCTCCGGTCATGGCGACCGACCTGCGCGCCTCGGTTTCGCTCGTCATCGCCGGGCTTGCGGCCGAGGGCGAGACCATGGTCAACCGCGTCTATCATCTCGACCGCGGGTTCGAGCGTCTGGAGGAAAAACTGTCGGCGTGCGGGGCGTCGATCCAGCGCATCAGCGACTGAACGTGCCATCGAGCCTGTCATGCCGGATCCCGCTCCCCTCAAGCTGATCGCGCTCGATGCCGACGATCTCGCCATCGTCTCGGCGCATGTGCAGGATGCGCGGGTGCAGACCCGCGACATCATCTGGCGGCAGGCCGAGAAGCGGCTGGTGGTCGGCATGAACCGGCTCGACTGGGAGCAGACGCTGACCGGGGAAACCACGCCGCGCCGCCTGGTGTCGGCGTTGCGGTTCGACCGGGTGCTCGCCTGCAAGGCGCGCAACATCGACCTCAAATCGCCGGAAACCGTGCTCGACCTGATCGGGATCGAATTCCATGAGGAGGATGCGCCGGGCGGCAGCGCGCTGCTCCTGTTCGCGCAGGGCGGGGCGCTGCGGCTTGATGTCGAATGCCTGGAATGCGAGCTGACGGACCTCGGGCCGGACGATCTCGGTACCGCCGATCCGGATGACGGGCTGGACGATTAACCATCCGCTTCGTCCCGGCGAATGCCGGGGCGGTGGCGCCTCGCCGGGCCGGCGCAGTTCCGAGGGTTGACGACGACTGGCCGGCGCGCCATGCAGGAGGAAACGATTTCGGCCGGGCGCGGGTTCTGTCCGCAAGGCTGGTGACCGCCTCTCGCCGAACAGGCGTTACGCATTTTCAACAAGAAGCCGCCAATGCCCCTTCGACTGGACCGCAGCAGCGCCGATTTCGACGAGCGATTCGGACAATTTCTCGCGGCAAAGCGGGAAGTCTCCGCCGACGTCGAGGCGGCCGTGCGCACGATCGTCGATGACGTTGCCCGGCGCGGCGACGCGGCGCTGATCGAGGCAACCAGGCGGTTCGACCGGCTGGCGCTCGAGGCCGGCGGCTTGCGGGTGTCGGCAGCCGAGATCGAGGCGGCGGTCAAGGCCTGCGATCCCAAGACCCTGGAGGCGCTCGAATTCGCGCGCGATCGCATCGAGAGCTTCCACGTCAGGCAAATGCCGAAGGATGAGCGGTTCACCGACTCCCTCGGGGTCGAGCTCGGCTGGCGCTGGAGCGCGATCGATGCGGTCGGGCTCTACGTTCCCGGTGGCACCGCGGCCTATCCGTCCTCGGTGCTGATGAACGCGGTGCCGGCCAGGGTCGCCGGCGTCGCGCGGGTGGTGATGGTGGTGCCGGCGCCCGACGGCAGGCTCAATCCGCTGGTGCTGGCGGCGGCGCATCTCGCCGGCGTTTCCGAGATCTATCGCGTCGGCGGCGCGCAGGCGGTGGCCGCGCTCGCCTACGGCACCGCGACGATCGCGCCGGTGGCCAAGATCGTCGGACCCGGCAATGCCTATGTCGCCGCCGCCAAGCGGCTGGTGTTCGGCAAGGTCGGCATCGACATGATCGCCGGCCCCTCCGAGGTGCTGGTCGTTGCCGACGACACCGGCAATGCTGGCTGGATCGCCGCCGATCTTCTGGCGCAGGCCGAGCATGATGCGAGCGCGCAGTCGATCCTGATCACCGATTCGGAGCGCCTCGCTTCCGAGGTCGAGCGCGCGGTCACGGCGCAACTCGCGACGCTGCCGCGCGCCGAGATCGCCGCCGCCTCCTGGAACGATTTCGGCGCCATCATCCTGGTCGAGAAGCTCGCGGATGCGGTGCCGCTCGCGAACGCCATCGCCGCCGAGCATCTGGAGATCATGACGCGCGATCCGGATCGGCTGGCGGCGCAAATCCGCAACGCCGGCGCGATCTTCCTGGGCCCCCATACGCCGGAGGCGATCGGCGACTATGTCGGCGGCTCCAACCACGTGCTGCCGACGGCGCGCTCGGCGCGGTTCTCCTCGGGGCTCGGCGTGCTCGACTTCATGAAGCGGACCTCGATCCTGAAATGCGGCCCCGACCAGTTGCGTGCGCTCGGACCTTCGGCGATGACGTTGGGCAAGGCCGAGGGACTGGAAGCCCATTCGCGCTCGGTTGGAATGCGCCTCAATCTCCCATGAGCAAGCCGCCCGCACCGGATGACTCCAGCAATCGCATCGTCGCGGTGACGCTCGACGAGGAGTCGATCGGCCGTTCCGGGCCCGACATCGAGCATGAGCGCGCGATCGCGATCTACGACCTGATCGAGCAGAACCTGTTCGCGCCCGACGCGGCCGATGGCATCGGTCCCTTCACGCTGCATCTCGGCATCACCGGCAACCGGCTGATGTTCGACATCCGCCGCGAGGACGGCACGCCAGTGGTGGCGCATCTTTTGTCGCTGACGCCGTTTCGCCGCATCGTCAAAGACTATTTCATGATCTGCGACAGCTACTACCAGGCGATCCGCACCGCGACGCCCGACAAGATCGAGGCGATCGACATGGGCCGGCGCGGCATCCATGACGAGGGATCGCGCACGCTGCAGGAACGGCTGAAGGGCAAGGTGCGGGTCGATTTCGAGACCGCGCGGCGCCTGTTCACGCTGATCACCGTGCTGCACTGGAAGGGCTGACCTTCGATGGATGCGCCTCACCGCGCGCGCAATCCTCAAGCCGTGTTGTTCGCCTGCGGCATGAACAGCGTCCGTTCGCCGATGGCGGAAAGCCTGCTGCAGCATATGTTCCCGCATGCGCTCTACGTCAAATCAGCAGGCGTCAGGAAGGGCGAGCTCGATCCGTTCGCGGTCGCGGTCATGGCCGAGCTCGGCCAGGACATATCCGGCCACAAGCCGACCACCTTCGAGGAACTGGAGGACTGGGAGGGGCTGAATTTCGACCTCATCATCACGCTGTCGCCGGAGGCGCACCACAAGGCGCTGGATCTGACGCGAACGGTCGCCGCCGATGTCGAATACTGGCCGACGCATGATCCGACCGGCACGGAAGGCACCCGCGAGCAGAAGCTTGCCGCCTATCGCGAGGTCTGCGACGGGCTGTTGCTGCGCATCCGCCGCCGCTTTGCCAAGGTCGTGGCCGCGGGCGGGTAACGCGCTCTCGTCTGTGCCGAGAGACTGAGTTGGTGCCGCGGCCTCACCTGTGCTCCCTCCCCCTGAAGGGGGCAGGGACGGGGAGGGGGTCAGCTTCACGCTGACCGTTTCCACGAGTGTCGGTTCGATCCCCTCCCGCTTTGCGCCTCGCAGCGCAAAGCGACCTACCCTTTTCAAGGGGAGGTTGGAAGCGTCGAATCCAACGCGATAGCGGCGGTCCAGTTGACATAATCCTGTAACACCCGCGCCTCGAAAGCGGCCACAACGGGTTGTGGAACGGGGTGCCATCCGATACGTTCCGCGCGCCGCTCACCCCGCCGATTCTTCACCCAAATTCCCCATGCTTGGCCGCCCCAAATTCGTTCTTGCTTCCGGTTCGCCACGGCGCCTGGCGCTGCTCAACCAGGCTGGGATCGAGCCGGATGCGCTGCGCCCGGCCGACGTCGACGAGACGCCGCGGCGGGGCGAGCTGCCGCGGGCCTGCGCCAACCGCCTGGCGCGGGCGAAGGCGGATGCCGCGCTGAAATCGGTGCAGCTCGACGACGAGCTGCGCGGCGCCTACATCCTCGCCGCCGACACCGTGGTCGCGGTCGGCCGGCGTATCCTGCCCAAGGCCAATCTGGTCGACGAGGCCTCGCAATGTCTGCGGCTGCTCTCGGGCCGCAACCATCGCGTCTACACCGCGATCTGCGTGGTGACGCCAAAGGAAAGCTTTCGCCAGCGCCTGGTGGAAACCCGCGTGCGCTTCAAGCGCCTCTCCGAGGACGACATTCAGGCCTATGTCGGCTCCGGCGAATGGCGCGGCAAGGCCGGTGGCTACGCCGTGCAGGGCATCGCCGGTTCCTTCGTGGTGAAGATGGTCGGCTCCTACACCAACGTCGTGGGGCTGCCCCTCTATGAATCCACCGCGCTGCTGTCAGGCGAAGGTTTTCCGATCCGCTTCGGCTGGCTCAGCGCCGTCAATGCCGGCTGAGCCGGGCCCGGCATTGGTGTAGGCTCGGGACAAGATGGCTGACGATCCAGGCAAGCATGTCCCGGCCGCACCCGGCCCGCGCAATAAGAGCCCGACGGCAAAATCCTGCCCGATCTGCGGCAAGCCGGCGTCGCATGCGACACGCCCGTTCTGTTCCGCGCGCTGCCGCAGCGTCGACCTGAATCGCTGGCTTTCCGGCTCCTATGTCGTGCCGGGCGCCCCCGATGACGCCGACGACGTGGAATAGGCGTGGTTTTCGAATGGCTTGGGATATCGGCTGCGCCGGTGCGCCGCGGTGGCCTTAGGCCATGGACAGCGCCGCTTGGGGCCACTATAAACCGCCCGCTCGGTTGGGCCTTGGGCTCAGGCGGGATGCCCAGGTAGCTCAGTTGGTAGAGCATGCGACTGAAAATCGCAGTGTCGGTGGTTCGATTCCGCCCCTGGGCACCATGCCGGCTTTTGCGAGCCTCGTTTTCGACCTGAAGTGACGTCCGGGCCGGCCCGCGGATCAGCGAGAGGCCGCCGGAAACCTGTCCAGTTATGCCGCGGCAGGAGGCCCGAACGATCTGGTCAGCGCGTCAGCGAGTCCGAGCCGGGTTGCATCCCCCACCCAAGCCACATAGCCGTCGGGCCGAATTAACACCGCGGTCGGAGCAGCAACCGTCCCGATTGCCGGAAGCTCCCACGCGCCGACGTATTTGGCGTCGATCATTTGGACCCGGTCCGCCCATGGAGCGATGTCGAAGCCTCCGGGCTCACCGAGGTTGAGCAGCACCGGCCGGGCATCGTGCAGCAGGGCGAACACTCGCCGCGGGCCGTTGGCGGTGTCGAGGTCGAGATCGGGCATGCGGCGCCCGAGCAGCGGGTGTCCCTCGCCAAGGTCGTAGTGAATGTCCAGCCCGGACAGCATCGCAGCAAATCGCTTGCGAGGCTCCTGCATGCCGAGGAGCTCGGCCATTGTGTCGCGCAATGCCCTGGTGTGTTCGTCTTCGCGGCGAAGCGCGACGGCGGCCATCGTGTTGCGCAACACCCGGGCAGCGACCGGGTGACGCTCGGCGTGATAGGTGTCCAGCAGGCTCTCCGGCGCTGTCCGCTTGACCACCTGGGCCAGCTTCCATCCCAGATTCACCGCATCCTGCACACCGGTCTGAAGGCCCTGTCCACCGTCGGGCGGATGTATGTGCGCGGCGTCCCCGGCCACCAGCACCCGTCCCTTGCGGTAGGCTTCGGCCTGCCGGGTGGCATCGGTAAACCGGGAGATCCAGGTGGGACTGTGTATCCCGTAATCGGTTCCGTAGACGGCGATCAGCGCCTCGCTGAGATCGGCCAAGGTGGGCTCGCCGGTGGCTCCGACCTGCCGCTCGGTCACCAGAATTCCCACCGGTCCCCGATCCGCGTAGACCACCTTGCCGTCGCGAATCTCGTATTCCACCCTACCCAGGGAATGAATGCCGAGGGCGTCACGGTGGATGCCCCATTCCGCCGGCGTCTCGGCCAGCTCGGCCTCGGCGATCAGGCTGCTGGTGGTCGGATCCGATCCCGGGAACGCGATGCCGGCTACTTTACGGATCAGACTGCGTCCGCCGTCGCAACCGACGAGATATTGCGCCCGCAGCGACCCGCCGTCACCGAGCGCGACGTCGACGCCGGAGTCATCCTGTGCGAAGCCCGTCACCTCGATGCCGCGATAGATGGGCACCGCCAGTTCACCGATCCACCCGGCGAGGATGCGCTCGATATGGTTTTGCCGCAGCCCGAGCCCGTAAGGGTGCCGGGTCGGAAAGTCGCTGATGTCCAGCCGATTCCCCGCGAACCCGGCAACCTGCGCCTTCTGCCCCTCAGAGAGGAAGCGATCGGCAATTCCGCGCTGATCGAGGACCTCGATGGTCCGCGAGTGCAGACCGCCTGCGCGCGAGCCGGCAAGGTCCTGGCTGGTGCGCCGCTCGACAATGGCAACGTCGACCTTCGCCAACGCCAACTCGCCTGCCAACACCAATCCGGTGGGACCTGCTCCGACGATCAATACTGCATGGTCGGCCGCACTTCCCGTCGTTTCCGCGGCGGCGACCAACTCGGCCGCGCGCGAACCGCACGTCGACAACAGCACGGACATTTCTTGTCACTCCGTAGGTTTCTCGCTTCGGTCGGCTTTTCTACGGGATGACGCGGGTCTTGAAGCAAGCCCGTTGCGCGCCACATATTAGAGTGGGGAGAGACGGGTATTCTTTTCTCGGCCCCGGTGCCGTTCGTCCTTTCTGAGGCGATTCCGCCGCAGCTTCAATGAAGCTGTCCCCTCACGTTCCTGCCGAAGCTATGCGCTGCTCGCGCTCTCGATCGCACGCAACGACCGATCGATCCGGCGCGGCTGCGACGGAGCGCGAGCTGAATACGACACGCGCGCCATATCGACGGCGGCCGCTCGCGGGAAGGCGCGTGTTCAAGATCTGATCGCGATGCATGGTTCGAGGTCGCGCGTCGCGCTGCGCGTGCATGCTGCTGCGCACTGCCGTGGTTTGCGCATACCGGGCCGACGCAGGCGCGAGGCTGCGAGAACAGGTCCAACCTGTAAGGCAGGTGTAAGGGCAGTGGGCTAGGAAAGCTCGATCGTGACCGACGAGAAGATCGCCGGCCCCGCGGCAAGCTGCATGACCTTCGCGTGCAGCATCTGCCCCATCGATCGCGCCGCTCAAGCCAGGCTTCGCCCGGGACGCCACAATCATGCAAGCTCAGTCGCTTGATTAAGTCGCTCCTCGCCTTTGGACTGACGCGCAGCGCCATCGTCGTGCTCGGCGTTATCGTGTTCTGCGCGGCCGGGCTCGTGGCTTTCACGAAGCTCAACATCGAGGCCTATCCGAACCCGGCGCCCGTGATCCTCGAGATCACCGCGCAGGCGCCCGGCCTTTCCGCCGAGGAGATGGAGAAGTACTACACCATCCCGATGGAGGTCGGCCTCTATCCGACGCCCGGCGTCGTCAACATCCGCTCCACCTCGTTCTATGGCCTGTCGTTCGTCCGCGTCACCTTCAAATACGGCACCGACTATTTCTTTGCCCTCACCCAGGCCTCGATCAGCCTGCAGCAGAACGTCAACCTGCCCGGCAATCTGGTGCCGACGATCCAGTCGTCGAGCCTGGTCGGCGAGATCTACCGCTACCAGATCGTCGGTCCGCCGCATTTCGGCCTGACCAATCTGCGGACGGTGCAGGACTATATCGTCACCCGCCGCCTGCTCACGATTCCCGGCGTGGCCCAGATCAACTCCTGGGGCGGCACCACCAAGCAGTTCAACGTCGATGCCGACCTTGAGAAGCTCGAGGCCTACAACATCACGGGGCCTCAGCTCATCAGCGCGCTCGGCAACGCCAACATCAATGTCGGCGGTCGCGAGATTTCGATCGGCCAGCAGTCGGTCAACATCCGCGGCATCGGCCTCGTCGACTCCGGCGGCGCGGACGACGCCACCAAGGGCTATCGCGTGCGGGACGTCGAGAACGTTGTCCTCACGCAGTCGAACGGCCTTCCGATCCAGGTCAAGGATGTTGCGACCGTCTCGGTGGGCTACGTGCCGCGGCTCGGCATTGCCGGCCGCGACAACCAGGACGATATCGTGGCGGCCATCGTCGTGATGCGGCGCACCGAGCACACCAACGACATCATTCCGCGCGTCGAGGCCGAGGTCGAAAGGCTCAACAGCGACGGCAGCCTGCCGCCCGGGGTCAGGATCGTGCCGTATTACGACCGCAGCTCGCTGGTCGGCGTGACCACCCGCACGGTGCTGCACAACCTGATCTTCGGCTGCCTGCTGGTGTTCCTGATCCAGTGGGTCTTTCTCGGCGACCTGCGCAGCGCCGTGATCGTGAGCGCCAACATT
Organism: Bradyrhizobium sp. NP1; assembly: GCF_030378205.1. NCBI lineage: Bacteria > Pseudomonadati > Pseudomonadota > Alphaproteobacteria > Hyphomicrobiales > Nitrobacteraceae > Bradyrhizobium > Bradyrhizobium sp. NP1. Next base: position 971,463 of record NZ_CP127385.1, read on the forward strand.
CCGCTCGCCCTGTTCTTCGCCATCATCCTTCTGGTGCTGCAGGGTGAGGACGCCAACCTGCTGTCGCTCGGCGCGGTCGATTTCGGCATCATCGTCGATTCCGCCGTGATCATGATGGAGAACATCTACCGCAATTTCCAGTCGACGCCCGAGCACCGGCGGACGCTGCTGCAGCAGCTCGGCGAAGGCTATTGGGGTCCCGATCCGACCTCCGCCGTCGGGCCCAACGCCCCACGCTGGCCGACGCGGCTGCGCATTATCTTCGCGAGCGCCATGCAGGTTGACAAGGCGGTCTTCTTCACGGCGGCGATCACGGTGACCGCGTTCGTGCCGCTGTTCACGATGCAGGGCGTCGAGGGTCAGATCTTCGGGCCGATGGCGCGCACCTACGGCTATGCACTCGCCGGGGCGCTGTTGTCGACCTTCACCGTCACGCCAGTGCTGGCGTCGCTGCTGCTTCCGAAGGAAGTGCAGGAAGTGGAAACGCGGATCGTCCGCTCGCTCCGCGCGGCCTACACGCCGGTGCTGCGCTGGGCGCTCGCCAATCTGCGCGCCGCCGTCATCCTCGGGATTGTCTTCCTTGCCCTCAGCGTGGGCGCGGCAACCCGGCTCGGCAGCGAATTCCTCCCCGCGCTCGAGGAAGGCAATTTCTGGATCAGGGCCTCGCTTCCGCCCACCGTCTCGCTGGACGCGGGCACCGATGCCACGCGCAAGATGCGCGAAATCCTGCTGCGGCATCCCGAGGTCATCACCGTGGTGTCGCAGCACGGCCGTCCCGACAATGGCAGCGACGCCTCGCCCTTCTCCAATGTCGAGCTGTTCGCGCCGCTCAAGCCGTTCGACGAATGGCCCGCCAATTTGACGAAGGAGAAGCTCACCGAGGAGCTCCAGCGCGAACTCACCGACGAGCTGCCCGGCGTCAACTTCAACTTCTCGCAATATATCCAGGACAATGTCGAGGAGGCGCTGTCGGGTGTGAAGGGCGCCAACTCTGTCAAGATCGTCGGCCCCAACCTCGACGTGCTGGAGCGGCTTGCGAGCCAGGCGATGGCCGAGATGACCAGGATCCGCGGCGTCGCCGACCTCGGCATTTTCCATCTGGAGGGCCAGCCCAACCTCAACATCAGGATCGACCGCGAGAAGGCCGCGCGCTACGGCCTCAACACCGGCGACATCAACGCGGTGGTGCAGGCGGCGCTGGGCGGCACCAACGCCACCACCATTCTCGAAGGCGACCGGCAGTTTGCGCTGGCGGTCCGGCTCGAGCCCAAATACCGCAGCAGCATCGACGCGATCCGTACCGTCAAGGTCGCCTACCAGACGCCGTCCGGCATCAATGCCTACATTCCCTTGAGCGAGCTCGCCGACATCTCGCTCGATACCGGCGCCTCCTTCATCTATCGCGAGCGCAGCCAGCGCTACATCCCGATCAAGTTCAGCGTCCGCGGTCGCGACCTCGGCAGCACGGTCGCCGAGGCCCAGGAGCGCGTGGCGAACGCGGTGAAGCTGCCCAACGGCTACCAGATCATCTGGGCCGGCGAGTTCGACAATCTGCAAGCCGCGAAGAAGCGCCTGATGGTGGTGGTGCCGATCACGTTGCTGCTGATCCTCGTGCTGCTATACGGCCTGTTCAACTCCTGGCGCGACAGCCTGCTCGCGGTTGCCGGCATTCCGTTTGCGATCGGCGGCGGCCTGATCGCGCTTTATTTCGCCGGGCTCGACTTCAGCGTCTCCGCCGCGATCGGCTTCATCTCGCTGTTCGGCGTCGCCGTCATGGATGGCATCCTCAACATCACCTATTTCCGCGAGCTCAGGGCGCAGGGCATGACGGTCGCCGAAGCGGTGTTTCGCGGTGCCGAGCAGCGCATGCGACCGATGTTGATGACGGCTCTTTCCGCAGGCGTGGGACTGTTCCCGGCAGCCATCTCGCACGGCATCGGCAGCCAGGTGCAGCGGCCGCTGGCGACGGTGGTGGTCGGAGGTATGTTCATCGGTCCGCTGCTCCTCCTGGTGGTTGCGCCTGCGCTGCGCCGAATTTTCCTTGCACGAGACGCAACCCCAGTCGCAGACGATACCGAAGCGCCTGCTCCGGCCGATGGGCAAGGCGAAGCCGGGACAACGCCGTGAAGGTCTGACGTGTTGCGCCCGGTGCCCGATGGCTGGGGCGCCGATCGATTCCGCCGTCGAGCGCTGCAACCCAGAGCGACAGAGGCGATATCTGGTTGTGAGAGCACAACGGGCTCGGGCACGCGCGCAGCGCGCCAGACCCGTGCGTCAGGTGGGCAAGCCGATACGGCGCAAAAGGTCCTTGAATCGCGTATCGGTCCGGATCGGGTCGAATGCGGGCCGCAGCAGGATCGATGGATTGAATCCGGCGCCATAGGCCTTGTTGAGCCAGGCGAATGCCGTGTCGCGATCTCCAAGCCCGACATGGACAAGGGCAATGTGTGCCTCCGGCGACGGGTAGGTTGCGCTCTGTGCCTCCATGTCCCGCGCGATCCTGGCGGCCTCTGCCTTGCGGCCGGAAGCCGCATAGGCGTAGGCGAGGTTGGAATCGAGCACGCTGCTGTGCCCGGAGATGTCGATGGCCTTCTGGAATTCCGCAATCGCCTGGTCGAATTGATGCAATTGCGCCAGCGCCTGCCCGAGCTCGAAATGGCCGACGGCAAATCGCGGATCAAGCTCGAGCGTCCTGCCGATCAATTCGATCGCGGCGTCGAAGTCGTGGTTGATGCACAGGGCATCCGCGATATCGGCGCCGACGATCAGCGAGAGCGGATCGAGGCTTTGCGCGCGCCTGAGCTCCGCGATCGCTTCCGCGTTCTTGCCCATCAGCATGAGATGCCATGCGTACCAGTGGTGCGCCGTGGCATAACCGGGATTGAGATGGATGGCGGTTTCGAACTCGGAGCCGGCGACATCCCAATTCCAGCCGTAGAGATCGAGCGCGAAGGCGAGCGAGGCGTGCGCTTCGCCGAGCGTGTTGTCGAGCTCCAGCGCCCGCGTCGCAGCCTCGACAGCCTTGGGAAAGGCCTCCCGGCTGGAGAGAACGCCATACTCCCAGTCGCCCGCCAGCGCATAGGCATCGGCGAGACCCGAATAGGCCTCGGCATAGCTCCGATCGGTTTCGATGGCCTGGCGGAAATATCGAATGGCCGTTCTGAGGTCGTCTCCGGTGCGCTTGTTGAGGAAAAAACGTCCCTTGAGATAGTTCTCGTAGGCGAGGGGATCGACGACGCCAGCGCGATCGAGCGCGGCCTGTTCGCCGTGGCTCAAGGTGGCCTGCACCTCGTGCGCGACGGCGCGGGCAACCTGAGCCTGGAGCGTCAGCGAGTCGCGAACGTCTCCCTCATAACTGTTTGCCCAGATATGCTTGTCGTCGGGCACGTGGACCAGCTCGGCCGATATTCGCACGTGCGTGCCGGAACGCGTCACGGTGCCTTCGACGACGGCGTCGACGTCAAGCTCGCGGGCAATCGTGGCGAGCGACTTGCTGGCGCCCTTGTAGGCCATCGCGGAGGTGCGCGAGATCACCCGGAGCGAACTGACCTTCCCGAGCTGCGTGATCAGCTCCGCCGTCATTCCGTCCGCCAGGAAGTCCTGCGAGCCATCGTCCGACATGTTGACGAGCGGCAAGACCGCGAGTGAATGCGCGGCCTGCGCTCTCGGTGACCAGAGATGGAGACAGGCCAGGAGTGCGGCCATCGACAGCAGCGTCAATCCCATCCACGCGGCCGGCTTTCGCAGGGTGCCGCCGGCGCCGGGCGCATGATCGGGGGCCGGCGCAGCGTTGGTCGCGGGATCTGCCACGAACGCCCTGGCCGCGCGATCGTCGATCACGGCGACGTCGGCAAGGAAGCGATAGCCGCGGCGCGCGACGGTTTCGACAAAGCGCGGGTTTTCCGCGGAATCGCCAAGTGCCTCGCGGATCTTGCTGACGGCCTTGTTGAGCCCGTGGTCGTAGTCGACAATCGTCCGCGGCCAGAGCAGGCCCTGAAGCTCCTCGCGCGTCACGACTTCGCCGGGCCGCTGCAGCAGGGCCGAGAGCAACTGGAACGGCTGCTCCTGCAGGCGCACCCGCCGGCCGTTCTTGGTCAGCTCACCGCTCCTCGGATCGGCTTCGAAGACCCCAAACCTCGCGCGTCTGGCGAGTAGCGAGGCGTGGGTCATGGCGCATCATTCCTCTCGAACCGGCGGGTGCAGCCGCGCCCGCGCGCCGACGGGCGGGGGAGTTCTCGTCGTAAGCCGCTCATTTCGTTTTGCATTTCAGGGGACCGCGATTCCAGCAAAACGGCATCCGCGTTCCATTGAAGCGTGCGCCGCCTTGGTCCAGACGATCCGCGCGTCCGGGGCTTCGGACGATCGCTCCGGCAATCGGGATAAGACAATCGCATCGGGTAGCGCGAGGCTGCGAATGCATAACGGTATCAATTCGGGAAATGGGCACGTGCACATGCTCGATGCGGCCTACAATTTTGCGCGGTTTCTGAGCCGTGATGCCGGTACGGCACAAGACATCGTCCACGCGGCATTCCTTCACTGCCGGCGCGGATCCGACGCCGGCCGAAACGGTCGGGCCCGGCTGCTCAAAATCGTGCGCGATTGCTACCGGACGTGGCTGACCGCCCGCCGGCGAACGCATCGGCAGAACTGTGGACCCGCGGGGAAGCCGTTATCAGTTGCCGTTGCGTCATCCATCCTCCGTTCGGATGACGACAGGGGCGGGGCCGCCGGCCTAGCCGATTCGGATCCGGGCGCGGTGCGCCTGGCCATCGAAACGATGCCGCGACGGCTCCGCGAGGTTCTGGTGCTGCGCGAGATCGAGGCGCTGTCCTACAGGGAGATCGCCGAGGTGACGTCGCTGCAGACGAGCGAAATCATGTCGCGGCTGGTTCGCGCGCGGCGGATGCTGGCGCGGTCGCTCGATCGCGGCCCATCCGCCCGCAGCCGAAGCACGCGGGCGAGCTACTCGGCGGCAAGCAGCGGGCTCGAAAATCCAGCGGCAAGCTTGACGAGGTCCGCCTGACGACTGGTGCCGGTCTTGGCGAACACCCGTTTCAAATGGGTCTTGACCGTCGTCTCGGCGATGCCGAGGGATTGCGCGACTTCCGAAACGCCGGTGAACTCGACGATCGCGAAGAGGACCCGGGTCTCGCTCGGCGTCAGGCCGAAGGTGCGCGCGAGCAGATCATGGGAGGATGGCACGGCCAGCGCTGCCTTCTGCACGAACAGCGCCGCAACCGCCCCGGATGGCCGCTGCATGCCGTCCCGCATCACGGACGCTAGCGGAAGCACATGGCCGACGTAGCGTTCGCCGTCATGGGCGGCCAGCAGCAGGGAACGGTCCCTGGCGGCGGCCGCCGCGCGGCTGCCGTCCGCGAAAATTCCACGCAACACATTATTGAGCTGGACGTCCCTGGTGCTCAGCCGGCCGCCGAGCCTGCGCAGGAAATCGTCTGTCTCCAACATTCGGTGACCGGCCGCATTGGCGTGGACGATACGGCAGGCTGCGTCGAGAAGGAAAATGCCGGCGGCAAGACCGTTCAGCGTTTCGGCGAACTCGGCCGCCTCCGCAAGTCTTGCTTCGATCGCCCTGTTGATCATCAGCGCGCGATTGGCGTGAGGCACGATGAGCGCGATGCGCGGCGCATTTCCTTGTCGACCATCCGCTTGCCCGAGAGGACGGTCATGAGGACCGGGCGGCTGGACGGTGACTTTTCCAGCACGACGTTGGCCGCATCGATGCTGCCCTGAGGCTTCAGCCATTCCTGGTAAAATCGTCCGTGCCGGTACTCGTCGTAATCGACCAGATCCGGAATGCTGGCAACCTTTCCGTAGCCTGGCAGCGTGGAGAGAGGATCGAACCGGCAATAGGTCTCCGAATAGCGGCTGATATAATCGGGATCGGCGCCGCAATAGTAATGCGTCAGGCCGAACTTGCTGATCGAATCCTTCGAAAACAGCCCGCAGGCATTGCCGCCGACGAAATCCCTGATCTTGACGACGACGTCATTCCACAAGGCGGGCTCCATGCCCGCGTCGTAGATGGTCTCGATGACATCCGAAAGCGCGCTCATTGCGGGCATGAACCCATCCATCAGGCAGCTGTTGCACGTCGGCCGCAGGCTATCATTCTATAGAAACCCCGCGGGCAAGAAAATTCCCGCCTCGGGTCATTCCCGAAGCCCGCGACCCCCTGCTTTTCCGCAAGCGTCGACATGATCCCGCCGATGATCGCATTGGTCAGCGCGCCGGCATCGACGACGATCGCGTCGCCGGGTGAGGCGTGCGAGCCGCGAAATGCCGATTTCAGGTTGGTGAGGCCGGCATCGCGTCGCGCCAGCTTCGATCGCGCATCGAGGGGCGGCGGTGCAGGCGCTGGTCGAGCAGGCCGCGCGCCCGGGCAAGGTCGCCACTCTTCATCAGGGCGACGATGAAGGTGTCCTCGATCAGCTCGCGCTGCGCATGGCTGCCGCCGATCCGCGCCACCTCGTTGAGAACAGGGGCGAGCGAGCCGACGCAAGCCGCGAAATCCGCATCCGCGAAGGCGCGCATGGCACGGCAGATCGCCGGCACCACGGCGCCTGCGGCGAGCCTGCCATCGGCGAGCCGCTGCTCGATCACGGCCAGCCGCGCCTGCAGCGCCGCGTGGTTATGCGTTGCGGCTGACAACAGCGCCATGTGCACGTCGGCAAAGGGCAGGCTCGATTTCGGAAAGCTGTTCTGCGCCGATGCGTCGGCCTCGCGCCACAGCTCGCCGGGAACGGCATGGCCGTAAGCCGAAAGCCGCCACAAGAGCGAAGCGCCGTCGGTGACAGCATTGAGCGGCGGCGCCTGGGTTGCCGCGGGCTGCAGCACGTCGGCATAGATCGCGAGCGCGCTTTGCGCGTCGCCGCGCTCCAGCGCGCCGAGCGCCTGGTGCCAGCGGATGTGGCCGTGCAGGATCCCCGAGCGCGGATAGATCGGAATCCATTCCTCGACCAGCGCGTCGGCGTCCGCAATCGAGCCGTCCTCGAACATCGCGTGCAGCAGCGCATGCGCGCCATGCGCATTCTCGCGGCGCAAGCCCAGCGCGCGCTCGGTCAGCGCGCGGCCCTTGGCGACGGCGCCGTTCTCGGTCAGCGACCAGCCGTGATAGGTGAGGAACCACCAGTCCTCGCCATAGTGATGCGCGAGGTGGTCGCACAGGTCCTGCCGTGCCCGGTCGTGATCGGCCATGCCGGAAAAGGCGAACAGCCCGAAGGCGCCGAGCGGCAGCGACATCACCACCGCATCGCGCGGCCAGGCGTCGAGATGTTTCAGCGCGCAAGCAAGTGCCGCGGGGACCTGTCCCTCGATCGCGAGCGCCAGCGTCTCGACATGGCTCCTCTCACGCGCCTCGCCGAGCCGCGCGACCACCTCGCGCGCCAGCGCTGCCTTCGCCCGTGCCGCATCGCCCTGCTGGTAGAACGAATGGATGCGTCCGCGGCCGATATGAGCGAGCGCGAAATCGGGATCGGCGGTGGCAGCGCGATCGAATGCTTCCGCCGCGCCCGGCCAGCCCGCGAGCATCCGGTCGACGCCGTCGCGATAGGCTGCCGCGGCATCGAACGACGTGGTGGAAATTGGAAGCCCGTACCGATCCTGGTGTGACATCGCTGTCCCGGCCGCTGTCTGGATTTTACGAGTGGCGTTGCCAGGGGCGGATCGTAACCGGGTCGCCGGAAGGTTGAAACACGCACGAAGGCGCAATTCTCGGCCTTGGCCCCAGCTGGGGACAAGCCGAGGGCGCGGCGAGCGGCCTTTTTCGGAGATCTTCGGACACGCCGATCAACCCGCGCGCGTTGGCGAAACGCGCGCAGCGCCCCTCTTCGGTCATGATTCCATATTCAACCATTGGATGCAAATAAAAATAATGTCGCTTTCCCCGCTTGCCATTCGCGGGGCGGCCCGCTTGGATCGCTGCGGGGAATGCCGCGCAGGGCGGAGCCGCGAGCGTCGCCGAGCTTGCGAGCTTCAAGTCGAAGGGCATCACCTCAAACTGATCTCTTCTTTTTTGAGCAAGTCATTTTTCATCGGGAGGTTCTTATGGCCGATCCTGTCGCTTCCGGAGATATTCTGGGTGCTGTGCTGCTGTCGGGGTTGATGGGGGTGCTGGGCCAGGGCATCAGGGCCGCGGTCGGCCTGAAGAGCGCCGGGCGGCTTTCCGGACAGCCGGACCAGCAGACCTCGTTCAGCACGGCTTACTTCTTCCTGAGCCTGATGATCGGATTCATCGCCGGCATCCTCGCCGGTCTCGCGGTGGGACTGAACAACCTGCTCAAGATCGATCCTGACAACGTGAAGGTCCTGCTCGGCATTGCGCTATCGGGCTATGCCGGCGCGGACTTCATCGAGAATTCGATGTCGATCGTCATTCCGGCAGGCGGGGCGCCTGCCGCTCCTGCGCCAGTCCAGCCGGCAGCGCCGCCGGCGGTCGCTCCGCCGCCGCCCGCCGCGGCGCCCGAGGTGGCCGCGCTCAACACCCATGCGCTGGCCTTGTCGAATGCCGTGCAGCAACTGTCGGCCATCTCCCAGCATGTCGCCGCCGTTCCCGCGCCCGCGATCATCACCGGCACGGTCCCGAACTTCGGACCCGCGCTGGCCCGCGTGGCGGCGGGGATCGACCGGGCGAAGTGGGAGCCGGCGCTGACCCAGGCTTTCCAGAAATTTTCCCTGACCAACAACCAGCGCGTGGCTGCCGCGATCGGGCAGTTCATGGTGGAGGCCGGCGAAACGTTCAATGAGGTGATCGAAAACATGAACTACAGCGCTGCGCGCATGATGCAGGTCTGGCCCTCGACCTTCAAGACGGAGGCGGACGCGGCGCCCTATGCCCATCAGCCGGAGAAGCTCGGCAACTTCATCTATGCCAACAAGCTCGGCAACGGGAACGAGGCGTCGGGCGACGGCTATCGATTCCGCGGCCGTGGCCTGATCCAGCTCACCGGTCGGGACGAGTACAACCAGTTCGGCGCGGCGATCGGCATGACCGCGGAGCAGGTTTCCACCTATTGCGAAACGGCCGAGGGCGCCGCGATGTCCGGCTGCTGGTATCTCTCATCGCGCGGGTGCCTGCCCTTCGCCGACAGATGGAATCTGGCGGAGATCACCCTCCGGGTAAACGGGCGCAAGATGCAGGATCACGCACGGCGGGTGAAATACTCGAACGCCATGCTGGCCGCGCTCAACAATCAATAGCGGTTCGCGCTCCGCCTGCTGTCGGCCGGACCCGCGGTGCGCTGCCGCGGCGCGTCGCGCGGGAGGTGACGGCCGTCATCCCGTCCGCGCTTTCCGTCCCTCGATCGGATAGGCCGGGTCGTTGAAGCCCGGGGTCGAGGGATGGCCCGACACCACGAGGCGGTCGATCAGCGCCTCGTCGTCGGCGGTGAAGCGATAGTCGAGCGCGCGGACATAATCGTCCCATTGCGCCTCGGTGCGGGGGCCGGCAATCACGGAACTGACGAAGGACGAGTTCAGCACCCATGACACCGCGAACTGGCCGGCCGTGATGCCCTTCGCTTCCGCGTGGTGCTTGATCACCTCGGCGAGTTTCAGCGATTCCGGCCGCCATTCCGTCTGCATCATCCGCGTGTCGTTGCGGCCGGCGCGGCTGTCCTTGTCGGGTGCGGCATCGACCTTGTATTTGCCGGTGAGCACGCCGCGCGCCAAGGGGCTGTAGGGCACGATGCCGAGCCCGTAATAGCCGCAGGCGGGAAAGTGCTCGACCTCCGGCATCCGGTTCATCGCGTTGTAGTAGGGCTGGCTTGCGACCGGGCGATCGATGCCGAGCCGGTCGCAGATATTGCAGATCTCGGCGACGCGCCAGGCGCGGTAGTTGGAGACGCCGAAATAGCGCACCTTGCCGGCGCGGATCAGCTCGCCGATGGCGCGCACCGTCTCCTCCAGCGGCGTCGCATGATCTTCCTTGTGCAGGTAGTAGATGTCGATGAAGTCGGTGCCGAGGCGCTTGAGGCTTTCATCGGCAGCGGCGAGCACCCAGCGCCGCGACAGCCCGCCGCGGTTGGGGTCGTCGCCCATCGGGTTGGCAAGCTTGGTGGCAAGCACCCAGGCCTGTCGGTTGTTGGCGATCGCGCGCCCGACCGCCTGCTCGGACTTGCCGCCATTGTAGACGTCGGCGGTGTCGATGAAGTTGATGCCGGCCTCACGCGCTTTCGCGATGATCCGCGTTGCGGTCGCTTCATCGGTCGGGCCGCCGAACATCATGGTGCCCAGGCAGATCGGCGAAACCTTCAGGCCGCTGCGGCCGAGCTGGCGATATTGCATCGAAATCCCCGAGGATGTGGTGGCGTCACCATAGCGATTGGCCGCCGTCATTGCGAGCGCCAGCGAAGCAATCCAGAAAAAGTGAGCAGGAAGGCTGGATTGCTTCGGAGCTATCGCTCCTCGCAATGACTGTGGCTACTCGCTCTTGAGGATCTTGAACACGCCGTTCGCCATGGCGATGCAGCGGGCCTCCACCGTGATCTCGGTGGTCATGAAGATCAGGCTGCGGGTCGAGCGCACCACGCGCGGCCGCGAGATCAGGATTTCGCCGATCTTGCCCGCCTCGACGAAATGCATGTCGAGCTGCACGGTGGCCAGCATCGGTTTTCCCGTGACGAAGCGTGCGGTCATGCCACAGGTGCGGTCGGCGAAGGTCATCAGCACGCCGCCCTGCACCAGCCCGCGGCGGTTGTGATGCTTGTGCTCGGTCGGCAACGCAAACTCATGGCCGCCGTCGCGCTCGCGCTGCCACAGCGGCCCGACCAGCTCGATGAAGCCGGTCCCCTCGACGATCTTCCAGCCGTCGGATTTGAGCCGTGCCGCAGCCTTGTCGATCATTCTGCGCTTCCCATTGCAGGCTTCTCGTCATTTCATCAAGTGCCGAGATCGTGTAGTCAAGCACCATGAGGCGGTTCGACGATGCCACGAGGCGGAATATCGCCGCGCGCTGCGCGGCGTTTGCACGCGCGTCCGCCGATCCTGCGCTGGCCGCGCTGAAACCTGCCGCGGTCGCGATCGCGCTCACCGCCTCCAGGGAGGGTCTCGATGAGACCGCACTGCTCCTGACGCTGCGCGCCGCGTCCTTGCGCGCCCATCGCGGGCAGTGGGCGCTGCCGGGCGGCCGCTGCGACGTCGGCGAGACGCCGGTCGATGCGGCGCTGCGCGAGCTGGAGGAAGAGTTGGGGCTGAAGCTCGCGGCCAATGCCGTGCTCGGCCTGCTCGACGCCTATCCGACCCGCTCCGGCTATCTCGTCACGCCCGTCGTGGTGTGGGCGGCGGCCGGCGCGCCGGTGCGGCCGAATCCGGCGGAAGTCGCGTCGGTGCATGCCGTCGGGCTTGATGCGATCGAGCGCGCCGACGCGTTCGATTTCGTCTCGATTCCGGAAAGCACGCGGCGGGTGATCCGCTTTCACCATGACGGGCATTTGATCCACGCGCCCACCGCGGCGATGATCTACCAGTTCCGCGAGGTGCTGGCGGGCCGCGATACCCGCGTTGCCGAGCTGGAGCAGCCGGTATTTGCCTGGAAATAGCGGCATTCTGCGGGGCTGACTTGCGCGCTGCGCTTGCTAAAACAAGCGCATGTCCAGCCCATCGATTCGCCTCAGGTTCCCGATCGTCGCGCTCGCCTGGCTGCTCGCCGCGCCATGCGCGCATGCGCAAGTTGCACGGGAACCGCCGCGCGCGACATTTGATGCGATGGCGCAAGCGGCCTCGCCGCAGGCGATCGCGGAATACCGCCGCAAGCTCGCCGAATACCAGGAAGTGCGCGGCGCCTTCGAGGCGGAAGCCGGCGCCTACTGGAATGCCGTCGCCGAGAAGCGGCGCGGCCGCAACGCCAAGCGGCGCGAGCGGGCGCCGATCACGCTCGATGACTACGTCTTGACGCAACCGCCGGTCTATACCGGGCCGAGGCGGCCGGTGAACCCGGAGCCGGAGGAAGGCAAGCCGCGCCCGCGCAAAACCATTCCCGTCGTCGCCGATTTGCTGCAGGCGGCCCAGCAGCATTTCCAGTGGACGCCGCAGAAGCCTTCGAGCGAGATCGAGTTCAAGCGCGTCTATGCGCGCTACGCCGCGGCCGCCGGGCTGACACGCGAGCAGGCGGTGCGGGTCTATTCGTTCGAGACCGGGGGCAACGGCAATTATGACATGCAGTCGGGCCTGCGCAGCGGCCGCGCGATCTCGACCGCGATCGGCTACAACCAGCTCCTGACCACCAACAGCGTCGAGCTGCTCGCCGAAATGGGCCCCGAATTCATCCGCGCGCTGACCGATCGGGCGGCGCAGTTTTCGGGCCCGCAGCGCAAGGCGATGGACTACAAGCTCGCGGTGCTGAAGAAGATGGTCGCCTATGCGCGCTCCGTGCCGGACGACTGGTCGGCGCACGAGAAGCTTGCGGACACCGAGCAGGGCTGGGCGCTGCACGCCATGGTGCTCGACATCGACGTCGGTCCGATGCTGCAGACCCACAAGCTGCTGACGTCGGTCTTGTTTGCGCGCGCCAAGGGCTATACGCGCCCGCTGACCGCGGCCGAGCTCGAGATGATGAACCTCACCGGAGACGGCACCGGGCTCGACATGGTGACGATGCCGCAAGCGATGCGCGAGCAGGTGCCGACCTCGAATTTCTTCCAGCGCGGCGGCTACGAGCGCAACCCGGTCGCAAGCCGCCACAACACGGTGGCGAAGCTGCTCGCGGTCACCGACAGCCGGATGGATTCAAACTCAAGCCTGCCGGGCGCCCGGGACCTGGCGGCGTCGTTTTAGATTTCAGCCATTGACTCGATCACCCTCTCCCATAAGGGGAGAGGGTACATCGGCGTAAGCGTGGGCCGCGGAAGCTCAATTCGAGCCGAACATGAACTTGCCGTTGCCCTCGAGATAGGGGCCGCTGCGCATATAGAGCTGGCCGTTCTGGCCGATGAAGAACAGCGTGCCCTTCGGCACCTTCTTGGCGCCCTTCAGGAGCAGCCCGGCATTGTTGGTCCCCATCTTGTAGGCGAAGGTCTTGCCCTCCTTGTCATAGGCATAGCCCATGTCGGAGTTGAGCTCCCACGGCGTGGGCGCTGCGGCTTGCGCCAGCGCCGGCGTGGCCAGCACGCTCAGCGCGGCTGCGATCAAAAAGTGCCTGTAAAATCCCGTCATCTCATCCTCCCCAATGACATCTTGAACAAATCACGAACGCCGCGTCAATCGATTAGCCCCCGGTTGCGATCAGGCGGCCGGACGCGGGCAGCATAAGACTTTGTGATTTCCCGCGTCCACCGTCGCGACTATGTTCCGGATTCGGTCTAGTGTGGTGGTTCAGAAATTCGCTTCATTTTATCGGCGAGTGCGTCAAGCGAATTTCTGAACCAAACCACACTGGAATTTCAAGATTCCTAGTGTCCTTCGAATCCGAAGTTCGCCTAAGAGGTTGCTGCGAAATAATGCGAACTTCGGATTCGGGACACTAGAGCTCGGGGCTTATAACAAGTCATGGGGATGATTCGGATGAACCACGTCATTAAAATCTGTTCAGGTGCTGCGTTTGCGCTGGTGACGCTGGCCTCCGTTGTCCATGCCGACGAGTTCAGGCTCTCCAACAACCAGCGGATTTCCTGCAGCCGCGGCCTTTCCGCCGGCAAGCTTAACACCGCGACCTGCAAATCCTACGCCTACCTGTTCAACGCCAAGACGTCGGAATATTTCCGCTGCCAGGTCTCGCTGGCGCTGACCCGTGACAACAAGGAAGTCATCAACGTGCAGGCCGACGGCGGCTGCAGCAAGAAGCCACGTATCTTCGATAATGATTCCAGCTACGCTTTCGATGCCGCCGAGACCGAGCCGCCGAACACCAACTCCTTCTTCGGCCAGGGCGGCTATTCGATCTGGGCGGCCGACACGACCGCGCAGAAGGTGCGCGGCTGCATCACGATCTCCTCGGGGCTCGGCTCCGACATCTCCAAATGCATTGACATGAACTTCCAGTGACGGCGCCGGCGGCAGCAGGCGCCGAGGGGGCGCGGCTGCGTCCGGCGGCGCTGTGCCGCTCCTGGCTGTTCCTCGAAGGCGCCAACGAGCGCGTGCTGATTGATGCCCCGGCGTCCGGCGCCGACGTCCTGATCCAGGAGCTCGAGGATTTCACGCCGCCGGCATTGCGTGCGCAGGCGCGGCAGATCGCAACCGAGCTTTATGCTGCCTGGCGCGCGGCGGGAGCGGTTGCTGCGGTGCGCGTCAACCCGCTCGACGGCGACGGCATGGACGATCTCGCCGCGGTCATGCGCGGCCGGCCCGACATCGTTGCGCTGCCCAAGGTCGCCGAGCCCTGCCACATCGTCCGCCTCGACGAGGCGGTGACGCGGTTCGAGCGCGACTATGGCATTCCGCAAGGCGCGACCGCGCTGCTGCCGAACATCGAATTCGCGCGCGGCCTGGTTCAGACGGACGGGATCGCGAAAGCCAGCCCGCGCGTGACCGCGTGCCTCCTGGCCGCCGAAGACCTCGCCGCCGATCTCGGTGCGGAGCGCGCGCCGGATGGCGTTGAGCTGGCCTATTGCCGGCAGCGTTTCGTCGTCGAATGCGTGGCAAGCGGCGTGGTCGCGGTGGATTGTCCCTATACCTGGAGCGACGCCGAGGGCGTGGCGTGCGACACGCGCTGGGCGCGGCGGCTCGGCTATGTCGCCAAAAGTCTGGTCGACCCCGGCCATGCCGGCATCGTCAACGGCATTCTCTCGCCTGACGACGAGGAGCTCGATCGCGCGCGAAAGATCGTCACGGCCTTCGAGACGGCGCGGGCGAGAGGCGAGGCCCGGGTCGAGTTCGACGGCTCGCTGGTCGAGGTGCCGACCTATGCCAACGCCAGGCGCCTTATCGCACGCGGCGAGGCGATACGGGCGTGGGCGCAGGGGTCCTGTGAGTCGCGATCGTCACCGCGGCAGGGTGAGCCCCTCCCCGCAAGGGGGAGGGGAGACGACAGAGTTCGCTCGTCGATTTGAGCAAAATCGTCGCGCCTCAGTGCCCCATCCGCGCCGAGGCCGGATGGCCCGGCACCTTGAAGCGCTTGCCGGTGTCGGTGACCTTGCCGCCATTCACCTTCAGGATCGAGAAGTCCTGGCTGAGGAAGTTGCCGACCAGGATGTACTTGCCGTCGGGCGTGAACACCGCTGCTTCCGGCAGACCGCCGACCTCGATGTCCTGGGTCTTCGTCACCTTCTTGCCGTCGATCTTCAACACCGAGATGCTGCCGTTCTTCTGGTAGAAGAACGCGTTCTTCATGTTGGAGCCGCGCAGGATCACGGAGACCGCGAGGTCGCCCTTCGGGCTGATCGCAAGACCCTCCGGCCCGTCGCCGACCACCACACGGTCGATGATGCGCGGCGGATTGGCCTCGAGGTCGATCACGCTTGCGGTATCGACGCTGCCGTCGGATGAGCCGGCGCCGCCATTGTCCGAGGTCAGCGCGATCTTTCCGTTGGGCGCGACCACGATGTTGTAGGGCCATTGACCCGTCGGCAGATCGATCTTGTTGTAGGTCACCTTGCCGCCGGCGACGTCGAGCATCGAGACCTTGTGCGCAGGGAAGCGCGCCGCGAGCGCGCGCTTGCCGTCCGGCGTGAACACCACATGCGCGACGCTGTCGGGCATCGATACCGTATCGGTGATCTTGACGTCGGTGCCGTTGACCGAAAGCACGCTGATCGAGTTGTCGGCGCGGTTGGCGACCAGCGCCATCTTGCCGTCGGGGCTGAAGCTCAGGCCCGAGGGCTGCTTGCCGCCGGTGATCGTTGCCGCCAGCTTCGGCGGGTTGGCCTTCATGTCGATGACATAGATCTTGCTGTCGGGCACCTGCTTCAGGGCATCGCCGTCCTTGGTGGCATCGACGGAATCGGCGACCAGCGCCACCGTGCCGCTCGGATCGATGTCGACGTTGACCGGCGGGCCGACCACCGAGTTCTTCAGGGGCAGGGTGGCGACGGTCTTGGGGTTTTCCGGGTCGGCGAGATCGACGATCAGAACCTGGTCCTTGCCGGGTGCGGCAAGAACGGTCTTGCCGTCGGCATCCCAAGAGACCTTTTCGTCGAGCCCGACGATCATGAACGGCTTGGCTGCGGCCGAATGAAGCAGGCCGGAGCCGGCGAGCATGACCGCTCCCAGCGACAATCCAACGAGACGGTTGACAAGCATGTGAGGCGTTCTCCCGATAGTGCCGGCTTCCGGGGCCGGCTTCGCGGGTACCAGATTACGCACAGAAGCAGGGTCTTACCAGTAAGGATGGGTTGACCGGGGAGCTCGGTCCGGACAATTTCGCCGGCTAAATTTGGGGAGTATCTGGCGCATGATTTCGAAAATGGTTGCCGCTGCCGTTGCAGCGGCGGCGATGGCTTTTTCCGCACCCGCGCAGGCCGAAGGCTTCATCAACGTGCTGACCGGCGGAACGTCGGGGGTCTATTATCCGCTCGGAGTCGCGATCGGCAAAATCTACGGCGACAAGATCGCAGGCGTGAAGACGCAGGTGCAGGCGACCAAGGCGTCGGTCGAGAACCTGATCCTGCTGCAGCAGGGCCGCGGCGAACTCGCCTTCACGCTCGGCGATTCCCTGAAATCGGCATGGGAAGGCGACGAGGAGGCGGGCTTCAAGAAGAAGCTCGACAAGCTGCGCACCATCGCTGCGATCTATCCGAACTACATCCAGATCGTGGCGACATCAGACAGCGGCATCAAGACGCTCGCCGACCTCAAGGGCAAGAGCCTTTCCGTCGGCGCCCCGAAGTCGGGCACCGAGCTCAATTCGCGCGCGATCCTCGCCGCCGCCGGCATGACCTACAAGGACATCGGCAAGGTCGAATATCTGCCGTTCGCCGAATCCGTCGACCTGATGAAGAACCGGCAGCTCAACGCCACCCTGCAATCGGCAGGGCTCGGCGTCGCCTCGCTGAAGGACCTCTCGACCGCGACCGACATCACCGTGGTCTCGGTGCCGAAGCCGATCGTCGACAAGATCGGGCCGCCCTTCATCGCAGTGACGATCCCCGCCAACACCTATAATGGCCAGGACAAGGACGTTCCGACCGCAGCCGTCGTGAACTACCTCGTCTCGAGCTCCGACGTCTCCGACGATCTCGCCTATCAGATGACCAAGCTGATCTTCGAATCGCTGCCGGAGCTCGCCAACGCGCATGCCGCCGGCAAGGAGATCAAGCTGGAGACGGCGGCGTCCGGCAGCCCGGTGCCGCTGCATCCCGGCGCGATCCGCTATTACAAGGAAAAGGGCTTGGTGAAGTAGCGCCGTCATGCCCGGGCCTGTCCCGGGCATCCACGCCTTGAATTTCGCATGGATCAAAGACGTGGATGGCAGGGACAAACCCGGCCATGACGTATCTCCAGGAATTGCGCCGGTGATATATAACGCCGCGGGCACGGGGAAACGAGTCGATGCAGCAAAGCGGGAGCGAGACGCCGATCAAGGTCGAGTTCGACAATTTCGAGCACGGCTTTCCGGAAGGTTTTGGCCCCGGATGGTGGGGGCGTCTCGCCTACGCGATCGGCATCCTGTTTGCGGCCTTCCAGCTCGTGGTCGCCGCCTGGAACGTGCTGCCGAGCCAGGTCGTGCGCGGCGTCCATGTCGGCTTCCTGATCCTTCTGACCTTCGGCCTGATCGGCAACTTCACCGCGAAGAGCAATGTCGGCCGCGCCGCGGGCTGGCTGATCGGCGCCGCCGGCTTTGCCTGCGGCATCTACCAATGGATCTTCTATGCCGACCTGATCGCGCGTGACGGCGATCCGACCACGCTCGACCTTGCCGTCGGCACGCTGCTCGCGATCCTGATCTTCGAGGGCACGCGGCGGCTGATGGGCCTCGCGCTGCCCCTGATGTGCGGCGCCTGCCTGCTCTACTGGTTCTTCGGCCAGTATCTGCCGGCGCCGCTCAATCACCGCGGCTATGATTTCGACCAGGTGATCAGCCATCTCTCCTACGGCACCGAGGGCTTCTACGGCGTGCCGATCTATGTGTCGGCGACCTACATCTTCCTGTTCATCCTGTTCGGCTCGTTCCTCGAACGCGCCGGCATGATCCAGCTTTTCACCGACGTTTCGCTCGGCCTGTTCGGCCGCACCCGCGGCGGCCCGGCCAAGGTCGCGGTGTTCGCCTCGGGCATGATGGGCACGATCTCCGGCTCCGGCGTCGCCAATGTGGTCACCGTCGGCCAGTTCACGATTCCCCTGATGATCAGGTTCGGCTACCGCCGCGCCTTTGCCGCCGGCGTCGAGGCCACCGCCTCGATGGGCGGCCAGATCATGCCGCCTGTGATGGGCGCGGTCGCCTTCATCATGGCCGAGACGCTCGGGGTCGATTACTCCGTGATCGTCAAGGCGGCGGTGATCCCGGCGATCCTCTATTTCGCCTCCGCTTTCTGGATGGTGCATCTGGAGGCCGGCAAGCACGGCCTCGTCGGCATGAAGCGGTCGGAAATCCCGAGCGCCTGGAAGGCGCTGGTGGCGCGCTGGTATCTCGTCCTGCCGCTCGCCGCGCTGGTCTACATGCTGTTCGAGGGGTTCACGCCGCTTTATGCAGGCAGCATGGGGCTTGCGCTCACGGTGGCGCTGATCCTCGGCGCCAGCATCACGCTCGGCTTCCCCTCCAACGCGCTGCGCTACCTGTTCTGGCTCGGCCTTGCGCTCGTGGTCGGCGCGCTCTCCCGCAACGGGCTCGAGATCATGCCGGTCGCCGGCGTCGTGTTCGCGCTGGTGCTGCTCGCCGCGATCACGCGGGGCGGCCGCGCCACCTTGAAGGCCTGTCGCGATTCGCTTGCCGACAGCGCGAAATCCGCGCTGACCGTCGGCATGGCCTGTGCCATCGTCGGCGTCATCATCGGCATGATGACGCAGACTGGCGTCGGCACCATCTTCGGCAGCTGGGTGATCGGGCTCGGCGAGAAGAGCCTGTTCCTCGCGCTGGTCATGACCATGGTGCTGTCGATCCTGCTCGGCACCGGCATCCCGACGATACCGACCTACATCATCACCGCCGCGCTCGCCGCGCCTGCGCTGGCCAAGCTCGGCGTGCCCCTGATCGAAAGCCACATGTTCGCGTTCTACTACGGCATCATGGCCGATCTCTCGCCGCCGGTCGCGCTCGCAGCACTTGCCGCGGCCCCGATCGCCAGGGAGAATCCCGACAAGATCGGCTGGGAGGCGATGCGGATCGCGCTCGCCGGCTATGTCATTCCCTTCATCTTCGTCTACTCACCAGCGCTGATGCTGCAGCCCGGCGATCCGATGGCGGCGACGCTCGGCTTCTACGGCGCGGTCGCGCTCGCGACCTTCAAGGCGCTGGTTGCGATCGGCCTGTTCGGCATGGTCGCGATCGGCTTCCTGTTCGCGCGGATGACATGGGCGGAGCGCGCGGTTGGGCTCGCGTCAGCGCTCTGCCTGCTCGGCGATTTCGCCTTCAGCGATACGGTCGGATTCGCGCTGACCGCGGCGCTGGTGCTGTGGCAATGGCGCCAGCGCGCGCGGCTTGCGGTGGCTGCGGCTTGAGCCTGTGCCTCGTCTCCAGCGGCGTCGTCAAGGCGCTGTCGGTTGCGGCTTTCACGCTGGCCTGGACGCATTCGATCGAGAAGACCGCGTGGCAGGAAGACTGGCAGGTCACGCCTTCGGGGCTCGAACTGGTCACAGCCCGCATCAAGGGCTTTGGTGCCGGCATGGAGCCGCCGGCCGACGCGCGTCTCGTCGACGGCTGGTTTGAATGGCACCCGAAGCCGGCAGTGATGCCGCAGGTGGTGCTCGGCAATTCCGGCGCCGCCGGCGAATGGCGGCTATGCGTCGATGGCGGTTGCCGCACGCTTTCGCAACTTTTCGAACATCCGATCGGTGCTAACGTCACCGTCATGAGCGCGTGCAACGATCCCTAACTTGTCCCGAGCGACGCGCGATCGGGAACGCGGTCGGAAGGTATAACATATGCCTCCAAAAACTTGGCCTACATCTGTCAATGAGCTTGCTCAGTTGTTTCACGCTGCTCTGATTGCCTTGGTGCCAATTGCTGACAAGGCCCATATGCAATGGAGAGAGCCAAATAACTACGACGATTGGGATACAATCGCCGCTGCGATATATGAGTCCATTGTGTCTCGTTCGCTTGAGGCGTCGTCTGAATGGAAGGAATTTCTTCCAATCCCTGAGTACGATATGAGAATCGATGGCTATTCAGATAACAGCTTTCTAACACCGAAGGACGAGCCCGGCGCGTGTGCCTTCATTTGCTATATGACAGCGTCTTCTCCATTCGATACCTGTCTCTTTGGGCGACTAAACGCATCCGGTGCGGCGGTTAGCTTTGAACATCGAAGAGCTGACCTTGTGGAATTTGTCCTCGCAGGGCGGTCCGCCGATAAGCTCTTGATAGTGGATTCGCTTCGAGTTCTTCTTTGAGAACGAACGAGTTAGCAAATCCATGGGTACTCTGCTCAAGCTACTTCCACTCTGGTCCGCTGAACAGACTGCAGTGCAAAACAGAGGGAGAACGCGATGGATCGGCTCAAGGGAAAGGTCGCGATGGTGGTCGGCGGCGGCTCGATCGGGCCGGGCTGGGGCAACGGCAAGGCGACCGCGGTGACCTTTGCGCGCGAGGGCGCGAGCGTGTTCTGCGTCGACCGCAATGGCGCTGCCGCCGAGGAGACGGTGAAGATCATCACCGGCGAAGGCGGCAAGGCGACCGCGTTCACGGCCGACGTCGCGCGCGCCGCCGAGGTCGAGGCGATGGTGGCGGCCTGCGTGAAGGCCCATGGCCGTATCGACGTGCTCGACAACAATGTCGGGATCGCCGAGATGGGCAGCGTCGTCGACGTCAGTGAGGCGGAATGGGACCGCGTGTTCGCGGTCAACCTGAAGAGCGCCTATCTCGCGATGAAGCACGTGATCCCGATCATGGCGAAGCAGGGCGGCGGCTCGATCATCAACATCTCCTCGATCGCCTCGATCCGCCATCTCGGCATCTCCTACGTGTCCTACGGCACGACCAAGGCGGCGATGAACCAGATGACGAAGACCACCGCGGTCGAGTTCGCCCCTCAAAATGTCCGCGTCAACGCGATCCTGCCCGGATTGATGAAGACCCCGATGGTCGAGCATTCCGCGGGCCTGGCCGCGAGCTATGCCAAGGGCGACGTCGAGGCGATGTGGCGCGCCCGCGACGCCCAGGTGCCGCTGGGGCACATGGGCGATGCCTGGGACGTCGCCAATGCAGCGCTGTTCCTTGCTTCCGACGAATCGAAATACGTCACCGGCATCGAGCTCGTGGTCGATGGCGGCATCACCTGCCGGGCGGTTTAGGTTTTGTCGCCCTGGGGCGACACTTGCCTACTGCGCCAGCGCGAAGATGCCGCCGGCGAACGTATGCCACGCCGCCGTCGTGCTGACCGGCCAGTTCAAGAGCTTGATCGCGACCAGCACCAGCCCGCCGACCACATAGACCGGATGCGGTTTGCCGCGCGCGCGCCAGTCGTGCACGATGGCAACCACCAGCAGAAGATAGGCGACGAAGGCCGGCGCGATCGTCACGGCGACCGGCGGAGGACCGGGTGGTCCCGGCGGCGCCAGGAAGGTCAGGAACCAGCGCGCCACCGCCGCATCCAGGATGGAGATGCCGGCAAGCAGCATCAGGCGCTTGTGCGTCTCGGGCCTGCGCGCATTGGCGACAGCAAGCGCAAAGACGACGGCGAAAAACGCGATCCCGCTGAGCGGCACGATGGAAAAGGCGATGCCGGCGTCGGTCTGGCCGACGGCCGCCGACCGCTTCATCACATTGACCGAGACCAGGAAGCCCATGATGGTCATGGCGGTCGCAAGCGACACGCCGATCATGCCGATGTCGCGATGGCTGACGATGCGGCCCGAGGCCGCAAGCCAGCTCTGCAACACGAAGAACAGGCTCCAGGCGAAGAACAGCACCCCATGGGCATGGATCACGGGTGTTGCCGAGAACGAACGCTGGGCCAGGGGCAGCCAGTAGGTCGGGGCAAAGCCCAGGAAAGCGACGGCCGCGCAGGCCAGCGCCATATGGAAATAAAAATAGCGCGCAGCGGCAATGGCAGCGGCGCTCGTGCGACGGTCATCAGTCAAGGTCGTCATGTCCTTTGAGTCTGCGCAGGCCGCGCCGGGTTCAATTCATTTTCCGGCCGATCCCGAGGTCCGATGCGGCCGTTCACGGTTATCCAGCGCAGCATCCGTTCTGCGTGTATGATTGCCGCAAAGATGCCGCCGTTGCCATGGCAGATCGGCGGCCTCGACTCAGGGACCTTGTCAACTCTGTCCGATGCGCGTTGCTCCGACGATCGTGATGCTGGGCGGCCTTTTGGCCGCGCTCGTGCCGCTGACGCGGCCGGAGGCGGTCCGCGCCACCGGCACCGAGCTGGTGAAGGAGCCGCTGGTCGATCCCGCACCCTGTACCGCCGCGGCGACGAGCCGCGACGACGAGCGGATCATCGCCGCCTGCGGAGTGCTGGTCGACAATGACCGGACCCAGCGCGCCGACCGCGTCACCGCATTGACCGCCCGTGCCGCCGCCTTCGCCCGCAAGGACATGGTCGACCGCGCCATCGGCGACTACGACGCGCTGCTGCGGCTCGAGCCGCAGCTTGCGGATGCCTACAGCGCCCGCGGCGAGCTCTGGCGCCGCAAGGGCGAGCGCGCCAGGGCGCTTCGGGATTTTGGTGCGGCGGTGAAGCTCAACCCGGACCATGCCGTAGCGCGGAGCAACTACCAGTCGCTGTCGCTGGAACTGGAACGGATCGGCGCGCTGATGGCGGTCGCCGGCAAGCCGAGCTTCAATTGCGCCGCCGCGCGGCGAAAGGTAGAGAAGGCGATCTGCGCCAGTCCGGAGCTTGCCGATCTCGACCGCGAGATCAATGCGCTCAACACCAAGGTGGTGCGCGAGGCGGCATCGTCCGATCCGCGCGCGGGCCGCGTCCTGCAGCGCGAGCAGGACGAATTCATCGCACGCCGCAACGCCTCCTTCGGCCAGGGCGGCTACGACCTGCGCGGCGCCCTGCGCGAGCGGCTCGACCGTCTGCAGGCGATCGACCGGAAATAGGTACCGATCGGCCGCCCTTTAGGCCAAAGACGGAGCGCCTTTCGGCTTGAAACTGGCCGGCCCAGCGTGACAATCCGGCTTCGGAGAAGGCGGCCGGCATTGATCCGGATCATGGCGGGGCGGCAGTCGGCCATGCTCAGGACAATAAAAGGCACAGGCGGGAGCGAACCATGACCATCCACGAGAAGAACCGGTATCACGAGGTCCATGCCCGCTCGCTGAAGGACCCGATCGGATTCTGGGGCGAGGCGGCGCGTGAGATCGACTGGATCGAGCCGGCAAGGAAGGTGTTCGATCCCGCGCTCGGCATCTATGGCCGCTGGTTCGCCGGCGGTGTGGTCAACACCTGCTACAACGCGCTCGATCGCCATGTTGCCGGCGGTCGCGCGGCGCAGGTGGCGCTGATCCACGATTCGCCGCTGACCGGCACGATCAGCAAGTTCACCTATGCCGAGCTCCTCAAGGAGGTGCAGGCGCTTGCCGCCATCATGCAGGATTTTGGCGTCGCCAAGGGCGACCGCGTCATCCTCTACATGCCGATGGTGCCGGAGGCGGTGGTGGCGATGCTGGCCTGCGCGCGGATCGGGGCGGTGCACAGCGTCGTGTTCGGCGGCTTTGCGGCCAAGGAGCTTGCCACCCGCATCGATGACGCCAGGCCGAAGCTCATTCTTTCGGCAAGCTGCGGGCTCGAGCCCGGTCGCATCGTGCACTACAAGCCGCTGCTCGACGAGGCGATCCGGCTCGCCTCGGCCAAGCCCGAAGCCTGCATCATCCTGCAGCGCGAGCAAGAGACCTGCGACCTGATTGCCGGGCGCGACCATGACTGGGCGAGCCTGCGCGACAAGGCGCTTGCCGCCGGCAAGGCCGCGCCTTGCGTGCCCGTTCTTGCAACCGACCCGCTCTATATCCTCTACACCTCGGGTACGACGGGCATCCCGAAGGGCGTGGTGCGCGACAATGGCGGGCATCTCGTTTCGTTGAAATGGTCGATGTTCAACCTCTACGGCGTCAAGCCCGGCGAGATCTGGTGGTGCGGCTCCGACATCGGCTGGGTGGTCGGTCACAGCTACATCGTCTACGGTCCGCTGATCCATGGCGCGACCTCGATCATGTATGAGGGCAAGCCGGTGGGCACGCCTGATGCGGGTGCGTTCTGGCGCGTGATCAGCGAGCACCAGGCGATGGCCTTCTTCACGGCGCCGACCGCGTTCCGCGCCATCAAGAAGGAAGACCCGGAAGGCAAGTTCATCCGCAAATACGATCTCTCGAAATTCCGCACGCTGTTCCTCGCCGGAGAGCGCGCCGATCCGCCGACGGTGGAATGGGCGGAGGCCCAGCTCAAGGTGCCCGTCATCGACCATTGGTGGCAGACCGAGACCGGCTGGTGCATCGCCGGCAACCCGGTGGGTCTGGGGATGCTGCCGGTCAAGCACGGCTCGCCCACGGTGCCGATGCCGGGCTATCAGGTCGACGTGGTCGACGAGGCGGCAAAGCCGCTGCCGGCAAACACCATGGGCTCGATCGTGATCAAGCTGCCGATGCCGCCGGGCTGCCTGCCGACGCTGTGGCAGCAGGACGAGCGCTTCGGGGAAGCCTATCTGAGCGAGTTTCCCGGCTACTACAAAACCTCCGACGCCGGCTACAAGGATGAGGACGGCTATGTCTTCGTGATGGGCCGCACCGACGACATCATCAATGTTGCCGGCCACCGGCTTTCCACCGGCGGCATGGAGGAGATCCTCGCCTCGCATCCGGACGTTGCCGAATGCGCGGTTCTCGGCATCCATGACGCGATCAAGGGCGAGGTGCCCTGCGGCTTCCTGGTGCTGAAGGCGGGCGTGACCCGATCACCGGCGGAGGTGGAAAAGGAGATCGTCGCGCTGGTGCGCGACAAGCTCGGCCCCGTTGCCGCCTTCAAGCTCGCGATCACGGTGGGGCGGCTGCCCAAGACGCGCTCGGGCAAGATCCTGCGCGGCACCATCAAGAAGATCGCGGATGGCGAGCCCTGGACCATGCCCGCGACCATCGAGGACCCCAAGGTGCTCGACGAGATCGGAGATGCTCTGAAAGGCAGGGTGTGACGGGCCGCTCAGTCCGACTTACAATCCCCGCAATTGGCTCTTTGAACGGGCGGCGTATTTACCTCTCCCACAAGGGGGAGGGGTACGCGCCCGCAACTCGCGAAAGCTGCAAATGAAGACGTTCCGCCTCGTCTCGATCACCTTGCTGGCAGCCCCGTTGCTCGCGGGTTGCCTTGAGCGTGGCGAGCCGCCGCCCGTGCAAAGCACCCTGGCGGAGGACGACGACACCTTCTGCCGCGCCAACGGCAAGTACACGCCGACCTCGCCCGAATATGTCTATTGCCGGAGGGACCGCGACGCCCAGCGCAACCAGGCGCAGGCCCGCGCCGACCGTCGCCAGCGCGACCTCGGCGACTATATGATGAGCCACCCGGAGCGTCCCCAATAGGCTGCTGCTGGCGGTTCGGAAGCAATCTTCACTTGTGCCGCGGAGGCCCGCATGGACGAAGACGTGTTCAACGGCAGTTTGCGCCGGTTTCTGAAAAAGGTCGGCATCACCTCGCAGCGCGAGATCGAGAAGGCGGTGCGCGACGCGCTCGCCCAGGGCCGCATCAAGGGCCATGAGAAGTTGCCGGCCAAGATAGTTCTCACGGTCGGCGGCGTCAGCCTCTCGCACGAAATCGACGACGAGATCGAGCTCGGCTGACGACACGGCGACCGTCAACAACCCGATTTCGGTTTCCGGTCAGGCGAATATTGATCCGTGGCTCGTCGGCGCCGGCGTGGTCGTTAGCGCGCCAGGCCGTCGACCATGAAGCCGATCGCGACCACCAGCAGCGCGCCGGCGGCGGAGCTGCCTATTCCTGGTCGGGCTTCTTGCCGCCGATGGTCTTGAGCTTGGCGAACACGGCGTCGACATTGAGGTCGTCGCTCTTCTTCTCGGCGACGTCGAGGTCGGGTTCCTTGCGGGTGGTCTCGGACGCCGGCAGCAGCGTGGCGCCGCCATAGGCTGCCTGCGCCGGCTTCTCCTTGGCCGCGCGCTGCACCTCGAAATCGAGCTCGATCTGCGAGCACAGGCCGAGCGTCACCGGGTCCATCGGCGTCAGCGTCGAGGCGTTCCAGTGGGTGCGGTCGCGCACGCTCGCGATCGTGCTCTTGGTGGTGCCGACCAGCCGCATGATCTGGGCGTCCTTCAATTCGGGGTGGTTGCGCACCAGCCACAGGATCGCGCTCGGCCGTTCATGGCGGCGCGACACCGGGGTATAGCGCGGGCCCTTGCGCTTGGCGGCGGGCGGCAGCACCACCTTGCTCTCGCCGAGCTTGAGCCGGTAATTCGGGTCCTTCTCGCCCCTTTCGATCTCGTCGCGGGTTAGCTGCCCGGTCGAAATCGGGTCCATGCCCTTGATGCCCTGGGCGGCGTCGCCGTCGGCAATGGCGCGGACCTCGAGCGGGTGCATCTTGGTGAAGTCGGCCACCTGGTCGAAGCTCAGCGCGGTATTGTCGAGCAGCCAGACGGCAGTTGCCTTCGGCATCAGCGGTGCGTTGCTCATGGCAAATCTCCTTTGTGCTCCGCCCACCCTCTGGAGGCGGAGCCGGTAGTCATCAGCGATGACGGGAATTACCCCTATATAAGCCCCGACCGGCCCCTGGCGCAATCCTCGACCTTGCCTTCCGGTGCGAAAGTGCCTTGACACGGCTCGAAAGCAGTCCCAATTCCTAGCCCAGCTGACCGTCCCTGGCCCGCCGGTGAGGGGTGATTCGGTCCAGAGATCGCTCCATGCCAGCCAAACCAGACCTCAGAATCGTGCTTTGCTCGCCGCGGGGCTTTTGCGCCGGGGTGGTTCGGGCCATCGACACCGTGGAACGGGCGCTCGCCATCTATGGCGCCCCGGTCTATGTCCGGCACGAGATCGTTCACAATAAATACGTCGTCGACAGCCTGAAGAAAAAGGGCGCGATTTTCGTCGAGGAACTCGCTGAGATCCCCGAGAATACCACCGCGCCGGTGGTGTTTTCCGCCCACGGGGTTCCCAAGTCGGTTCCCGCCGAGGCGCAGACCCGCAACCTGTTCTCGCTGGACGCCACCTGCCCGCTGGTGACCAAGGTCCACCGCGAGGCGGCCATCCACTTCAAGCGCGGCCGGGAGATCCTCCTGATCGGCCATTCCCACCACCCCGAGGTGGTCGGCACGCTGGGCCAGCTCCCGCAGGGCGCAGTGACCCTGATCGAGACCGCCGAGGACGCCAAGACCTTCGCGCCGAAGGATCCCAACAACCTCGCCTTCGTCACGCAAACGACGCTGTCGATCGACGACACCGCCGAGATCGTGGCGATGCTGAAGGAGCGGTTTCCGAACATCTCCGGTCCGCACAAGGAAGACATCTGCTACGCCACCACCAACCGCCAGCTCGCGGTGAAGAAGGTGGCGCCGGTGGTCGACGCGTTGATCGTGGTCGGCGCGCCGAACTCGTCGAACTCGCAGCGGCTGCGCGAGGTTGCCGAGCGCGAGGGCTGTCCCATTGCCGTCTTGGCGCAGCGCGCCGGCGACATCGACTGGGAGCGGTTCACGGGCATCAGCAGCCTCGGCATCACCGCGGGCGCTTCCGCGCCGGAGGTGATCGTCGAGGAGATCATGGGCGCGTTTGCCGAGCGCTTCACGCTGCATGTGGAGACGGTCTCGGCCGCGGAGGAGAACGAGTTCTTCCCGCTGCCGCGCTCGTTGCGTCCCGAAGCCGCCGCCGAGTAGTTCACCACATGGCGGTCTATACCGACGTCGCCGCCGAAGACCTCGCGGAATTCCTCAAAGGCTATGACATCGGCGAACTGCTCTCCTACAAGGGCATCGCCGAGGGCGTGGAGAATTCCAACTTCCTGGTCCACACCAGCCAGGGCTCCTTCATCCTGACGCTCTACGAGAAGCGGGTCGCGGTCGGCGATCTGCCCTATTTCCTGACCTTGATGGCGCACCTCGCCGAGCGCGGCGTGCGCTGCCCGCAGCCCGCGAAGAACCGCAAGGGCGAGGTCTATTCGACCCTCGCCGGCCGGCCGGCCGCGATCATCAACTTCCTCGAAGGCATGTGGCCGCGCCGCCCCAACGCCACGCATTGCGCCGCCGTCGGCGAGGCGCTCGCCAGGATGCATCTTGCCGGCCAGGATTTTCCGCTGTTCCGCAAGAACCCGCTGTCGGTTGCCGGCTGGCGACCGCTGTTCGCGCTTTCGGCTGCGCGTTCCGACAGCGTGCAGGCAGGTCTTTCCGACTTCATCGCGCGCGAGCTCGACGAGCTGGAGGCGCATTGGCCGACTGATCTACCCAACGGGGTCATCCATGCCGACCTGTTTCCCGACAATGTCTTCTTTCTCGGTGACAGGCTGTCGGGCCTGATCGATTTTCCGTTCTCCTGCAACGACATCCTCGCCTATGACGTCGCGATCTGCCTGAACGCCTGGTGTTTCGAGCCGGATCACTCCTTCAACGTCACCAAGGCGCGCGCACTGCTGAACGGTTACGGCCGCGAGCGGCCGCTGTCGGGGGCCGAGCAGGCGGCGTTGCCGCTGCTCGCGCGCGGCGCCGCGATGCGCTTTCTGCTGACGCGGCTGGTCGATTTCCTCAACGTGCCGCCGGGTGCGCTGGTCAAACCCAAGGACCCGCTGGAATATGTCCGCAAGCTTCGCTTCCATCAGGGCGTCAAGTCGCTCGGCGATTACGGCGTGACGCCGTCCGGATGTACGGCGTGAGTGAAAGACCTCATGTCACGGTTTTCACCGACGGCGCCTGCTCCGGCAATCCGGGGCCGGGCGGCTGGGGCGCGATCCTGAGGTTCGGCGAGGTCGAGAAGGAATTGAAGGGTGGCGAGGCGCACACCACCAACAACCGCATGGAGTTGATGGCGGCGATCTCGGCGCTGGAAGCGCTGAAGAAGCCCTGCGTGGTCGACATCACCACCGACAGCCAGTATGTGCGCCAGGGCATCACCGCCTGGATCCATGGCTGGAAGAGGAACGGCTGGCGCACCGCCGACAAGAAGCCGGTGAAGAACGCCGAGTTGTGGCAGCGGCTCGACGCCGCGCTGAAGCCGCATGAGGTGCGCTGGCACTGGATCAAGGGCCATGCCGGCCACGACGAGAACGAGCGCGCCGATCAACTGGCGCGCGACGGCGTCGCCATGGCGAGGCTGAAGCAGCGGGTGAGCGATTCGTAGGGTGGGTTGAGCAACGCGAAACCCACCTACGATTTTCCGGGGCACCTCGTAGGGTGGGCAAAGCGAAGCGTGCCCACCACCGCGGGTACCGAAGAGTGATTGGTGGGCACGGCGCGATGCGCCTTTGCCCACCCTACGTTCTCGGACAGTCCTTACAGTTGCGCCAGCAGTGTGTCGCCGCCGGAGACCTCGACCTTGCCCGGCGCGGGCTCGAGGTTGAGCTTCTTCACCACACCGTCCTCGACCAGCATCGAATAGCGCTTGGAGCGGATGCCGAGCCCGTTGCCGGAGGCGTCGAGCTCCATGCCGATCGCCTTGGCGAAGTCGGCGTTGCCGTCGGCGAGGAAGACCGCCTCGTCGCGCTGGTCGGTGTCGCGCTTCCAGGCGTTCATGACGAAGGCGTCGTTGACCGAGACGATCGCGATCGTGTTCACGCCCTTGT
The DNA here is from genome assembly GCF_030378205.1 of Bradyrhizobium sp. NP1. Taxonomy (NCBI): domain Bacteria; kingdom Pseudomonadati; phylum Pseudomonadota; class Alphaproteobacteria; order Hyphomicrobiales; family Nitrobacteraceae; genus Bradyrhizobium; species Bradyrhizobium sp. NP1. Next base: position 1,001,223 of record NZ_CP127385.1, read on the forward strand.
CCTTGATCGCATAGGCGTTGAGGAAAATGCTCGGCAGGTGCATCTTGTGGCAGGTGCCGGTGTAGGCACCCGGGACGGCGAACAGCGCGACCTTCTTGCCCTTGAAGATGTCGTCGGTGGTTTTGACCTGCGGACCCTCCGCGGTCATCACGCGGAATTTGGTCTCGGGCAGCTTGTCGCCAACTTTGATGGTCATCGTCAATTCTCCTGCAATGAGCGGCGGCCGGTTTTAGACCGCGACGGCCGCCGGCACAATATTCGCAACGCCCCAAACGGCAACGCAAGCGTGCGTTCACCGTTGCGTCATCACCCGGAAAACCCGCCCTGGTCCAGAAAGGCCTGCTCGTCGGGCGTGGTGGGGCGGCCGAGCACGCGGTTGCGATGCGGGAAACGGCCGAACCGGGCGATGATCGCGGCATGGTCCTCGGCGTATTGGAGGTTCTCCGCGCTGCCTTCCTTGCGAAAGAGATCGACGCAGCGGAGCTGGTCGGCGAGATGCTCCGAATGCATGAAAGGCAGATAGAGAAACTCGCGCAAATCGTCCGCGACCCGCGCATCCGTGCCGCGCTCAAGCGCGCGGGTTGCGACCTCGCGGGCCAGCACGTCGCTCGCATAGGTCCTGGGATCGCCGCGGAACATGTTGCGGGGGAATTGGTCGAGCAGGATGGTGAGCGCGAGTGCGCCGTCGTCATCGTCCTCCCAAGACGACAATCCGCCCGCGGCGGCCCGTTCCCAGAGCGCAAGAAACCGGGCGCGGATTTCAGCGTCGAAGGCGTCGTCGCGGGCGTACCAGCGGGCGCGCCCGGCCCCGCGCCAGAATGAAAGCACGTCGGCCGGCGTGACGTCGCGCGCACCCGTCATGGTGCCATGCTCGCGCAGCGGCGGGCGTTACGCCGCCGCCTTCTTCTCGTCGCGGAGCTCGCGGCGCAGGATCTTGCCGACATTGGTCTTGGGCAGATCGGTCCTGAACTCGATCTGCTTTGGCACCTTGTAGCCGGTGAGCTGCTCATGGCAGTACTTGATGACGTCCTCGGCGGTGAGGTTCGGATCCTTCTTGACGATGAAGGCTTTCACCGCCTCGCCGGATTTGGCGTCGGGCACGCCGATCACGGCGCATTCCAGCACGCCCGGATGGGTCGCGATCACGTCCTCGATCTCGTTCGGATAGACGTTGAAGCCCGACACCAGGATCATGTCCTTCTTGCGGTCGACGATCTTGATGTAGCCGTCCTCGCTCATCACGCCGATGTCGCCGGTGCGGAAATAGCCGTCCGCCGTCATCACGCGCGCGGTCTCGTCGGGTCGGTTCCAGTAGCCGGCCATCACCTGCGGTCCCTTGGCGCAGATCTCGCCGGGCTCGCCGATCGGCACCTCCTTGCCGTCGTCGTCGCGGATGGAGATGTAGGTCGAGGGCACGGGAATGCCGATCGCGCCGGTGTAGCGGTCGATATCGGCGGGGTTGCAGGTCAGGGTCGGCGAGGTCTCCGACAGGCCGTAGCCTTCCGACAACGCGCAGCCGGTCACCTTCAGCCACTTCTCGGCCACCGCCTTCTGCGTCGCCATGCCGCCGCCGAAGGAAGTCTTGAGCCTGGAGAAGTCGAGCTTGTCGAAGCCCGGCGTATTGAGCAGGCCGTTGTAGAGCGTGTTCACCGCCGGGAAGGAGTTGACCTGATACTTCGACAATTCCTTGACGAAGCCCGCCATGTCGCGCGGGTTCGGGATCAGCAGGTTGACGCCGCCGGCCCGCACCGCGAGCAGGTAGCAGGCGGTCAGCGCGAAGATGTGGTACAGCGGCAGCGCGCAGACGATGAAGAGCTGCTCGACATGCGGCGGCTTCTTCAGCGCCGGCTGCAGCCAGGCGTCGTTCTGCAGCACATTGGCGAGGATGTTGCGGTGGAGCAGGGTGGCGCCCTTGGAGACGCCCGTGGTGCCGCCGGTATATTGCAGGAAGGCGACGTCGTCGGGCGCCAGCTTCGGCTTGCTGAACTTGAGCGCGCGGCCGGCGGCGAGCGCGTCGTTGAAGGAGACCGCGCCGGGAAGCGAATAGGCGGGCACCATCTTCTTCACCCGCCGCACCACGAGGTTGACGATCACGCCCTTGAAGCCGAGCAGGTCGCCCATGCTGCCGATGATGACGTGCTTGACCGCCGTGTTGGGCAGCACCTTCTGCACGGTGGTTGCGAAATTCTCCAGCACGACGATCGCTTCAGCGCCGGAATCCTTGAGCTGGTGCTCGAGCTCGCGCGGGGTGTAGAGCGGGTTGACGTTGACGACCGCATAGCCGGCGCGCAGCACCGCCGCGGTCGCGACCGGATATTGCAGCACGTTCGGCATCATCAGCGCGACGCGCGCGCCCTTCTGCAGACCCTTGCTCTGCAGGTAGGCGCCGATCGCCTGCGACATCTCGTCGAGGTCGCGGTAGGTGATCGACTTGTCCATGCAGATGAAGGCCTTGCGGTCGGCGAACTTCGCAAAGCTTTCTTCCAACAGCTCGACCAGCGACGCATATTGCGTCACGTCGATGTCGGTGGGCACGCCGGCCGGATATTGCTTGAGCCAGATCCGCTCCATGGTCCTTCCCCCGTTACGTTTTCGGCCCGCCCCTCGAGACCGGGCCGGGACGGCTTTTGAGGCAGTATTGGGCCATGCGGCCGCCCATGGCAAGCCGGCCGGAGCTGCCACCGGCCGCGTCAAGGGAGCGCGGCGGCGCAGTGAGGGAAGCGAAAAATCAGGGAATCGAGCGGGGCGCGGCTCGCCTCAGCCCGCCGGCTTGCCGCTATCGGTGGCCTTGGGCTTGGCGGGCTTGGCCGCGTTTGTCGCCGCGTTCTTCGTCGCGTTCTTGGGCTTCGCCGGCTTGGCATCGCCGACGGCGGGCTTCGCCGCTGCGGCGTCGGGCTTGACGCTCGCATGCCGGACGCGCTTGGCGTCGGCCTTCGCATCGGGCTTCACGTCAGCCTTGGCGCCGGCCTTGGCGCCGGCCTTGGAATCGGACTTGGCATCCGACTTGGCCTCGGCCACGCGGTCGGACTTCTTGGCTGCGACGCGCGATCGCTTGCCGCGCTTGGCAGTCTGCTGCTTCTCGGCATCGGCCGCGACCGCCGCGATCAGCGCCGCCCCGGTGCGGGTCGGCCCGGTATAGACCACGACAGGCTCGCTCGCCGCCGGTGCCGCCGCCAGCAGTTCGGAAGGCTTCGGCAGCGGCGCCTGCAGGCCGGCCGCGAAGAAGGTCACCCCGGTTTCGCCGCTCGTCGAGGCGTTGCCATTGCTCGCCACGAGGCCTGCATCATCCTCATCGCTGGCGGGACGCTTGTGCTTGCCGCCGCACATCTCGTCGCGCAGGTTTGGCGGCGAGGTGTCGAGCGGCGCCAGGTTGTTGACCGTGCCGAGCGAGGGCTTCAGCCATGCCAGTCCGGTGCTGGCGAAGCCGCGGTCGAGGAGCTGCGCGGCGCGCACCGCGCGCATGGTGCCGGAGGAGGCGCCGAGCACCACCGCGATCAGGCGCCTGTTGTCGCGCGTCGCCGAGGCCACGAGGTTGTAGCCGGAGGCGCAGATGAAGCCGGTCTTGAAGCCGTCGGCGCCGGGATAGCGGCCGATCAGCTTGTTGAAATTCTGCGTGATGCGGTGCCCGAAGCGGATCGCGGGGATGTGCACGAAATATTCGTACTCCGGCAGGTCGTGCAGGATCGCGCGCGCCAGGATCGCGAGGTCGCGCGCCGAGGTGATCTGGCCGTCGGCGGGCAGTCCGTTCGGATTGACATAGCTCGTCTGCGTCATGCCGAGCTTTTGCGCGGTATCGTTCATCATCGCGGAAAAACCGTCGATCGAACCGCCGACGCCTTCGGCGAGCACCACGGCCATATCGTTGGCCGACTTGACCAGCATCATCTTCAGCGCGTTGTCGACGGTGACCTGCGTGCCCGGCCGGAAGCCCATCTTCGACGGCGACTGGGAGGCCGCGGTCGGCGACACCGTCAACAGCGTATCCAGCGTGATCTTGCCGTCCTTGACCGCCTTGAGCGTGACATAGGCCGTCATCAGCTTGGTGACCGAGGCGGGATACCACGGCACCGTCGCGTTCTCGGCCTCGAGCACCTTTCCTGAGTCGGCTTCGATCAAAAGCCGCGCTTCGGCATGGCCGGCCCGCGGCGCGGCGCAGGCCAGCGCGGCAATGGCGGCGAACCAGATGAGCGGCGACCTGCGGAGCAGCAAGAAGGAAAGATGCACTATTCCTGATCCGGTCCTTGTGAAGACCGCCTTGGAGTCAAGGAGGTCGTCATCGTGTGACGTTCGGCTTTCAAGCGTGTCTGGCGCCGCTTATTGCGGCCGATGCAAACCTATACCGGCTTGCGCATCGAGAACAGGGGCTTGGTACGCCAAATTCCCGGATGAAATTAGGCTGAATTTCGACGATACGCGCAAATCGGTTCACAACTTGACGTCAGCTTTCGCACCGTGCGGCCGCTGCGGCTCGGCCTCCTTGGCGTGCACCATGAACTGGGCTCGCGCCAGTTCCGCAAAATGACCGCCTTTCGCCACCAGTTCGTCGAAAGTTCCACTTTCGATCACGCGGCCGTTCTCGAACACCAGGATGCGCGTTGCCTTGCGGATCGTCGACAGCCGATGCGCGATCACAAAGGTGGTGCGGCCCTTCATCACCTCGTCGAGCGCGGCGTTGACCTTGGCCTCGGTGATCGCGTCGAGCGCGCTGGTCGCCTCGTCCAGGATCAGGATCGGCGGGTCCTTCAGGAGCGCGCGCGCGATCGACAGCCGCTGCCGCTCGCCGCCGGACAGCATGCGCCCGCGCTCGCCGACCTGGGTGTCGAACTTCCTCTCGCTGCGCTCGACGAATTCCAGCGCCTGGGCGCGGGCACAGGCCGCGCGCAGCTCGGCGTCGGTGGCCTCGGGCTTGCCGACCCGCAGGTTGCTCGCGATCGAACGGTTGAACAGGAGCGCCTCCTGGAACACCACGCCGATGTTCCGCCGCAGCGCCGCGAGCTTCAGCCCGCGCACGTCCATGCCGTCGATCCGGATGAAGCCGGATTGCGGATCGAAGGCGCGGTGCAGCAGCGCGATCGCCGTCGACTTGCCGGCGCCGGTCGGCCCGACCAGCGCGATGGTCTCGCCGGGCAGCACGGTGAAGGAGATGTCCTCGACCGCCGGACGCTTGCCGTCATAGGAGAACGAGACGTCGCTGAACTCGACCAGGCCGGACAGCCGCCCGACCTCGATCGCGTCGGGCCGGTCGCGCACCGCGGGCACCGCGTCCAGCACGTTGAAGAATTCGGCCAGCCGCGGCGCCTCCATGAACACGCTGTTGATGAAGCTCACGACCTGTTCGAGCTTCTGGATCAGCATGGTGGCGAAGCTCACGAACATCACGATCTCGCCGACCGTGGTGAGGCCGCGGGCGTGCAGCGCGATGCCGACGGTGAAGATCGCGAGAACCGTGATGGTGGTGGAGGCGCGGGTGATCACGGTGACCAGCGCCCACCACGACAGCACCGGCATCTGAACCGCGAGCAGCTGGTCGGCGACGAATCGCAACCCCTGTACCTCGGCGTCGATGCGCACGAAGCTCTGCACCAGCGCCACGTTGCCGAGCGCGTCGGAGGCGCGCGCCGACAGGTCGCTGTAGTGCTCCTCGACCTCGCTCTGCATGCCGTAGGTCTTGCGCACCACGAGGGTGGTCAGGACCGTGAACACCACGCAGAGCAGGAACAGCAGGATGGCGAGCCGCCAGTTGATGTAGAGCGAGAGCGGCAGCAGCACCACCACCGACATCAGCGCGGCGAAATGCTCGCGGAAGAAACCGAGCCAGAGCCGCCACAGCGAGTCGGTGCCGTTGAGCATCACCTTCATCAGCCGGCCCGAATGGGTGCCGGCATGGAAGGTCAGCGGCAGCTGCATGATGTGCTCGAAATAGCCGGCCAGCACCACCTGGCGCTGGCGGTGCGCCAGGCGGTCGGCGTGCAGCGCCACCGCCGCGCCGCAAACGATCGTGAACAGGCCGAACGCCACCCAGGCGAGCAGCAGCGGCCAGGGCGAGGCGGTGCCGCCGGCCGTCGGCTTGCCGGAGAGCATGTCGATGATGCGGCCGAACAGCACCGGTTCGGCGAACTGCGCAGCCGCGAGCAGCAGGTTGGCGACGGCGAGTATCCAGCCGAGTCGCGCTTCCTTGCCGAGCAGTTCGAGGACGCGGGTATAGAGCCGAAGCAGAGACATGATCCGGAAAAACTTAAGCCAAATCCCAAGGAAACCCCAAGGAGACCCCAGAGCCGCCATCTAATCAGGGATTGTCGCGGAGATACAGCGTCATGATCGCCCCGCGCGCCGCCGGCGGGAGCGAAAGCGCAAAGCGTGCGCTCAGTTGATCAGGCGGCCGCCGACCGGCGGCAGGAAGGAATCGTCGAATATGTCCGATGCCTGCGGGCGCTTCCTGAACTTGTAATCCTCGGCGATCTGGTCGATGGCGCGCTCGAGCCGCGCCGGGTCGAGGCCGCCGAGCCCGTTGCGCCGCACCTCGCCGGTCAGGATGTTGTCGGTGAGCACGGTCTTGAGCCGCTCGAGCTCGAGCTCGCGCGATCCGCCGTCCATCCGGCTCACCACCTCGTCGACGGCGCGCCCGGGCTCCTTGATGGTGAGATTGACGCCCGCGATCACCGCGCGCACGAAGCCGCGCACCGCCTCGGGCTTGGCGGCGGCGAAAGCCGGATTGACGATCACCGCAAAGCCGTAGGCCTCGCAGCCATAGTCGGCATAGCGCAGCACCGCGAGGTCGTCAGCCGGCACGCCGCGATCCCTCAAATTGACGCCGGCGAGATAGGAGAAGCCGGAGACCGCATCGACCTGGCCGGCGGAGAGGATCGGCTCGCGCACCGCCGCGCTGATCTTGTTCAGCCGGACCTTGGCGATGGCGATGCCGTTCTGCCGCGCCAGCGCCGGCCACATCCGGGTCGAGAAATCGCTGTCGGCGACGCCCACCGTCTTGCCCTCGAGATCGGAGAGCGCCCGCACGCCGCGGCTCTTGCGGGCGATGAAGGCGTAGGGCGCCTTGTTGAAAAACATGAACACGGCCTTGATCGGCGGCGCGTTGGGCTGGTCGCGGAAGCGGATCAACTCGTTGATGTCGACGAGCGCAAGATCGCTTGCGCCGGAAGCGACGCGCGCGATCGCATCCGGGGACTTGCCGGCCATGTGGTTCGAGACGGCGAGCCCTTCGCCGGCGAACAGGCCGCGGCTCTGCGCCAAGACGAAGGGCGCCATGCTGGCGTCGAGCGGGCGATCGAAGGCGAGCTCGACCGCGACTGGCGCCCTGGCGCTTTCGGCGGCAATGCCCCGGCCGGCAAAGGCCAGCCCGAGCAGGCCGAGCAGCGCAGCCAAAGCGAGGCGGGTGTTGAGACTTCTTTTGACGCGCATCTGACTATGCCGGGCCGGGCGGGGCCTTGCGGGCGACCCGGTCATGTCCGTTCGATGACATCGGGTTGATGGCATCTGGTGCCTGCGGCGGGCGCATTCTGGCCGATCGAACCTGAACGGTCCATGAGCGGCGCCAGCCGCGCCATTGCGTCACAGGGGCTGCGGACGGCCGTTCAGCTTGTATTCGGGGAAGGGAACCCAAGATGAACATCAGGGGTTAGTACCCCAGGGCCGAAAGCCCATGAGCAGGAGGATTTGCAATGTTTGGCCGGAAAGGTGTGTTTTCGTCGTTGGGCCGCGCAACCGCGCTGACGACGGTTGCGGCGCTGGCGGTGACCACGGCTGAGCCGGCCTTCGCGGGCTCGGCAGGCGCAGGAAAGGGCACGGTCGCAGCGTCCAAGGCGAGCGATGCCACCGACTTCAGCGCCCGGCGCCGTGTCGTCCATCGCTACCGCGGCAATGGTGGCGCCGCAGCGGCGGCCGCTTTCGCCGGCATCGTCGGCACCGGGCTTGCGATCGCCGCAACCCAGAACCGCCGCGCCTATTACGACGACTATTATGGCGGTCCGGCCTATTACGGCGGCCCCGGTTATTACGGTGGTGGCCCGGGTTACTACGGTGGTGGCCCGGTCGACGGCCCGTATTACGGGTACCGAGGCTGGTAAAGTGCTTAAGAGAAGCTTGATCCGCCGGTTGCCATACGCGGCCGGCGGATTGCCATTTTTTAAGCCAATGCGTTAACGCGCTGCGCACGGCTTTGGATTACGTTAGGACATCATGAGTGATTCGCTCGAACGGCTTTATCGCGCAGTGCTCGCGGCCCGGGATCTCGACCCGGCGACGTCGCGTACCGCACGGCTGTTCCAGCGCGGTCCCACCAAGATGGCCAAGAAGCTCGCCGAAGAGGCGATCGAGGTCGTGATCGACGCCGTCAATGCCGACGCCGACGCGGTGGTGCGCGAGAGCGCCGACCTGCTCTACAATCTGACGGTGCTGTGGGCGGCGTCCGGCGTGCGTCCCGACGACGTCTGGCGCGAGATGGCGCGGCGCGAGAATATGCTCGGGATCGCCGAGAAGCTGCCGAAAACGGCCGTCAAGGTGCCGCCCAAGGCCGCCGCACCGCGGCTCGCCCGGCGACCAATTGTCGCGCTCGACGGCCGCGCCTTGCGCAAGCGCCACTGAGCTTTCTCGCCCCCCGAAGTGGCAATGCGCTTCATCTAGATCGCTGCTGCCGCTGAACCGCCCCTTGTAAAAGGGGAGGTCGCTTTGCTCCGTCAGGAGCAAAGCGGGAGGGGATCAGGGCTTTTTGCTGGCGATCGCGAGTTCCCATCCTTCCTGTGGTGGATCGGACCCCCGCCCCCAACCCTCCTCCTTGCGCGGGGCGGGCGCCGCGAAATCGCAAGCCAATTTCATTGGCTTCCTGCCATGGACAAATTCGTCCCGGGGTGGTTCATCGCGCCCATGCTCAAACGGATTTACGACTGGTGTGTGGCCGCCGCGGACAAGCCCTACGCGCTCTGGATCCTCGGAGCCGTGGCTTTCGCGGAAAGCTCGTTCTTTCCGGTGCCCCCCGACATCATGCTGCTGCCGATGTCGCTGGCGCGGCCGAAGCGCGCCTGGCTCTATGCCTCGGTCTGCACCGCGGCGTCCGTGCTGGGCGGCGTGCTCGGCTATGCCATCGGCGCGCTGCTCTATGACTCGGTCGGGCACTGGCTGATCACGCTCTACGGGCTCGGCGACAAGGTCGAGGCGTTCCGCACTTCGTATGCCGAGTGGGGTGCCTGGATCATCCTGCTCAAGGGCCTGACGCCGATCCCCTACAAGCTCGTCACGATCACTTCGGGATTTGCCGGCTATAACATCTGGCTGTTCGTCCTGTTCTCGATCATCACCCGCGGCGGGCGCTTCTTCATCGCCGCGGTGCTGCTCAACCGCTATGGCGAATGGATCCGCGTCAGGGTCGAGCAGAATCTGGGGCTCGCCGTTGCGACGCTCGCCGTCGTGCTGGTGGGCGGCTTCGTCGTTGCCTTTCGACTGATCTAGAGCCGCGGGCGGAATGCTTTGCGTGGTCACACCGTTCGGCTACGCTTGTTCCGCATGATGGACTGGCTCGACAGGTTGTTGTTGCGTTTGCTTGCGCCGGTCGCATCGGCTCTCGCCGCGCTGTTGCTCGTTGCGATGGTCGCGGTCGCCGCTTGGGCGCAGACCCCGTCACCGCAACCCTCGCTCGGTCTCCAGGAGCAGCCGGCCCAGCAGGGATCGCCACAGCAGAACGCGCCGGGGCCGCAGCCGTCCCCGGCGCCGTCGCAGAGCCCGGGCCTGATCGACGAGATGGGCAAGCTGTTCGAGAAGTCGCTCTCGGTCCTGCCGAAGATCAAGAGCCCGAGCGAGACGCTCGACGACCTCAACGCGCGAGCCAAGGATGCGGGCGAAGCCATCTCCAACCTCGCCAAGCCCGCGAGCATGGCGACGGGACGCATTGCCTGTCCGCTGTCGGCCAACGGCGCGCCGGACTGCAAGCCGGCGGCCGACCGGCTGTGCCAGAGCAAGGGCTACAAGGAGGGCAACAGCCTTTCGACCGACGCCGTCGAAAGCTGCTCGGCCAAGGTCCTGATCCCCGGCCGGACGCGCAAGCCAGGCGACTGCCGCACCGACAGCTACGTCACCCGCGCGCTTTGCCAGTAGGGCGCTGGACCGTGCAAGGTTGCGTGGCGATCGCGCAGCGGCCGGGATCATCTTGCCGAGCAGCCGACGGCGTGCATCAGAAAAATTCCGCGCGGCGGATGAATGAAGACGACCGTCTTCACGCAAGACAGGTCGCGCCCGGTTGCGCGATTGCCTTCTTGGGATGATGTCTGGCATCCTGACTCCAGTGCGTCGCAACATGCCAGGCACGAAAGGAAGCTTGACCTATGTCCATGCCTGCCTTGTTTAAGGGCCGCCTCTCGATCCCGGTGATCGGCGCGCCATTGTTCATCATCTCGGTGCCCGATCTCGTGATCGCGCAATGCAAGGCCGGCGTCGTCGGCGCCTTTCCGGCGCTGAACGCGCGGCCGCCGGGGCTGCTCGATGAATGGCTGGCGCGGATCAAGCAGGAGCTTGCGGCCCACGACAAGGCGCATCCGAAAAAACCTTCGGCGCCGTTCGCGGTCAACCAGATCGTGCACAAGTCCAACAACCGCCTCGAGCACGACCTTGCGCTTTGCGAGAAGCACAAGGTGCCGATGATCATCTCGTCGCTCGGCGCGCGCGAGGAACTCAACCAGGCCGTCCATCAATGGGGCGGCATCGTCTTTCACGACGTGATCAACCAGAAGTTCGCGCACAAGGCGATCGAGAAGGGCGCCGACGGGCTGATCCTGGTGGCGGCCGGCGCCGGCGGCCATGCCGGCGTGATCTCGCCGCTCGCCTTCGTCGCCGAGACGCGCGCCTGGTTCGACGGACCGATCGCGCTGTCGGGCGCGATCGGCAACGGCCGCGCGATCCGCGCCGCGCGCATCCTCGGCGCCGACTTCGCCTATATCGGCTCGGCCTTCATCGCGACCAGGGAGGCCAACGCGGTCGATCGCTACAAGGAGATGATCACGGCCTCGTCGGCCGAGGACATCGTCTACTCAAATCTCTTCACCGGCGTGCACGGCAACTACCTGAAGCCGTCGATCGTGGCCGCCGGCATGAATCCGGAAAACCTGCCGACCTCGGATCCCTCGAAGATGAGCTTCGGCACCGATTCGTCCGGCGAGCGCGCCAAGCCGAAAGCCTGGAAGGACATCTGGGGAAGCGGGCAGGGCGTCGGCAGCGTCGGCGGAATCGTGCCGGCCGCCGAGCTGATCGCGCGCTTCAAGCGCGAATATGACGCGGCCGTCGATCAGCCGCTGTGAGCGTGGACCTGTCCTCGGACTCGATCCGCCTCTCCCCGCAAGCGGGAAGAGGCGGGAAAACCGCTACTCCAGGTCGATCGACTGGTATTTTCCGTTCTCGTCGATCGCGGTGCCCCAGATCTTGTGCGAGGCCTGGTGCTCGCCGCGGCCGAAATTGAGCGCGGTGCCGAGGCCCAGATCGAGGTTGCGGGTGTTTTCCAGAACGTCGATCAGCTTTTCGGTGTCGAGCTGCGGCCCGGCTCGCCGCAAGCCGTTGATCAGGACGTTGGCGGCGACATAGCCCTCGAGCGACACGTAGTCCGCCTGCTCGCCCGGGAAATACTTGGCGAGCGCGTTCTTGTATTCCATCACCGCGCTGGAATAGCCGCCCACCGCGGGCACCACCTGCGTCACGATGGTGCCGCTGGCATAACGCGGCCCGAGCAGCATCAACTCCTCGGCGAGCGATGTGCTGCCGACGAACGAGACGTTGGTGTAGACCATGCCCGGATAGGCGTCCTTGGTCCTCTCGATGAACTTGGCGGCGGCGCGATAGGTCGCGACCATCACCACGGCGCGGACTGCGAGCTTCTGCGCCTTGAGCTGGGCGATCGCCTCGTCGACGTCGACGGTGTTGCGCTTGTAGTTCAGCCGCAGGATGGCCGAGTCGTTGAGGCCGAGCGCGCGATAGGCCTTGGCGACGCCGGCAAAGCCCGCATCTCCGTAGGCGTCCTGCTGGGCGAACACCGCGATCTGGCGCGGCTGCAGCCGCCTGATCTTGATCAGGTAGTGCACGACGGCCGCGGTCTCCTCCGCATAGCTGGCGCGGTAGTTGAACACGTAGCGGTCCGGCGGATCGTTACGCAGCACATTGGCGCCGGTGAAGGCGCCGAAGAACAGCGTGCGCCGCTCCAGCGCAAAGGGCAGCGCGACGGCCGCGGTCGGTGTGCCGACATTGCCGATGAAGCCGAACACCTGGTCCTTGTCGTAGAGCTGCTTCATGGCGTCGAGCGTGCGCGCCGGCTCGTAGCCGTCGTCGGCCGAGACCAGCCGCAGCATGCGGCCTTCGATGCCGCCGGCATCGTTGACGCGGTTGAAGGCGGCGTCGATGCCGAGCTTCATCTGCCGTCCCAGCTCCTTGGAGGGACCGGAGAACGGCGCGGCGATGCCGAAGCGGATTTCGTTGGCGGTGATGCCGCGCACGACGGGCGCGGTGGCGGCCGGCGGGATAGGCGCCTGCGGCGCGGTGGCGGCTGTTGCGGCCGAGGGCCCGATCACGCCGGCGAGCGAGGGCGCCGTCCCGGCCAGCGACTGCTCGAGGTCGGTGAGCTGCCGCTCGGCGGTGCGGCAATCGCTGCGGCCCGAGGTCACCGCGCTGCGGCCGTCGGCGACGTAGCCGTCGAACAGCCGCGAAAGGGTGTCGCGCTCGGCCTCGTTGGTGGCGGTCTCCTTGATCACGGCCTGGAACTTGTCCGCGATCGTCTGGATGCGCGGCCGCCCGATGTCGCGGCAGGCGAGCGCCGAGCCGACGATCGGCCCGACCCGGCTCGCGAGGTCGCGCACGACGGTCGTGTTGTCGCCGGGAGCGGCACCCACGCTGGTGGCGAACATTGCGCCAAGCAGCACGGCCGCCCAGCGGCCGCGCATGCTCCGCACCGTCTTGTTGTTGGCCCGGATCTCAAGCATCGTCCCAGCTCCCGTATTCGACGTCATTGCGATGTGTCGGTCGTGCCGGCCTTCTGTCGCCACTGCACGAACTGCTGCAGCAGCTTCTCGGACTCCTCATGGGTCGCCGGCTGCTGGTTGGCCTGGGCTGCGGTCAGAACGCCGCGGAACTCGGCGAGGGCGCTTGCGGAAGGGGCTTCGGTCGCCGGCGCTGGCGGCGCCTTCATCGATTGCACAGCCGCGGCAAACGACGCGGCGTCCGTCTCCTGCGAGGCGTGCACCATGTACACGAAGAACAGCGCCGCCAGCGCGGAGACGCCGATGGCTGCGGCGCCGAACAGCGCCTTGCTGCGGCCGCTGCGAGCGAGCGTCGCCGGTTGCGGCACGATCTCGGGGTCGAGCGAGCGGCGCAACGACTGGTAGACCGCGTTTTCCAGCGAGGCATCGAGCGATGTCGGCGGCATGATCGGCCGCGTATCGCGACCAGCCTCGGCGAACGAAGAGAGCGACGGCTCGGTTCTTTCGCGCAATCGACGCGGGGCATAATGCAAGGGATCGTTCGGGGTCGTCGGTCCCTGCTCACTCAAAGCACTCATACGCTACTCCTCTGACGCTCTACGGCTGTGGAATGTGCGGGCTTGTTCTTGTGGTTGATTGCGTCGCCTCGACGAAGCAGGCGATCGCGCGCAGAACCATCCGCGGGCGGCGTGGACGAATCCTGCTCGGAAGGCCGGCCGCAGCACGCGCCGGCAGGGTCCGCATCAATGTCCATGTCGCGCCGCGAGCACCTGCGCGCGGCTCCGCCTTCCCCGACGATTCCATTGCCCATCTCCGGCAAACGGCCACTTGCCCCAGCGGCTGCGACATTCTGCGCAAGAACGTCACCGATATGTGATGGAACGACGAGGCGACTTTATTAAGTCCGATTCTGGGCGGAACTGAGTTGAGTTTTTGTCTCGTAGCAACCCGAACGCCCGTCCCCGGGCGGTTCCGGATTTTTCCGCACAATATTAACCCGGATTAACCGGACATTAACCCGGCGTTAACCATCGCTGCCGACTTTTAACCTTTGGATAAGAAAGGCTGAGTCGATCGCCATGGACGCAAACGCCGAGACCGCCCGCCAACCGGTTCGCCTGCGCGGACGCTCCTATGTCGCCTTCGTGTTCTCGCCGGTCGTGCCGATCGTGGAATGGCTCGCCGAGATCGACGCGACGCTCGCCCGCTCGCCCGGCTTTTTCATCGGCAAGCCTGTGGTGCTCGACCTTGGCGCGGTCGAACTCAGCCGTGCCGCGGTCCAGCACCTGATCCTCAGCCTGGAGAAGCGCAACATCCGCATCCTCGGCGTCGAGGGCGTCGAGCCTGCGGTGCTCAGTTCGACCATGCCGCCGCTTTTGACCGGCGGGCGACATTGCGCGATCCGCGAGGCCGAGCCGGAGAAGCCGGAGCTCAAGCAGCCTCCGAACTCGCTGTTGCTCAACAGCCCGGTCCGTTCCGGCCAGTCCATCTTCTTTCCCGACGGCGACGTCACCATCCTCGGCTCGGTCGGCTCGGGCGCGGAGATCGTGGCCGGCGGCTCCATTCACGTCTACGGGACGCTGCGCGGCCGCGCCATGGCGGGCGTCAACGGCAACGCGTCGGCGCGGATCTACTGCCAGAAGATCGAGGCCGAGCTACTGGCGATCGATGGTTATTACCAGACGGCGGAAGAACTGGATGCAAGCCTGCGCAACCGGCCGGCGCAGGCGTGGCTTGAAGGCGACGTCATGCGGATCACGCCGCTCAACTGAACTTAAGCGTAAATCGAACTTAAGCGTAAAAGGAGATTTTCAGATGGCCAAAGTGCTGGTTGTGACGTCGGGCAAGGGCGGAGTCGGAAAGACCACTTCCACGGCTGCGCTCGGCGCGGCGCTGGCGCAGGCAGGCAAGAAGGTCGTGGTGGTCGATTTCGATGTCGGCCTGCGCAACCTCGACCTCGTGCTTGGCGCCGAGCGGCGCGTGGTGTTCGACCTGATCAACGTGGTGCAGGGCGTGGCCAAGCTGCCGCAGGCGCTGATCCGCGACAAGCGGCTGGAGAATCTCTGGCTGTTGCCGGCCTCGCAAACCCGCGACAAGGATGCGCTGACCGAGGAGGGCATCAGCCGCGTCATCGCCGAATTGCGCCCGAACTTCGACTACATCCTCTGCGACAGCCCGGCCGGCATCGAGCGCGGCGCCACGCTCGCGATGCGCTTCGCCGACGAGGCCATCATCGTCACCAACCCCGAGGTGTCCTCGGTGCGCGATTCCGATCGCATCATCGGCATGCTCGATTCGAAGACCGTGAAGGCCGAGCGCGGCGAGCGCGTCGCAAAGCACGTCCTGATCACCCGCTACGATCCGGCGCGAGCGGCGCGCGGCGAGATGCTCTCGATCGACGACGTATTGGAAATCCTGGCAACACCCCTGCTCGGCATCATCCCGGAAAGCCAGGACGTGCTGCGCGCCTCCAATGTCGGCTCGCCGGTGACACTCAACAGCCCGGCAAGCTCGCCGGCGCGGGCCTACACCGACGCCACACGCCGCCTGCTCGGCGAAACCGTGGCGATGACCGTGCCGGCCCAGCGGGTCGGCCTGATGAACCGGCTACTGGGTCGGAGGGCTGCATGAAGCTCTTGCGATTTTTCAGCGGCCGCCCCGCCAGCGCGAGCGTCGCGCGCGAGCGGCTGCAGATCCTGCTCGCGCATGAGCGGGGATTGTTGGGCCAGCCCGACCTCGTGTTGCGGCTGCGGGAAGAAATCCTCGCCGCGGTGTCGCGGCACGTTGCGCTCGATCCCGACAAGGTTATTGTCAGGCTCGACCGCGGCGAGCATGTCTCGACGCTGGAAGTCGACATCGAAGTCCCCAACGCACCGGCGCTCGCGGCGGCCGGTTGAGGAAATCGGAAGCCACCCCGACTGACATGACGGAGTGATGGAAAGCGTCTTTCGCGTCGACGGCGAGCGCATCATCGCAAGCCCCGCCGCCGGCGGGCCGTGGGATCCGCGCATGCAGCACGGCGCGGCGCCGTCGGCGCTCGTGGTGTGGGCGGCGGAGGCTCTTGCGACCCCGGTGCCGATGCGGATCGCGCGTCTCACCGTCGACCTCATGCGCCCCGTCCCGGTCGCGCCGCTGACCTGGCGGAGCGAGGTGCTGCGGGAGGGGCGCAAGATCCAGCTTTGCAGCGTTAAGCTCCTTTCCGACGATGTCGTCGTGGCGGTCGCGACCGTACTCAAGGTGCGGGCGCAGGCGGTGAAGCTTCCTTCCGAGGTTTTAGGTCCCGCGGTCACGCTGCCTGGTCCCGAGCACGCGCCCGAAGAGCTCGGCCATGCCGCATCGAGCCCGTTCGTCGCCTGCGTCTCGATGCGGGCGGCGCGCGGCCATTTCGGCGTGCCGGGGCCGGCCGCAATCTGGTTTCGCCTCGATCGCCCGCTGATCGAGGGCTTTGCGGTCTCGCAGGCCGTGCGCGCGGCGGTCGCGGCCGATTTCGGCAATGGCGTCGCCCCGGCGCTCGATTTCAGAAAATGGACCTTCATCAACGCCGACCTCACCGTCAGTCTCGCGCGTGAACCGGTTGGCGAATGGATTCTGGTCGACGCCGAGAGCTGGATCGGGCCCGACGGGGCAGGGCTCGTGATGTCGCGGCTTGCCGACACGCGCGGCTATTTCGGCCGCGCCGTGCAGAGCCTCGTCATCGAGCCGCGATGAGCCTCGCGACATCGCCACTTTTTGGCTAGTCTTGCGCGTCCCGGGCTTAAGACCGATCATGAGCCGACCTTCGCTTCCCCTGACCGGCGGTTGCTCCTGCGGCGCGATCCGCTACGAGGTCGCGGCGTTTCCGCTCCTGCTCTACGCCTGCAACTGCACCGACTGCCAGACCGCGTCCGGCAGTGCGTTCGCGCTCAACATGCCGGTCGCAACCAGCAGCCTGCGTATCGTCAATGGCGAGCCGAAAGCCTGGCAGCATCGCTCGCCACGCGGCGTCGCCGTGGTGTCGTGGTTCTGCGCCGATTGCGGCGGGCGCATCTATGGCGAGCGCGCGGGCCGGCCCGAAGTGATGAATATCCGCGCCGGCACGCTCGACGACACCAGATGGCTGACGCCGGTCGCGCACATGTTCATGAAGAGCGCGCAGGGCTGGGTTCGGCCGGCCGATGGCGCGGAGAGCTTCGAAACCGGTCCGGAGGATTTCACGCCGCTGGCACGGAAGTGGCGCGCGCTGTGGCCGGAATTCTTTCCGCCCGTTGCATGATGCGGTAAAGCGCGCGCGATTTTGCTGACTTAACGCGGCATTAACCATCACGTCCCAAGAATTCGCGAGGTCGGGGCTGCGCGCCAAGGGGGCGCGCCGCCGGGACGCGAATGAAGGGGATGCGCCATGGAGCTTGACGCGTTTGTTGCAAAAACGACGGCCTCGCTGGACGAGATCAGGATCCGGGTGACCCACGCGCTGCAGCGCCATCCGCTTTGCCGCAGCGTGCAGTTCGACATCATCAGCGTGCCGCGCACTTCTCGCGGCGGCAACTGGACGGTCAGCCTGCGCTCGGTCGAGCCGCGCGCGGTGTGGGAGGCTTCCGACATCGTGGCCGACATCCAGGAAGCCTATGATCTTGTGGCTGCGGCCTGATTTCGGCCGCTGGACCCCTTTTTCACCGCTAATTTTATGTCCCCCGCCGTGCCGGACGGCACGGTTAAGCCTTAATTGCCATTCACTTTTCCGCCTGTTCGCGCCCGGGGGGCGATACGGGCGCACTGGGGAGTTGGGTTTGACTAGGACCATCACGATCCTCGCGCTGGGCTGCCTGCTGCTGGCGGGCGCCGCGGTGACTACCATCCTCGGCCGCGACAGCGTGCCGGCGGCCCTGGTCGGCATGACGACGCCGACCGTCAACGCTCCCGTTGTCAGTAACCGCGAAGGCAAGGCCGACCGGCTTGCCGTGGCGGTGCGGCTCGCGACCGCTGCCGTCGAGCAACCGCCGGCGACCACCGCGAGCTTCAGCGAACCGCTGCGCCAGGCCTATGCCGCCACCACGCCCGCCGACATCGAGGCGGCGAAAGCGGTGTCCCCGCAGCCGGAGCCCCCGGCGATGGCCACCGTCCCTGCGGAGCCCGTCGCGCCTGCCGCCCCGCCCAAGCCGAAGGCGGCCGCCAAGCCGCAGCCGCAAAAATCCTACGCGCTGCTCAGCGACGGCCAGATCGCCGGCATCAAGGAGCGGTTGAAGCTTTCCGCTTCGCAGGAATATTACTGGCCGGCGGTTGAGAGCGCGCTGCGCGCCGTCGCGCGCAAGATCCACGCAACCAAGCAGGCCGATCCGGCGGCCAGTACGCCGCCGATCGATCCTGAATCGCCCGAGGTCCAGCAGCTCAAATCTGCGGCGATGCCGCTGCTGTTCCAGTTGCGCGAGGACCAGAAGGAAGAGGTCCGGCGCCTCGCCCGCATCATCGGGCTGGAGCAGGTCGCTTCCGCGATCTAGCGCATGATCCGGAAAAGTCGGTACCGGTTTTCCCTCGCGACAAACGCGGAACGCGTTGTGCGGAGATCATGCGCAAAAAATAACCGCGATCGCGATTCGATCTGAAAGCCATCGCGCCTTGGCCGCGCCGATCGCGACGCGGCCTTTGCCGAGGATCACTGCTTCTTCCATGGCGTGTTGCCGGCCGCGGTCGCGGCGGCGAACACGCCCTGCTCGTATTCGATGAAGGCGCCGACCATGGCGCGGTAGGCGGCCTCCGCCACCTTGGGCGACAGCCCGTTCGCTTCGGCGAGCGTCATCGCCTTGCGAACCACGGCTTCCGCGCGCTCGGGCGCCTCCACCTGTGCCGGATTTTCCTTGAAGCGCGCGGCCTCGTGCACATAGCGGCCACGCTCTGCCATCAGCCGCACGATCTCGCGGTCGAGCCGGTCGATATTGTCGCGCACCTCGCGGAGCGTCTTGCAGCAGGCGCCGTTGTCGACGGTCGGGCTGCCCCATAGCGCGGGCCGCGTCGTCGACGGCTCCTCGGCATGTGCCGCCGCTGCACCCAGCACGAAAGCCGCGATAACAACCAATCGCATCGTGTCGTTCCTCCGTCATTGACGGCGGCCAGCACAGCAACGGAGCGGCCGCCGGCGAAAGCACGCGACAGGCAACGACAAGTTCCTGATGCGGGGGCCGCGCCGTGCCCGGAACATCGACTTGCGCCGGAACATCGATCGCGTTGGCACGTTGCCGGCCAAGCAAGGAGCCAGCCATGCGCACCTCGACAGCGTTTCTCGCGGGAGCAGCAACCGTTGTTGTTGCGATCGTCGCCGGCGTCGGTGGCGGCCTGTTGATGGCCAATATCGTCAGCCCGCACACGCCCAGGCAGGGCATCGAGATGAGCAGGCTCGAGCGGCGGATGTCGAGCGAGCCGATTGCGGCGTCACCCGGCGGGCCCACGCAGCCCGTGCCTTACCTCGCCGAAACGCAGGCGCCGCCGCTCACCGCCGCAGTCCCGGCCCAGCCGACCGCTTCACAGCAGACGTCGCCGCAAGCCGCGTCTGCCGATTCCAGCACCGGTTCGCCGGAAAAGTCGCGGGACGTGGCGAACCAATCACCGCAGGAAGCCGCCAAGGGCGAGCCGGTCGGTCAGCCGGTGCCCGAGCACGTGGCGCGGAGCGAACGCGACAAGGTCGCCCAGCCGCAAGACGCTTTGGCCAGGGCGCGTGACGCCGAGGTCAGGCGCAGCGCCGAGCGCCGGCGCGGCGAGCGTCACCAACAATGGGCGGATCGGCGCCGCGGCGATCCGCGCCAGGATGTGCAGCGCCGTATGCCGGAATTGCGCGATGTCGAGGAGAGGGTCCGCCAGGATTCCGAGCCGCGCTTCTTCCAGGTCGAGCCGATCGACAGCCCGCGGGTCCGGTTTTTTGGTGCGGGCGATGACTAGTGAAGTGGCTTTGACGTTCGCTACCGTCTGCCGCGATGGGATGCGAATGTTGGAATCGGACCGCTAGCAGCCGCTTCCTGCGGAGGTTCCGATCAATCTTGGCCGATGCCGAGCCGCGGCCTCGCGCGCCGCAACGCTTCGGGAGCGAATCCCGCGTAGATCGGAACCAGTGCGCACCGCGTCGAGTTGACTCATTGGGTCGGCTCCCCACCGCTGGCCCAGCACGGTCCCGCCTCCAAGCCCCCCAATAGCCCTGGGTGGGGCCGTGCTCTGGGGGGCACGCCGCGAGATCATCTGTCCGCAGCAGAAGCGTCGCATCCGTTCAAGTCAACACGCGCAACGTGCCTGCCGTGCCGACCGGCTATCCGTGACGGGCGGTCAGGGGACCGCGCAGCCACGGTCGGGCTGATCTTGCGATGCGAAGCTTCGGGATCGATCGCTTCTTCAAAAGCTGCTTCAGCCAATCGGTCATCTCGTCGGTCCGGCGTTGCTCCGCCTTTCGCCAGATCTCCGCAAAATCATCTTTGTTAGTCTGCTTTTGCATGGCCTTTCCCCTCGTCGTGAATCGGGAAACGCACGGCAACAAATCATTTCAAAAAATCACTTCGCTGGATGGGTAGTGCGGTGTGTGATGTCCGGGCGCATCGCGTGTGGCGGCGGGCCTGCGACGGTCCAGACCACCAGCGCGACCAGCGCCACCGTTGCGATGGTCGGTACCACGACCGGCTTTCGAGCATTCATGGTCGCTGTCCTAGGCTTGCTTGCGCATCTGGCCCAGGCACGTCAGGCAATATTCGCGGTAGATCAAATTGATCAGGGCCGACATGATAAATCCCCTCCGTTGGCCGTGAACCATTAGCCTGGTCCTCGACGGTTTCCGGCCATTTTCCTCGACTGTCGAAAATGGCTTCATGCGGCGCGGCTTTGGTTTCGTCGCGCAGGGCAGGACGAAGCAATTTTCACGCCGCTGTGAGCGCAGCGCGGCTGGCGCCGGCGAGCACTGCCCGGCTCATGAGCTTCTGCCTATTGCGTGAGCAGAACAGCGGCGCGATGGCACGCTTCTCAGTTCGAGACGTGCAGGACTGTCACCGATCGCATCTGGCGGTCCGGCGTCTGGAACTCGATGGCCTGGCCGATCGACAGTCCGATCAGCGCGGCACCGACCGGGGTCAGGACCGAGATGCGGTTGTGGTCGATGTCGGCCTCGTGCGGATAGACCAGCACGACCTCGCGGACGCCGCCGGTTCGTTCGTCGCGATAGCCGACGCGTGAGCCCATGCGAACGACGCCGGCAAGGTCGGCATCGTCAGGCGCCACGCTCGCACGATCCATCTCGCGCGCCAGGAAATGGGCGACGGGCGGGAAAATCTCCATGCTGGAATTGGCCAGCGCGCTGAGGCGGCGCGCGTCATCGCTCGTGACAATGATGGGTGGCAGCACCGGCTCGTGGTTCGCTGCGTGTCCGTTCTTGCTCATGACATTCTCTCTCTCTGTCTCTTTGGCGCGTCAGGCGGCGGATGGTCCGGGGTCGTCGTCGAAGGTTTCTCGTTGCGCGGTGAGCGGTGCGCGAAACAGCGGAACGACATTCGGCTGCGTCAGGCTCACGCTGTCGAGGCGAACGACGTGCGGGCGGCGGCCGACCGAAAACGGCATCTGGCTTCCGCTTTTCAGCCCGATCAGCGCCGCGCCCAATGGCGACATCACCGAGACCTGGGTTTTGTCGCACCTGTAGTCCCTGGGGTAGACCAGTTGCCTGGTCTCGTACGGCAAGCCCCAGTCGACCCAGAATGTCGCCCACGATCCCATGGTGACGATCGATGCGAGCGCACCCGCATCGTCAGGCACGGTTTCGGCGCGGCTGATTTCCGCGAGCAGGAACAGCCCGTCGATGTCGCCTTGGGCGGCGGCAACGAGTGCGATGGTTTCCAGGCGGCGATGATCCGACGCCGAAATCGAAAGTTCTGGCAGAGCGCAGTGATGCACGGCACGCCTCCTTCGAGCATGATCCGGAAAAGTGGGCACGGGTTTTTCGAAAAAGTTCAGCAAGCAAAACCGGCTCCCGGGACGGAAGCCGTGAAGCTGATCGGTGATGGTGAAGCTAGCCCGGACGGCGCGCAGCTCGGCCGCCCGGCTAAATGCCTGCGTGCAGGCGCCCGGCGCGCAAACAAAGCCGCGCGATGCGCGGATCGATGTCGACAATGCGGATCATGACAGGATGAACGTAGCCCCGATCGCGCGCGCCGCCATTGCGACCAAAGCGCACAGGAGCAGCGAGCGTTCTCTCGCCAGGCAAGAGCGCCAGCCGAAGACCGCAATCGTCACTTCACCAGCGTGAGCAGCGGCTTTCCTTTTTCGACGACGTAGGTGGCGAGCTCGCTCGCGGTGTCGCCGCCGACATTCCTTGCGGCATGAATCGTCCCGGCCGGGATGAAGAGGACGTCGCCGGCCTTCAGCGTCACCGGTTGCTTGCCCTCGATCTGATATTCCAGCGTGCCTGCGAGTACATAGATGATCTCTTCGCCGGGGTGCGTATGTCTGCCGAAAGCCACGCCCGGCCCGATGTCGACGCGCACCTGGACGGCCTCGCGTCCGGGGGCGCTGAGATCGTGTTGCTGCAGGTCGGTGCGCTTGATGCCCGTCATCTCGGTCTGCTGGGCTCGCACGACGTGCTGTGTCAGGACGCCTCCGACGATCAGCACGGTCGTTACCGTGGCTCGCATTGTCTTCATCAGGGTGTGGCTCATATCGATCTCCCTGGATTTGTGGGCTTCGGCGGATAGCGCGGACCGCAAGCCGCTATGATGTCCGCAACGCGTCCTCATTTGGCGATCCAGAGCTTCAGGAGCTGGTCCAAAGAAACCGGGCCGGCGCCGGCGGTGATGAAATAGACCAATATCAGCACGTACATCACCTCCGGCAGGTAAAGCCAATCGTCGAGGCGATCCGCAAAGTCGATTGGTCGATAGCCCGCAACCACCCTTGGCGCGTTGGTCCAGAGCGCGACGAGACAGATCGTGACAAGGCCAAGGGCCGCCAGCGGCGTCAGAAATCCGAACGCGACGCCCAGGCCGCCAAAGAACTCAACGCTCGGCACGAACCATTGCATGATGCCGATGTACGAGATGCCGCTGGCCCGGAGCGTTGCCACGAATGCCGCGTGCCTTTCAGCGTTGACAACCTTGTGTGCTCCGGAGAAGACGAAGAACGCCCCAAGCGCGATGCGCATGGCTGTGATTGCGAACAATGTTCCGCCAACGCCATTGAGCAAGAGCTCTCGCATCGCCAAACACCTTTACTGGACTACTCGACAGCTGGCGGTTCGGCCGGCATGTTGCGCCGGGGCGCTGCCCGAGCCGGAAGATGATGTTCGTGGCCGCTGCTCACGACGGCAGCGCTTTGCCGGCCTGTTCGCGCGCGATGTAGTCGGCATACCAGTCCGGCCAATCCTCGTCGTGCCGGCCGAGCCGCTTCTCGTGCTCGCCATGCGCGGCTGCGGCACGTCGCAACGCGGCTGCGAGTTCGGTCGACGAGGCGAAGCTCGTGTCCGCATCCACGCGTCCGGGCAATCGCGTGGTGACCTCCTGGAACAGCCAGCTATTGCCGTCCGGATCCTTGAAGGTGGCGAACGATGCGTAGCTCTGGCGCGCCGGGTCCACGCCCCTGATTGGACCTTCCCCGACGCCCGCGCGGTGGTAGACCTCGCTCACCTCCACACCGCGATCGACAAGATCGGCGCGGGCGGCCTCGACGTCGGATACGACCAGATACAGCGCCTGTGCGGAGCCCGGCGCGGCCGACGTCAATCCCTTGCCGAAATGAATCGAGCATGACGAGCCCGGCGGCGTGAACTGCACGACCCTGAACGCGTCACCCTTGACGAAATCGGCGTCGAGCCGCCAGCCGAGACCGCCGTAGAAGCGCTTGGCGCGATCGACATCCGAAACCGGGATGACGACGACCTCGAGCTTCATGTCGATCGTCTGCGCTTTCGGGGACCTGGTTGCGGTTTCACGGGGCGCGCCAGAAGCGGTGCTCATGTCGAACGTCCTGAGTTTGGGTTCACCGAATGGGTGCACCGTTACATTCGCGCAAATCGGCGGAAATAGCCCGTTAGACGTTGCAAGATTCTGTTATGTCTGCTCGTGGCGGCTGGCCTGCGCGAGCGGTCGGGCAGCGAAGCCGGCGCGACGCATTGCCATCGGGCAGTGAGCCACGACGTCCGTAGGTTCTCTATTCTCAAGCGAAATCAGTGTGATGACCGGCTATCGCGGTCGCTTTGTCGTCGCCATGCGCCAGGGGCCAGTCAGGCGCGGGCGGGCGGATGGCGGGGCACGCGCTCGCAACGTTTAACAACACCTAACGCGCCAACCGCCCGGCTTGGGTGCAGATTGACGCTGCAAAACTGATGCAAACGTAGATGGCCGGCCGGCGGAGCCTCCGAAAGAGGAGTATGGTCATGACGAAATACACGCTCGTTGCAGTCGTCGCCTTGCTATCGCTCGTGAACGCGCGGTTCGCGTGGGCGCAAGCCGCCATCCAGGAGCCTGGCGCATATGCGTTCTACCACCCCGATGGCGACGTCCTGCATGCCGGATCTGGTGTTCAGGGAGCGCGCGGCGTCCCCGACTCAATGGCATTGATACGCGGCGATGGATTCACGCGTGTCGATGGCACAGCGCCGCGCCGGCACCGCTTCAGCGGACACCGCTGAAATTCACAATCGCGGCACCGTTCGCCTCTCGGCAAAGTGATTTTATGATACTCATCATTGCATTGATCGTCCGAGCATCGCGACTACCTCGCTGGTAGGTCAATCCCCGACGAGGGAGTAGTTCGATGACGAAGCGGGCACAGAAAGCAAAGTATCACCGCTACCAACTCGTGCACGGCGACGATGGCGATTTCATCGCCTATCAGCGCGATCTCGGCAACGGCGTCTGGCAGACGTATTCGACGTGGCTCGTCCCGCGCGCGAACTGCAACTAGTGTCCCGGACCCGAAATTCGCATCATTTTCCGCTGGCCTCTGTTGTCAGCTTCGGGTCCGAAAGCACATCCGCAAATCCGAGATTCCAGTGTGGTGGCTCGAAAGTTCTGTTGATGAACTTGAGGCAAAAAAGAAGAGAACCTCCGAGCCATCACACTGGCCGCAGCCTTTTGTTGTTTCCGGCAACCGCTGGTGAAGGAAGAGAACGATGTCGGTGGTGATGCGCGCGATCCGGAGCGGGGGCTACCGTGCCTTGCAAGGTCTCCTTGATCTGATCATGGCACCGTATTTCGCGCCGCCGCAGGCTGCATGGTCTGTGGCAGTAGATAGGGCATACCGTCGTCGGTATGGCGAATCGCGACGTCGACCTCGAATATCCGTCGAATGATATCCGCCGCGACGACCTTACGGCAGTCGCCATCGGCGGCCACTCTGCCCTGATGCAGGATGATGATCCTGTCGGCGAAGCGCATGGCGAGGTTGAGGTCGTGCAGGATCGCGATCACGGCGGTGCCGTTGTTGGCGCGGCGCCGCGCGGCTTCCACGAGATCGATCTGGTGCCGCAGGTCGAGGTTGGAGGTCGGCTCGTCCAATAGCAGCAACCCCGGACCGCGAAGCGCCTCGCCGCAGGCGAGCTGCACCAGCACGCGGGCGAAGTGCGCGCGTTGCTGCTCGCCGCCGGACAGCGTCGGCAATTGTCGATGCCGGAAACGCTCCAGGCCCACCTCGCGCAGCGCATCCTCGACGAGGGGTCGTGCGGCGGCGCGCCCGCGCGTGCCGGCGCCCATCTCGACGATTTCCTCCACCGTGAAGGGGAAGGTGACGCTGACATGCTGCGACAGCATGGCGCGACGCAGCGCGAGTTCGCGCGGCGAATAGGCACCGATGTCGCGCGACCCGAGCCGTACGCTGCCGCCGGTCGGACGCAGATCGCCGGAGAGCATGCGCAGCAGCGTCGACTTGCCGGCGCCGTTGGGGCCTGCGATCGCGACCATCTCGCCGCCGTCGATCTTGAGGTCGACGGCATCGACCAGCCTTGCGCCGCCGACGGTCATCGAGGCGAGCTGCGCCTGCAGGATCGCGCTCATAACCCGGCGAGGCCCCGTTGCCGCAACAGGATGATCAGGAAGAACGGCGCGCCGATCGCGGCGGTCAGGATGCCGATCGGCATTTCCGCCGGCGCCACGATGGTGCGCGCCAGCGTGTCGGCGCCGGTCATCAGGATCGCGCCGAGCAGGGCGGAGGCCGGCAGCAGCAGCCGGTGCGCCGGGCCGATCGCGAGCCGCAGCAGGTGCGGCACCACGATGCCGACGAATCCCACCACGCCGCAGACCGAGACCGCGACGCCGGTCATCGCCGATACCAGCACGATCGAGATTCGCTTCAGCCGCTCGACATTGACGCCGCTGTGAAACGCCTCGGCCTCGCCGAGCACCAGCACGTCGAGCCCGCGCGCGACCGAAAGGCACGCGACCAGCGCCACCGCCAGCACCGGCGCCAGCGTCGCCGCCTTCGGCCAGGTTGCCCCGCTCAGCGAGCCGAGCAGCCAGAACGTGATGTCGCGAAGCTGGCGGTCGTCGGCAACGAAGACGAGCAGCCCGATGCCGGCGTTGGCGATCGCCGCAATCGCAAGGCCCGCCAACAGGAAGATCGCGATCGAGGTTCGTCCCGCGCGGCTGGCGATGGCGTAGAGGATCATGGTCGTGGCCAGCGAGCCGGCGAAGGCCGCGAGCGGCAACAGCTCGTTCTGCATGAAATAGAGGCTGTTGCCGATCCGGCTGTCGGTGAACACGATCGCCGCTGCTGCCGCGAACGCGCCGCCGGAGGAGACGCCGACCAGCGCGGGATCTGCCAGGGGATTGCGAAACAACCCCTGCATCACCGCACCCGAAACCGCGAGCAATCCGCCGACCATCGCAGCCGCGGCGATCCGGGGAATCCGGATCGACCACAGCACGAGCTGGTCGCGCGCCGTCAGTGGATCGGCTTGATCGGCCGACAGGCCCAGCGCCGCGGGAAGCCGCCCCAAGGGAATGCCTGCCGCGCCCATGGTGAGCGCGACCGTTACCGCGCCCGCGAGCAGGATCGGCAGGCCGATGACAATGAGCGGGCCGGCCGGCCGCAGCGACCGGGCCGGACGTCGCACGCCGTCTGCCACGACGCTCATCGCCGGCAATCGACGTTGAGCGTAGCGGAAGCAAGCGTCGCGGCCTGCGGCGCCAGCGCCGGATAGAGCTTCAGTGCGAGGTCGCGCGCTGCGGCGGCGGTGCGCGGCCCGAAGCCGAGCAGATAAAGGCCTTCCATTGAGATGAAGGCCTTGTTGCTGGCTGCCGGCGTCAGCGCGAAGGCGGGATGCGCGTAGACGGCCTCCGCCTCGACCGAATCCTGCCCGCGCGCAATCGAAAGCACCACGTCCGGCCTGGCCGCCACGATCGCCTCGTCATTGACGATCTTGTAGCCGTCATAGCCGTCGATCGCGTTGAAGGCGCCGGCAAGGCTGATGATCTCGTTGGCCGCGGTATTGCGGCCTGCGGCCATGACGCGGCCGTTCAGCAGCGACATCACGAACATCACCCGCACCGGCTTTGCCACTCTGCCGCGCAATTCGCGCAGCTGGGCCAGGTCGCTGGCCACCGCCCCGGCCAGGCACTCGGCGCGCGGTTCGGCGCCCATGGCGCGGCCGACCAGCCGGATCTTGTCGAGCAGCCCCTGTTCGGAGAACGTCTCGGGCACCAGCACCAGCGGCGTCCTCGCTGCGTCCAGCACCTCGATCGCTTCCTTCGGTCCCGATCCCTGCATCGCCAGCACCAGCGACGGGTTGAGCCCGAGCACGCCCTCGGCGGAGAGCTGGCGCATGTAGCCGACATTGGGTTTGTCGTGCAGCGCGGCTTCGGGATACAGACTCGTGGAATCGACGCCGGCGATGCGGTCCTCGAAACCGAGCGCATAGAGGATCTCGGTGATCGCGCCGCCGATCGCGACGACCCGCGCGGGATTGTCGATCCCGATGTCGCGGTCGCGCGCATCATGGACCGTAATGCCTGCCGCTTGCGCGACGCCGGCCGCCGCGATGGCAAGCAGCGGCAACAGCCTGCGGCAAATTGTCATGCGGTGCGTCACTTTGTCAGGATCAGCTTGTTTTGCGAGGTCAACCGCAGGCGATAGGCGTCTTCGCCATGGGCGATGATGATCTCGCGCTCCGACGCGAACAGGTCGCGGCTCTCGATCCGGTTGCCGGTCATCACAAGCGAACGCGTTGCAACAGTGGGATTATCTGCGTGCTTTGCTGCGCCGCCGACATTGTTTCCGGAAGTCGTCGCCATCTTTGTCGCTGTGCCCCAAGGTTTTCCGCGATCGCGCTTGTATAATTCGATCGAGACGCAATCCAATCGCCGCAAGTTTACAATCGCTATAAAGAGCGAGGCGCGCGTGTTGACCGTCTCGGGATCGGAACGTAACCAATGCCGACACGACGCGAGCCGAAGACTTGCGCCGTGAACAAGTTGATAGCCAGCAAGCTGCCGCACCTGTTGCGGCGCCGCCAGCCGAACCAAGAAGCACATCATCAGGTTGGGGCAGTATGGCTTTCGGGGCTAGGCATTCGCGCGCCTTGGTTTTGGTCGCGTCCACATTTTCCTCCGCATTGGTGTTTCCAACGCCGGCTGCGACGCAGACCGCGGACGTGGTCGGCCAGCCCGAGCAGAAGAAGCAGAAGCAGGCGAAGCGCAAGTCGGCAGCGCAGGACGCGCAGTCGACGTCATCGGCGATGAATGCGCGCGCGCAGATCGGCGGCACACCGGTGCAGTCGCTCGATACCATCACGGTTGCGGCCTCGAAGACCGAAGAACGCGCGGTCGATGCGCTGGCGCCGGTCTCCGCGGTGACGCTGGAGCAGATCCAGGGCCTTCAGCCGAACCGCATGTCCGACATCTTCTACGCCGTGCCCGGCGTGTCGTTCCAGGAGCGCGGCGACGATCCCGCGACGGTCATCAACGTGCGCGGCCTGCAGGATTTCGGCCGCGTGGCGGTGGTTGTCGACGGCGCGCGGCAGAACTATCAGCGCACCGGGCATAACGCCAACGGCTCGTTCTTCCTCGATCCCGAGTTGATCGGCGGCGTCGACGTCGTGCGCGGCCCGACCGCGAATATCTACGGCTCCGGCGCGATCGGCGGCGTGGTGTCGTTCCGCACCAAGGACATCAACGACGTGGTGCGCCCGGGCGAGCGCTGGGGCGTCGACATGACCGGCTCCTACGGTAGCAACAGCAGCCGTGGGCTCGGTTCGATCTTCGGCGGCGTGCGCGCCAGCCCTGACGTCGACATGTTCGGCGGCGCCGTCTATCGCACGCAGGGCAATTACAAGGACGGCAACGGGACCGAGATCGGCAATACCGGCAACGACATCGCCGCCGGCGTGATGAAGCTCACCGTGCGTCCCGCCGACGGCCATGAGATCAAGTTCGGCGGCGTTTTCCAAGACTACCAGTACAGCATCGGCCAGTTCAACCGCGGCCCCGTGGCGACGGCCGCGCAGCGTGCGCTCTTTCAGGGTTCGTCGGTCTACGCTTCCGACGCCAAGAACTATAGCGGCACCATCACCTGGAAGTACGCGAAGCCCGATGACATGTGGTGGGACTGGAGCGCGACCGTCTACGGCAACCGCACCGACAACGACCAGGTCAAGACCTACCACAGCGGCACGACGCCCTCCGCGTACTGCGGCGGCGGATTTGGCAACAACGTCTCCGGCTGCGTCGGCGACCGCCGCAGCTATCTGCTCGACACCATCGGTACCGACGTCAACAACACCACACGCTTCAATGTCGGCGATTGGCGCAACGCGCTGACCTACGGCTTTGACGTGTTCAACGACAAGGTGAACACGTCGGACAGCCGCGGCAATTCCAACATCACGACGCCGGGCGGCGAGCGTACGGTGTCGGGCGGCTTCGCGCAGTTGAAGAACAATTATTCGACCTGGCTCGAGATCGTCAGCGCCATCCGCTACGACCGCTACGATCTCGACTCGGCCGCGGTCTCGACCGGTGGCGACCGCTTTTCGCCGAAGATCACCGTCGGCGTGACGCCGGTCGCAGGCCTCACGCCCTATGTCAGCTATGCCGAGGGTTATCGTGCGCCCTCGATCACGGAAACATTGATCGCCGGTGAGCACGCCACGGGCGGCGGACCTGCGTTCTTCCCCTGTCCGGGCGGGACCGCCGGCCTGTTCTGCTTCCTGCCGAACCCGAACCTGCGGCCGGAGGTCGGCAAGAACAAGGAAGCCGGTATCAACCTGAAGTATGACGGCATCTTCGCCGCCAGCGACTCCTTCCGCGGCAAGTTCAACGTATTCCGCAACGACGTCGACGACTATATCGATCTGGTCGGGTCCACGCCGATCTCGCCGATCCTGATCGTGTACCCCGGCTTGTACAGCCAATTCTATCAGTACCAGAACGTCGCGCACGCCAGGATCGAGGGCGTCGAGTGGGAGACGATGTACGACGCAGGCCTGTGGTACGTCGGCCTCTCCGATCACGTGATGCGCGGCAAGAACACGCAGACCAACATCGGGCTTGCCACCATCACGCCACGCAAGGTGACGACGACGGCCGGCCTGCGGCTGCTCGATCGCCAGCTGATTCTGGCCGCGCAGTGGTCGTCCTTTGCCGGCAATACCGACCTGCCGGCGGGCTATCTGCCTTCGACGTCCTACGAGCTGGTCAATCTCTACCTGACCTGGAACGCGACAAAGGACATCACCTTCACCGCGTCGATCGACAATCTGCTCAACCAGTATTACCGGCCCTATGCGATCCCCGGCAGCGGCGCTGACAGCACCACGCAGAACGACGTGCTGTGGTCGAGCCCGGGACCGGGTCGGGTCTACAAGGCCGGCCTGAAGATTCATTTTGGCGGAGCGTAATCACGATAACGACGTTTCAACCAGGTCGCCCCCGGGCCGCGCTGATGCCCCAGCGCGGCTTTGGCGCGTTTCACAACAACCCACAGGACAAGGAGAGTTTCGATGTTTATCGCGATGAACAGGTTCCAGGTGAAGAGGGGGGCTGAGCAGGCCTTCGAGACGGTCTGGGCCACGCGGGAATCCTATCTCGGCAAGATGCCGGGCTTTGTCGAGTTTCACCTGCTGCGTGGCCCCGTCGCCGACGATCACACGCTTTATTCGACGCACACGACCTGGGCCGACAAGGCCGCATTCGAGGCCTGGACCCGTTCGGAGGAATTCCGCCGCGCCCATGCCCGTGCCGACAACAGGACGGGCGACAGCCTCTATCTCGGTCACCCGAAGTTCGAGGGCTTCGAAGTGATCCAGAGCGAGCGCAAGGCGGCCGCGGCGTGAGGAGAGTGCGATGCTGAGTACCGAGCTTGCCGAGCTGAAGGCGCAGATGGTGGAAAACCCCGGCGCGGTGATCGAGGACGTCGCGCGCCAGCGCAACGTCACGCCGCGCGCGGTGATCGAGGCGCTGCCGCCGGAAATGGTGCGGATCGGCGCGGGCGGTGGATTCGCCACGGCGATGCAGGATATCGCGCAGTGGGGCGAGGTGACGCTGATCGTCCACACCGACGACGCGATCTTCGAATTCACCGGCGCGATTCCGCCCGGCGAGATCGGCCGCGGCTATTTCAACCTGATGCAGCCGAAGGGCCTGCACGGGCATCTGCGGCACGAGCGCTGCGGCGCCATCGCCTTCGTCGAACGGCCCTTCATGGGCAAGCAGTCGGCCTTCGCCGCCTTCCTCAATGTCGACGGCGGCATCATGTTCAAGGTGTTCGTCGGGCGCGACGAGACGCGCGCGCTGCGGGCGGATCAGCTTGCAAGATTCAGGGCGCTGGCGGAGCGGCTCACGTCGGCCGGCGCCGCATAGCTTCTCCGATGCGGGAGACAACCATGCAACATGGAGTGCCTCGCTGGATGGCGGCGGCGGTTGCCGCCGCGGTGGCATGGCTGCCCGGTGCGGCGCTCGCCGCGGCCGACAACGCGCTGCTGCCGCGCAACCTGTCGCCGTGGGGCATGTTCCTGGGCGCCGACATCGTCGTGAAGGCGGTGATGATCGGGCTTGCCTTCGCCTCGCTCGTCACCTGGACGGTATGGCTTGCCAAGACCATCGAGCTTGGTCGCCAGACCGGGCTCGCAAAACGCCGCCTCGGCCTGCTCGAAAGCGACACCAATTTGGCCGAGGTCGAACATGTCAGCCGGGGCGACGACGCCGTGGCGCAGATCATCCAGTCGGCGGCGCGTGAGACCAGCCTGTCCCGCGGCATCGTCGACGACGGCCTGAAGGAGCGCATCGCACTGCGGCTGGAGCGGGTGGAAGCAGCGATGTCGCGGCGGATCGCGCGCGGCACCGGCGTGCTTGCGACAATCGGCGCCACCGCGCCCTTCGTCGGCCTGTTCGGCACGGTGTGGGGCATCATGAATGCCTTCATCGGCATTTCCGAGGCGCACACCACCAATCTCGCCGTGGTCGCGCCGGGCATCGCGGAGGCACTCCTTGCGACTGCGTTGGGGCTGATGGCGGCGATTCCGGCGGTCGTGATCTACAATCATCTGGCGCGTTCGATCGCGGCCTATCGGGCGCTGCTCGGCGACGCCTCGGCGCAGGTGCTGCTCCTGGTCAGCCGCCAGCGCGATACCGGCGCCTTCGCGCTGGCACGGGCGGCGGAGTAGACGATGGCGATCAGGACCGGCGCGCGTGGCGCTGCCGACGATCTGGCGGAGGTGCACGAGATCAACGTCACGCCGTTCATCGACGTGATGCTGGTGCTGCTCATCATCTTCATGGTGGCGGCTCCCCTTGCCACCGTCGATCTCGGTGTCGACCTTCCCGCGAGCGCGGTCGAGCCGCAGCCGCGGCCCGACAAGCCGGTGTTTGTCACGGTGAAGCCGGACCTTTCGGTCGCGGTCGGCGAGGATGTCATCGCGCGCGAGACGCTCGCGGCCGCGCTCGATGCCGCGACCAAAGGAAGCCGTGACGAGCGCATTTATCTGCGCGCCGACAAGGCGGTCAGCTATGGCGACCTGATGGAAGTGATGAACCTGCTGCGCAACGCCGGATACCTGAAGGTCGCGCTCGTCGGGCTCGACGGCCGAAACCTGTGAACGCCTATGCCCTGCACGCTGCGACCGACAACGCGCTCGCACCGCGCTGGGCCGGCTCGGCCGCGGCCGTCGTGGGCTTGCATGCCGCGCTGGTCGCGCTCGCCATCACCTGGTATCGGCAGCCGCCCGTGCCGGGCGTCAGCCTGCCTGTGATCATGGTGGACATGTCGCCGGTGTCGTCGGCGCCGCAGCCGACGCGGCTCGACCTTGCGCCGGGGCCCGTCATGCAGGAGGCAGATGCTTCGCCGCCGCCGGAGGCCGCGAGGTCCGAGGCCGTGCAGGAGCAGGTTGCGCCGACGCCGCCACAGCTCAAGCCTGAGGTCGAGGCACCCCCCGAGCACAAGCGAGCCACGCCCGAAAAGCCGGAGCCCGCGCAGGTCGTGCCCGATCGCAAGCCCGCGCCGGCAAAGCCGAAGGCGATCCGCCCCGACGCCCGCAAGCCGACGGAAGCGCCGCCGGCGCCACGCACCACGGCCTCGCCGAAAGCCGAACGGCAGGCGCAGGCCGCGTCCGCGGCAAGCAGCGGCGCATCGGCCGCGGCGATCGCGTCCTACAATCAACTGGTTGCCGCGCATCTGCAGCGCTTCAAGCAGTATCCGCCGGCAGCGAAGGCCGCAGGCCAGCAAGGGGTCGCGCGGCTGAGCTTCAGCCTCGGCCGCGGCGGGCAGGTGCTGGCCGGCCATCTCGGCGGATCATCCGGACATGCGGCGCTTGATGCCGAGACGCTCGCCATGCTGCGCCGGGCGCAGCCGTTCCCGGCCTTTCCGCCCGAGCTGAAGCAATCCTCGATGAGCTTCAGCGTCCCGGTCGCGTTCTCGATCCGCTAGCGCTTTGCTCGCGCGATCCCGGTGACGCTTCGGATCATGCAGAGCGTCGCTTTGCGATCAGCTTGCAGAAGGCTCCGACCAGAGGCGAGTCGTCCTGGCTGGAGCGCAGAAGCCAGATCGACGTCATGGCGCCGACGGCATCGAGCGGACGGCTGACGACGGATTCATGGTGCAGTTGGCACATCGCCTCGGGAACGACCGCGATCCCGAGTCCGGCGGCGACCAGTCCCGTGATGGTCGCGTTGCCGTTGGCAAGCTGGCCGATGCGCGGCTCGAATCCTGCGGAGCGGCACAGCACGAGAACCTGGTGCGGCAAGGTTCTTCCCATGCGGTCGCCGTAAAAAACAAAGGGTTCCTGCGCCAGTTCGCCGATCAGGATCTTGCGGCGTTTCGCCAACGGGTGATCGCTCCTCATGATCACGCGGAACGGTTCCTGCGACAGCTCGGTTGCCCGCAGTTCCGGGGGAAGAACGGGCGCCGCGGCGCTGCGGATGATGGCGACCTGCTCCCGCCCTTCCAGCAGCCCCTGGGTTTGTTGGTGGCTCTCAATCTCATTGAGGACGAGCTGGACGTCGGGAAAGCTTCGACGAAACGTCAGGATCGCATCGCCGATCTGGGCAAGGAGCGGCGCTGACGGGAACATGCCGATGCGAAGCTCGCCGAGCTCGCCCCGCTGGGCGCGCGTCGCAACCGATATCGCGCGATCGGCGCGCTCCAGGGTGGCGCGAGCTTCGGCGAGAAACAGAAGCCCTGCCTGCGTGAGCTCGACGCGCCGATTGGTGCGGTTGAACAGGCGCACGCGCAGCAGGTCTTCCAGGATCTTGATCTGCTGGCTGAGCGGCGGCTGCGAGATTCCGAGCCGTGCGGCCGCGCGCCCGAAATGCAGCTCCTCGGCGAGCGTGACGAAGTAGCGGAGGTGGCGGAGCTCCATTCGCAACTCATATCAAACGAGTTCCAATCAATATTGGACGATATCAATCGGTCATGTCAATTTTTTGCGAAATCACGCTGGGCTGCCTTGCCGAAAGCCCTCGAACGGGTGCGTGGAGAAACGGATCGCGGAATGTCCGATCGCAAGCCTGAGATTTTTGATCCGATCACGCTTGAGGTCTATTGGAGCCGCCTGATCTCGATTGCGGACGAGGCGGCGACCGGGCTGCTCCGCACGGCGTTCTCCACCATCGTGCGCGAATCCAATGATTACGGCACCGTGCTCATGGATCGCAACGGGGACAGTGTATCGGAGAACACCGGCGGCATAGCCTCGTTCTCCTGCATCCTGCCGCGCACCACCAAGGCGTTTCTCGCCAAGTTTCCGATCGAGTCCTGGCGGCCGGGCGACGCGGTGGTCACCAACGATCCCTGGCTTGCGACGGGGCATTTGCCGGATTTCACCGTCGTAACTCCGATCTTTCATCGCGGGAAAATCGTCGGATTCGCCGGCTGCATCGCGCATTCGCCCGATGTCGGCGGGGCGCTCTGGTCTGCGGATTGTCGCGAGCTGTTCGAGGAAGGAATCCGCATCCTTCCGATCCATCTCATCCGTGCCGGCAAGTGGAACGCGGATCTGGTCGATCTGATCTCCGCGAACGTCCGCGTTCCGCGTCAGGTCCTGGGTGACCTCGAGGCGCAGGTCGTTTCGAACGAAGTGTCCGTCCGCCGCGTTGTCGAATTTCTCGAGGATAGCGGCCTTTCGGATCTCCGGGGCTTGTCCGCCGAGCTCCAGGCGCGCACCGATCGCGCGATGCGCCGCGCCATCGCCGCGGTTCCGGACGGCACCTACAAGGCCGAGATCGAAGCCGACGGATTCGATGAACTGACGACTCGCATCGCGTGCACCGTGACGGTCAGCGGCGAGACGATGCATATCGACTACGAAGGCACGTCCGCCCAAATCGATCGCGGCATCAACTGCGTGCTGAACTATACGCATGCCTATTCGGTCTATCCGATCAAGTGCATCCTTGATCCGTTCACGCCCCGCAACGAAGGCTCCTATCGCGCGATCACGGTGAGCGCGCCGGAGAGATCGATCCTCAATCCGGTGTACCCCGCACCGTGCAGCGCCAGGCAGTTGACGGGCCATCTGCTCGCAGGCGCGATCTACCGCGCGCTCGAACCCGTGCTGCACGACAAGATCATCGCCGATTGCGGGGGCGCGCCCACCATGCGCGCCCTGTTCAGCGGCGTCAGCCACGACGACCAGCGGTTCTCGCAGGTGTTGTTCGCCAGCGGCGGCATGGGCGCGGCGCCGCACAAGGACGGTCTGCCGACCACGGCGTTTCCGACGAATGTCGGCGCCGGCAGCATCGAGGCCTACGAAAGCGTTGCGCCGCTCGTGGTCTGGAAGAAGCGGCTGCGCACCGACAGCGGCGGTCCCGGCACATTCCGCGGAGGTCTCGGCCAGGAGGTCGAGATCGAGGTGCGTGCCGGCCGGCCCGTGCGGCTCTCATTGCTGTCCGATCGCCATCGGCACCCGCCCTACGGCGTTCGCGGCGGCATGCATGGCGCGCCGTCCGTGATCACGCTCGACGACGGCGTCAAGCCGCATCCGAAATCCCGAACGTCGGTCGATCCGGGCCGTCGGGTCACGCTGCTTTACGCCGGCGGAGGCGGCTACGGGAATCCCAGGCTGCGCAGCCGCGAAGCGGTGAAATCCGATCTTCGCGACGGCTATATCTCGCCCGCCGCCGCCAGGCGCGATTACGGACTGGAGTGAGCATGGCTGCGAAAACGCGCACGGCGCGCATCGGCGTCGACGTCGGCGGCACCTTCACCGATCTCGTGCTGCACGATCCGGCCAGCGACCTGGTCCATGTCGGAAAGCTGCTCACCACGCCCGATGATCCGAGCGCGGCGATCATTGCGGGAATCTCCCGCATGCTGCAGGAGACCGGGCTGCGGTCCTCGGATCTGCACAGCGTCGTGCATGGCACGACCCTGATCACCAACACCATCATCGAGCGCACCGGCGGGACGATCGGCCTGCTGACGACGGAGGGCTTTCGCGACACGATCGAGATCGGCCGCGAGACCCGCTACGATCTCTACGACCTGTTCCTCGAAATGCCGCCGACCCTCGTTCCGCGATACCGCCGCCTTGAGATATCGGAGCGGATCGATGCGGACGGCAAGGTCCTGCTGAAGCTGGACGAGGATGCGGTGGCGTCCGCGGCGCGGCAGCTGGTTGAACGCGAGCGCTGCGAGGCGCTGGCGATCGCCTTCATGCACTCCTATCGCTCGCCCGGGCACGAGCGGCGCGCAGCGGAGATCGTGCGGCGGCTGTATCCGGCGCTGCCGCTGTCGCTCTCGGCCGACGTCGCTCCGGAAATCCGCGAATATGAGCGGACGAGCACCGCCTGCGCCAACGCCTACGTCCAGCCGTTGACGCAACGCTACCTCGACAGGCTCGAGGCGGAGCTCGGCAAGCTCGGCTTTCTCGGCCATCTCTACGTGATGCTCTCGGGCGGCGGCATCACGACGGTTCGGGAAGCCAAGGAATACCCCATTCGCTTGATCGAGTCGGGTCCAGCCGCAGGCGCGATGGCAGCCTCTTTCCTCGCGCGGCTCGCCGGGCTCGATCGCGTGGTTTCCTTCGACATGGGCGGCACCACGGCCAAGATGTGCCTGGTCGAGAATGGCGCGCCGGATCACAAGTTCAACTTCGAGGCGGGCCGCGTGCGGCGCTTTCAGAAGGGGTCCGGCCTGCCGCTCAAGGTGTCGGTGGTCGATATGATCGAGATCGGCGCCGGCGGCGGCAGTCTGGCGCATGTCGACGCAACGTCGGGGCTGATGAAGGTGGGTCCGCGCAGCGCCGGGGCCAAGCCCGGGCCGGTCTGCTACGGGCGAGGCGGCACGCAGCCGACCGTAACGGATGCCGATCTTGTGCTCGGCAGGCTCGACCCTTCCTACTTCCTGGGTGGCGAGCTGAAGCTCGATCTGGAGCGCGTCCGTGGGGTCTTCGCCGACAAGCTTGCCTCGCAGATCAATGTCGAATCGCAGGACGCGGCACTCGGTGTGCAGCGGATCGTCGATGAGACGATGGCGGCCGCCACGCGCATGCATCTGGCGGAAAAGGGAAGGGATCCCCGCCAGTATACGATCATTGCGTTCGGCGGTGCCGGGCCGGTGCATGCCTGGAACCTCGCCCGGTTGCTGAAGGTCGGAAGGGTCGTCGTGCCGCTCGGTGCCGGCGTCGCCTCGGCGCTCGGCTTTCTGGTCGCTCCTCCGGCGACCGACATGGTGCGCAGTTACGTAGCGCGGCTGGAGCGCGTCGACTGGTCGCACGTCAATGCGATGTTGTCGGAGATGGAGACGATCGGACGCAACCTGCTGACCGAAGCGGGCGCTGATCCGAAGCGGATCACCTACACGCCGACGGCAGACATGCGTTATGTCGGCCAGGGTTTTGAAGTCCCCGTGCGGCTCCCGTCGCTGTCGCTGTCCGCCGCGGATCTCCCCGCCATCAGGGAGAACTTCTTCGCGAGCTATCGAACGCATTTCGGACGCCTGATCGAGGACGCGTCGATCGAAGCGCTCAGCTGGCGTCTGGCCTGCGTTGCGCCCAACACCGACATTCGCATCAGTGCGAGCCCGTCGCAGAGCGGCGCGAGCAGGAATGCGCGCCGCGGCCAGCGCCCTGTGCTGTTCGAGGGGCACGGCTGGCAGACATGTCCCGTCTACGACCGGTATGCGCTCGGCGCGGGCACGACTTTTCCAGGGCCGGCATTGATCGAGGAGCGTGAATCGACATGCGTTGTCGGTCCAGGATCGCAGGTCAGGGTGGATGAGATGAAGAATCTGGTGATCGAGCTCGGTTGATCCGGCCGCAACGATCGTTGCCGGGACAATCGGGCCGTCGCCTGGCGGAGTTGAGCAAGGGAGCGGGCAAATTCCAGACGCGGACGCTTCAGGCGTTCGGAAATCGTGCGGCGAAATACGAGGGCAAACGAAGCGCTTCAACGACTTCGCCGACCGCTGCGGGCAATCCGCCGTCCGGATCGCAACAGGGGAAGCTACTATGTCTGCGCATGTTGGAATTCCTCGCCGCCGTGTGTCCGGCTGGCTCGCCGCGGCAGCGGTCCTCCCGCTTTTCCCCGCGCATCTCCGGGCCGCGCAAGAAGGCTATCCCAACCGGCTGATCAGGATCATCGTGCCCTGGCCCGCCGGCGCCATTACCGACATGACGGCCCGCCTGCTTGCCAATCAGTGGGTGGCGGAATTCGACCAGACCGTCGTCGTCGAAAACAAGCCGGGCGCCTCGGGCACGATCGGCCACACCGCGGTCGCGCACTCTGCGGCCGATGGTTATACGGTCCTGTTCGCAACCAACAGCACTTACGCGGTGGCGCCGAGCATCCTGCCGTCGCTGCCCTATGACAACGACAAGGCGTTCGCGCCGGTCGGATTGGTGTTGCGGTCTCCGCAGATGCTTTGCGTCCACCCGAGCGTGCCGGCGAACTCGGTGCCGGAGTTTTTGGACTATGTCCGCAACCGCAAGACGAACGACGTGAACTTCGCTTCCGCCGGGCCGGGCAGCACGAGCCACATGGCGATGGAGCTGCTGATGTCGATGACCCACATCCGCATGCAGCACGTTCCGTATCGGGGAGGCGCGCCCTCATTGCAGGCTGTCATCGCGGGCGAGACGAGCGTCGCATTCGTCGATTTGTCCACGGCCATTTCGGCGGCCGACGGCGGTCTGCTGCGGATGCTGGGCGCCAGCACGACGGAACGAGCCGCGCTGCGGCCAAACGTGCCGGCGATCGCCGAGACCGTGCCCGGATTCCAGTCGACAACGGACGTCGCCTTGTTCGTGCCGGCCGGGACGCCGGACGCCGTCATTCATCGGCTCAATGCCGCGATGAAGAACGCGTTCAAGTCTCCGGAGGTGACCAGGCCGCTGCTGCAGGCGGGGCTGATCCTCGTCGCGGGCTCGCCGGAGGAGTTTCCGCAGTATTTCGCCGAGGAATGCGGGAAATGGCGCAAGCTGATCGAGGCGCAGAACATCAGGTTGCAGTGAAAAACGGACGAGGTCGGGGCGTCCGGCAGAACCGCGCGCCATAACGTCAATTCGCTTACAGGGAGCTTCACCGTGCCACTTCTCTCCGCCGCGTTGTCGCGTATCAAGCCGTCGCCAACCAATTTCGCGTCGGACCGGGCGCGCAGGCTGAAAGCCGAAGGCCGCGACATTGTCGCAGTCAGCTCCGGCGAGCCCGATTTTGAGACGCCCGAAAACGTACGGGCGGCTGCGAACGCGGCGATTGCGCGCGGATACACGAAATATACGCCGGTTGCCGGAATCCCGCAGCTGCGCGAGGCCGTTGTCCGCAAGTTCAAGCGCGAGAACCAGCTCGAATATCAGACCTCGCAGATCATCGTTTCGACCGGCGGCAAGCAGGTCGTCGCCAATGCGCTGCTGGCGACGGTGGATCCTGGCGACGAGGTCATCATCCCGGCGCCTTACTGGGTTTCGTATCCGGAGCTGGTTCAGTTCTGTGGCGGGACGCCGGTCGCCGTGACGGCCAATGTCGCCGACGGCTTCAAGCTGCGGCCGGAAGCGCTCGAGGCTGCTATCACGCCGAAGACGAAGTGGCTGATCATGAACTCGCCGTGCAATCCGTCCGGGGCGGTCTACAGCCATGATGAGCTCAAGGCGCTCGCCGAAGTCCTGAAGCGCCACCGGCAGGTGTGGATTCTCACCGACGACATCTACGAGCACCTGGTCTACGGCGATTTCAAATTTGCCACGCTGGCCCAGGTCGAGCCCGAGCTCTACGAGCGAACCCTGACCGTCAACGGGGTCTCCAAGGCCTATGCGATGACCGGCTGGCGGATCGGATATGCCGGAGGCCCGCCGCAGCTCATAAAGGCGATGGAGACGATCCAGAGCCAGACGACGTCGGGTACCAGCTCCGTCTCGCAATGGGCCGCAGTCGAGGCGCTCACCGGCCCCCAGGATTTCCTGGATGGTCGTCGCAAGGCTTTCGAGCAGCGCCGCGACCTCGTGGTATCGATGCTCAACCAGGCCCGCGGTATTCAATGCCCGACTCCCGACGGCGCGTTTTACGTCTATCCGTCCTGCGCCGGCGTGCTTGGAAAGCGGTTGGCCGACGGCCGGACCATCAAGACCGACGAGGATTTCGTTCTGGCGCTGCTGGAGAGCGAGGGCGTCGCCGTGGTGCACGGGTCGGCATTCGGTTGTGGACCGAACTTCCGGATTTCCTACGCGGCATCCATGGACCTGCTCGATGAAGCCTGCCGCCGCATTCAACGATTTTGCGCCGGCCTCAGATAGGGATCGCGCGAATTCCTCAAAGGACACACCCTTTTTCAGCTGCCGGCTGCCAGGGAGCTTCCTGCGAAGTGAGGCCCCGCGCTCCGTGCGCCTGGAAATGCCGGTCGAAAAGAGTCCCGTGATCAGCCGCTCATTCGCTTCCGGCCGAAGCCGGCCCGCGCAAGAGGCGTCAATCGCGCTGCGAATTTGCATGTTGCGGGCCTGTGAATTCATTGGTATACAATCGCGTACAAGACAGCGAGGCTGGCAGCTGACCGATGCGCTGCGCTTCGGGCCAGCCGGGAGATGGAGATGGAGCAGCAAGGGAGCGCTGAGAGCCGGTGGCAGGATGACCTCTACGATCTCCTGCGGGAGGGTGGCGTCACGCTGTTCTCCTACGTGCCCGACGCCGGCCACAAGGTCGCGATCGAGCGTGCGTTGGCCGATCCCGGCGCGATCGCGGTTCCGCTGACGACCGAGCAGGAGGGCGTGGCGCTGGCGGCGGGCGCGCATCTCGGCGGCGCGAGGTCGGTGTTGCTGATGCAGAGCAGCGGCACCGGCAACTGCACCAACATGCTGTCGCTGATCGCGAACGGGCTGTTTCCGTTTCTCGCCGTCATCACCATGCGCGGCGATTTCGGCGAAGCCAATCCCTGGCAATATGCCATGGGACAGGCCGTCCAGCCCACGCTGGAAGCGATGGGCGTCATCTGCCTGCGGGCCGAAACTCCTGCCGATGTCGCGCCGGCGACCACTGCCGCGCTGTCCATGGCTTTCACCGCGGAGCGGCCGGTCGCCATTCTGCTGTCTCAGCGCCTGATTGGCGCCAAGGCGTTCTAGCTTCAGGGCATGTCGATGACCAGTACAAGGAAGATATCGTCAGGCCTCGATCGGAGCGAAGTCATTCCGAAGCTGTTCGGCGATCCCAGCGATTTCCTGATCATCGCCGGCCTGGCCGGAGCGGCAAAGGACATCGGCGCGCTCGCCAGGGAAGCGCCGAATACGTTCCTGTTTGGCGGAGCCATGGGCGGGGCCACGATGACGGGGCTCGGCCTTGCACTTGCCCAGCCGGATCGGCGCGTCGTGGTGGTGACCGGTGACGGCGACCTCCTGATGAGCATCGGGTCGCTCGCGACCATCGGCATCATGAAGCCGAAGAACCTCGCGGTCGTCTGCGTCGACAACGAACTTTATGGCGAAACAGGCAGCCAGGCCACGCATACCGGCCAGGGCGTCGATTTGCGGGTCGTCGCGAGCGGATGCGGCATTCCCGTCACGCATGAAGTGACGAACGAGGCCGACATTGCCCAGGCCGCCCGCCTGCTGCGGCAGTCCAACTCTCCAGTCTTCATCCTGCTGAAGGTCAACGGCAATCCGCCCCCACCCTATCGTCGCAACTGGCATGCCCATGAGAGCAAGAGCGCTTTCCGCCACGCGCTTCTCGGTAAACGCTGACATTCGAAGCGCGCCGCGGGCTCGAAAGCCCGCCCCGCCCTGATGCAGCCAGAAGGACCCCATTCCATGTCATCTTCAGAATTCGATGTGATCGTCGTCGGCGCCGGCAATGCGGCTTTCTGCGCTGCCGTCGCGGCGCGCGAATCCGGCGCCCGCGTCTTGGTGCTGGAACGAGCGCCGGAAGCAGAAAGCGGCGGCAACAGCCGCTTTACGGCAGGTGCCATCCGCTTCGCCTATCGCGGCGTCGAGGACCTCAAGGCCGTCATGCCCGACCTGACCGAGAACGAGATCGCCAATACCGATTTCGGCACCTACACGACCGATCAATTCTACGACGACATGTTCCGGGTCACGCGTTACCGCACCGATCCGGCGCTCTGTGAGCGGCTGGTGACATCCTCGTTCGAGACCATGAAATGGCTCCGCGCCAAGGGAATTCGCTTCGCACCGATCTATGGCCGGCAGGCATTCAAGGTCGATGGCCGCTTCAAGTTCTGGGGCGGCCTCACGGTCGAGGCGCTGGGCGGCGGCCCCGGCCTGATCCAGCAGCTGACCGAAATCGCCGGCAAGCAGGGCATCGTCGTCCGCTACAATAGCCGGGCGATCAATCTGCTGCACGACGGTCACAGGGTGCAGGGCGTCAGAGTGAAGGAGGGCGGCAGCATCCGGGAGCTTCGCGCCTCCGCGGTCGTTCTCGCCAGCGGCGGTTTCGAATCCAACACCGAGTGGCGCACCCGCTATCTCGGGCCCGGCTGGGAGACGGCAAAGGTTCGCGGCACGCGCTTCAATACCGGCGACGGCATCCGGATGGCGCTCGATATCGGCGCTTCGCCTTATGGCAATTGGTCGGGCTGCCATGCCGTCGGCTGGGACTACAACGCGCCGGAATTCGGCGATCTCTCGGTCGGCGATAATTTTCAGAAGCACTCCTATCCCTGGGGCATCATGGTCAATGCCACCGGCCGTCGCTTCGTCGATGAGGGAGCGGATTTCCGCAACTACACCTATGCGAAGTACGGCCGTGTCATCCTCGAACAGCCCGATCAATTTGCCTGGCAGATATTCGACCAGAAGGTGATCCACCTTCTGCGCGACGAATATCGCATCAAGCGGGTGACCAAGGTGAGCGCTGATACGCTCGAGCAGCTTGCCGACAAGCTGGACGGCGTCGACCGCGTCGCATTCCTCGACGAGATCAACCGCTACAACCGAGCTGTGCGGACCGACATTACGTTCAATCCGAACGTCAAGGACGGCCGCTGCACCGACGGCCTGGCCATCCCGAAGTCGAACTGGGCCAACAGGATCGATACCGGTCCTTTCGAGGCCTATCAGGTCGGCTGCGGCATCACCTTCACTTTCGGCGGTTTGCGGATCGATGCTGACACCGGCCAGGTATTCGACACCGATCTGGCTCCCATCCCAGGGCTCTATGCCGCCGGAGAGCTGGTTGGCGGGCTGTTCTTCTTCAACTACCCCGGTGGCACGGGACTGATCTCGGGCAGCGTTTTCGGCCGCGTGGCCGGCACGTCCGCCGGCGCCGCGGTCACGGCTCCAGCCGCAAGCAGATAAAGTTTGAACGCCTCACGATTGAAGTCGAAAATGTAGAATGGCCTTATTCGGCAGTACCCAACGGGTCA
This sequence comes from Bradyrhizobium sp. NP1, assembly GCF_030378205.1. Classification (NCBI taxonomy): domain Bacteria; kingdom Pseudomonadati; phylum Pseudomonadota; class Alphaproteobacteria; order Hyphomicrobiales; family Nitrobacteraceae; genus Bradyrhizobium; species Bradyrhizobium sp. NP1. The sequence continues at coordinate 1,045,394 of NZ_CP127385.1, forward strand.
GCTGATGTTTGCTCCCTTCGAGGATAGCGCAGGCTTGCCGAATGTTTATCGCCATGTCGCTGAGCCTTGCGCGGCGGCATTCGGGAGAATGCGATCGGGCCGCGCGAGCAGCGATCGACGAGCGGCAGCGCGTGCGCTCGGTCCGCGACAGGCCCGATGGGGACAACTCCGATGTTGCACTTGCGCAAGGGACCCGCGAAATCCAAATGTATACAATGATGTATCATTCCCCGCGCACCCTGCAATTTTCAACCGGGAAAAGGTGAGGATCCATGGCGGGTCCAGGCAAGAAAAAGGCGCAGCCCAAGGGGGTCGAAGACCACAATCTTTCACGCGCCGATTTTGTCTACCAGCAATTGCGCCTTGGAATCCGCTCCGGCGATTTCCGCCCAGGGGACCGGATGCGCGAAGCTGATCTCGCGGCCAGGCTCAATGTCAGCCGTACGCCGATCCGCGAAGCCATCCGCCGCCTGGCCTCGGAGGGGCTTCTGGAAGTCGCCGCATCGCGCGGCGTGATGATTATCCAGCTTGATAAGCAGCAGGTGCGCGAACTCTATGCCTTGCGCGAAACGCTGGAAGGGACGGCGGCAAGGCTCGCGGCCCAGCATGCTTCGGCCGACGAAATTTCGGAGATGCGTGAACTGCTGGCGCGGCCCGGGAATACCAACAAGAGCCCGGATGTCGTCGCCAAGTTCAATCATGCGTTTCATCGGGCGATCCACGACGCGGCCCATAACCGCTACCTTGCGCACGCCCTGGAGCATTTGTCCGACTCGCTCGCTCTGCTGCCCGGGACGACGTTCGAGATGCCCGGCCGGGCGGCAAGCGCGCATGCCGAGCACCTTGCGATTCTCGCCGCGATCGAAAAACGCGATCCGGAACAAGCCGAGCGTCTTGCCCGGAGCCACATCCAGATGGCCGGCAAGACGCGCATGCGCATGATGTTCGATGCGGTATGACCGGCTTGCCGCGCGCGGTTCTGGTTCGTGATTTGAGCCTGCCGCCTCAGTCCGGAATCAGGACGATCTTGCCGAAGAAGTCGCGCGCCTCCATCAGGCTCTCCGCCTCCGCCAGTTTCGACATCGGAAACGTCCTGATCTCGGGCAGCGCCAGCCTGCCTTCGGCGACGCCGCGCATGCCCTGCTCGACATCCTCCTTCAGGTAACCGTTCGATCCGATGATCCGAAGCTCCCGCTGCCAGATGTAGCGGATGTCCTCCCTGGGATCGAAGCCTGCGGTCGCCCCGCAGGTCAGCAGCTTGCCGTAGCGCTTCAAGGCGCGAAGCGACGGCACCCAGGTCTCGCCGCCCGTGAAGTTCACGCAGACGTCGACGCCCTTCTTTCCGCTGATCGCCCAGGCCTGCCGGGAGAAATCCTCCCTGCTGTAGTTGATCGTGTAGTCGGCGCCGAGCTGCTGCAGACGCGCGCATTTTTCATCCGAGCCGGCGCAGGCGATCACCCGGGCGCCATGCGCCCTGGCCAGCTGGACGGTTGCCGTGCCGACGCCGCCGCTCGCGCCCAGCACGAGCAGGAGATCGTCCTTCTGCAGGCCGCCATTGGCATGCAGCATCCGGTTCGCGGTGCCGAAATTGGCAGGGACGCACGCGGCCCGTTCGAACGAGAGGCGACGGTCGAGCGAGATCACGAACTGATGCTGCACCCGGACGAGTTCGGCCATCCCGCCCTGCACCTCCTCGCCGACCATCCCTTCGTCGGTCATCGGATCGACCAGCACGGCATCCCCGATCTCGAAGCCCTCGACGCCGGCCCCGACCGCCGCGACGGTGCCCGCGATGTCGCCACCCGAAATGAAAGGCAGCTTGACCGGCAGGCCGGGTATTCCGCGACGTACGAAAATATCGAAGTGGTTGAGGCCGCACGCCTTGACGCGCACCAGGACGTCGCCCGGCCGCACCTCTGGATCGGGAAACTCGCGGTACACGATGTTTTCGACGCCACCATGCGCTTCGATCACTGCAGCCTTCATGGGACCTTCTTTCGTTGCATGTTGATGGTCCGGCGGCGCGCTGCGCTGCTCAGGCGAGAGAGTCCCTTGCGGGCTGCGGACGGAAGCGGACAGGTGCGGGACGAATGACGCCGTTGGCGGCGTCCTCCACCAGCCGCCGCTTGAGCACTTTTCCGCTTGCGGTGAGCGGGAAGTGGTCGAGCTGGACGAAGTATTCGGGCATGTCGTATTTCGACAGGCCCATCGCATCGAGATGCGCGAGGATTTCGGATGGCGGCATCTCGCGCGGCTCCTTCATGACAAGCGCCAGACATACCTTCTCGCCGAGGCGCGGGTCCGCGACCGGAAACGCGGCTGCCTTCAGGACGGACGGGTGGCGCATGGCGAGGTCCTCGATGCGTGCGGGATGGATGTTGTGGCCGCCGCGAATGATCAGGTCCTTCTTGCGGCCGACGATGCGCAAATTGCCATGCCGGTCCATCTCGCCAAGGTCGCCGGTCATGAACCAGCCGGACCGGTTGAAGGATCGCTCGGTGCCGATCTGGTCGTCGAAATAGCCGAGCATCAGGCAGCAGCCGCGGCCACCGAGCTCGCCGGTCTCTCCGATCTCCAGCTCGCGATCCGGATTTTCCGGGTCCCACACCTTCAATTCGAAGCCGTCGCAGGAGCGCCCGCAGCTGTTGATGATGATTTCGGGCGGATCGTCCGGCCGCGTATATTGAAACGAGCAGTTCTCGGTCATGCCGTAGCAGCTCTGCGGCGTTATTCCGAGCGCCAGCAGGGCGCGGACGGTCGCTGCAGGGATCGGCGATCCCGCGAGCTGGAACGAGGAGACATCGCCGATCCGCGTCAAGCCGCGCTTGTGCACCTCAGTGAGAAGGTCGATGGCGTGGGTCGGCACGCCGATCAGGTAGGTGGCGCCTGTCTCGATGATGCGATCGAGCGTTCGCCGGCCGTCGAGCGGCGAGTGGACCACGAGCTCACCGCCGCAAGCCAGCGCCGTGACGAGTGCGACCGTGCCCATGTTGTGGCTCATCGGGCTCAGCGTGTAGATCACGGTTTTGGCGTCAAAGCCGAAGTCGCTGACGATCGCCCGTCCGTTCGACAGCAGCGTGTTGTCGGAGTGCATCACGCCCTTGGGAAGGCCCGTCGTGCCCGAGGTGAAGGCGAGATACATCACGCGATCGGGGCTGGACGAAAAGCCTAGGCCGCCGGATTCGCGCACACTAAGCTCGCCGCATCGCTTCGCCGGATTGCCGCTCAATTCATTCGCCGCCAGCGGTGGCAGCCGATAGGTCTTCTTGAGACTTGGCAGGCCGGACAGCAGGGCAAAAATGTCGTGGCGGTCGGAATCCGCGCCATGGCCCGGTTGTCCGAAGAAAGCGGCTGCGGAGACGCGCTCGAGCAGGATGCGGATTTCGGCGCAGGTATAGTCGCGATGCAGCGACGGATTGCAGACATAGCCCATCCGCGAGCAGGCGAGCAGGACCAGCACGGATTCCGCGCGGCTCGGCAGCCAGATCGACACGCGGTCGCCCTGGCGCAGCCCGGCGGCGTGAAGATCGGCCGCGATCGTGTCGACCCATTGCAGCGCCTCGCGGTAGGTGAGGCGGCTCTCGGTGTCGCGGATCGCGTGGTGCTCGGGCTGAATCTCGGCCCAGTGCCGCAGCCTCATATAAAGGGTGCTGGGCTGCCAATGGCCTTTCTCGTAGAACGACCTGGCCTGATCGAGATCGAGGAGCGAGAGGGTCCGCGCCATTTCCTGCTTCCACGCGAGATGCTTGAGATCGTCGTTGTCGTTCCTGCCCGGCGTCGGCGGCGCACGCGCTCGGAGGTCAATGAGATCAGATCTTGTTCAGCGAAGGCCGGCTGCCCTCGCCGCTGTCGAACCAGGTGTACGGCTCGTGGCGGGCCGCGGTGAACGGTATCGTAACGTCCGTGCCCGCGGGATAGGCCGAAATCGTTCGGTTGCGGCCGTGCAGACGATAGGCGTAATCGGACGGCAGCAATCCGTAGCCGTCCTCGTTCAGGGCGGCTGCCGCATGCACCGGCCAGTTGCTGTCGGCCAGTGCTTCGCGGGCGATCGCGATGAGATCGGCATCGCCGGCCTGCAGGATGGAATCGGCGTGATGGGGGTCGACGATCAGGCCGACCGCCATGGTCTTGATCTTCGCGGTGCTTCTGATGTGGGAGGCGTAGGCGACGTGGTAGCCGGGCACGCGCGGGATCAGCGGAAACGCGCTGTCGCCCTGGATGCCGCCGGACGAGCAGTCGATCACGTCGATGCCGATCTGCTTGAGCGCCGTCGCGAGCGCGACGCTGTCGTCGACGTCCCAGATGCCGCCCTTGCCGTCCACGACCGAGCAGCGAAAGAACACGGGCAGGTCGGCCGGCCATGCCGAACGCACGGCTTCGGCGACCTCGAGCGCGAAACGCATGCGGCCGGCCCGGTCGCCGCCATAGGCATCGGTACGATGGTTTGTCACCGGCGAAAGGAACTGGTGGATCAGATAGCCATGTGCGCCATGGATTTCGCAGATGTCGAATCCCGCCTGCAGCGCGCGCCTGGCCGCCTCGGTCCACGCGTTCAACACGGTTGCGATGTCGCTCAGGCTCATCGCGGCAGGCGTGTGGGCGTCGGGCGAGACCGGAATGGCGCTCGGTGCGATGCCGATCCAGGGCGGACGGTCCGCGGTCGAATTTGCGGCGGTGAGTGGCGCCCAGTTCTGCATGGCGCCGTGGCTTGAGGCCTTTCGGCCGGAATGGCCGAGCTGAATGGCGGGGATCGATCCGAGCGACCGGATGAAATCGGTGATGCGCCGGTATTGCGCGATATGTCGGTCATCATAGATGCCGGCGCAATCGTGGGTCTTTCGACCGCGTTCTTCCACGGCGGTTTCGTCGCCGAACACGATCGCAGCGCCCGCCATCGCGAATTTGCCGAGATGAACCAGGTGCCAGTCGGTCGGGCCTCCGGCGACCGATCGATACTGGCACATCGGCGAGATCACGATCCGGTTTCTGGCCGTCAGCCCGCGCAACTGGATCGGGCTGAACAGCAGGGATTTTGCCGCTGGCCTCGGCAGGCTGGTTTCAGACATGGGACGCTCTTCGTTCGTTCAGACCGGCACTTGCATCGTCGTATCCAGCCGCCTCCGTACGCTTTGGCGCGTCGCCGCGCATGATCTCTCTCGGAGCGCCGGGATCGACGTTTCGGATCACGCCTCAGGCGGACATCTTGTGACTGACAAGCTTGGTGATCGTGTAGTGGCCAAGGCCCTCGACGCCGCCCTCACGGCCGTAACCGCTGTCCTTGACGCCGCCGAACGGCGTCTCGGCATACGAGGCCGTGAAATGGTTGATGGCGAGATTGCCGCACTCGATCGTCTGGGCGATCATCTCGGCCGTGTCGGTTGAATCGGTGAAGGCGTAGGCGGCGAGGCCATAAGGGAGCGAGTTGGCCTTCCGCACGGCTTCCCCGACGTCGCGCACCCTCGCCAGCAAGGCCAGCGGACCAAACGGCTCCTCGTTCATGGCCCGCGCGTCGTCAGGGACATCGCCCAGCACGGTGAGCGGATAGTAGTAGCCGTGATTGCCGAGCCGGCTGCCGCCGGCGAGCACCTTGGCGCCCTTGGCGACGGCATCGCTCACCAGCGCATCGATCGTTTCGAGCCGCCGCGCGTTGACGAGAGGGCCCATCGCACAGGATTCATCGAGGCCTTCGCCGACCTTCACTTTCCGCGCGCCCGCCGCGAACGCCTCGGCGAATTCCGCATAGACCGGTTCCTCGACGAAGAACCGCGTCGGCGCAACGCAGACCTGGCCGGCATTGCGCGACTTGCCGGTAACCGAGGCCGTGGCGGCCTTCTTGACGTTGGCGTCGGCACAAATGATCACCGGCGCATGCCCGCCCAGCTCCATGATCGCGGGCTTCATGTGGCGTCCGGCAAGCTCGGCCAGCCGCTTGCCGACGGCCACCGACCCCGTGAACGTCACCAGGCGCACGGTCGGGTGTGGGATCAGGTAGTCCGAGATTTCCGCCGGCCGGCCGTAGACGAGGTTGATGACGCCCTCGGGGAGGCCGGCGTCGGCGAAAGCCTGCACAAGCATCATGGCGCCGGCGGGCGTCTCCTCCGAGGCCTTGATGATGATCGAGCAGCCGGCGGCGAGCGCGCCGCCGATCTTGCGGGCCGGCGAGCTGAACGGAAAATTCCAGGGCGAGAACGCCGCAACCACGCCGATCGGCTCGCGCGTCACCAGGAAGCGCATCCCGGGTTCGGTGGGAATCACGCGCCCATAGGTGCGGCGTCCCTCGCTCGCGTCCCATTCGAGAATATCGCAGCCGCGCTCGACCTCGAGCCGCGACTGCAGGATCGGCTTGCCTTGTTCAAGCGTCATGGCATGCGCAATCGCATCGATGTTCTGGCGCGCGAGCAGGCTCGCCTTCTCGATGATCTGCTCCCGCTTCGCGGGCGACATGCGCCGCCAGGTGCGAAACCCCTTTTCCGCGGCGGCAAGGGCGTCGTCGAGATCGCGGCGGGTGGCCTGTGGCAGCACCCCCAGCACCGCCTCGTTCGACGGATTGACGATCGGCATGTCGCCGTCGCGTTCGCGCCACTGGCCGTCGATGAACAGTTTGATTTTTGGATAGTTGGGCATGCGCGCCATTTCCGATGCTATCGACCGGCCGAAAATTCATGCGGTCGTTGACTGACACTAATATGGTATACCATCATATCTGAAAGTCAAAAGTCCGTGGTCGAGACAAATGCGCCGGCCCGGGGCCGGCGATGGCGAGCGCGCGCGGACGGCTAGGCGGTCGCCCGCGACTTCGGCTTGGCGGCAATTCTGCCGCGCTCGACCGCGGTCTGCTCGGCGTCCGCGCGATAGGCCTCCTGGGCCGCCTCCGCCGCCTTGCGAATATGCAGCTCGCTCGCGGCCTGCGCCGCCTTCTCGTCGCGGCGTCTGATCGCGGCGACCAGCCTCCGCTTTTCAATGACGCTGACGGCGGCGCGTTTCGGCTGGCTCAGCGAGATCGACCGCAGCCGCATCAGGCGATGGTGCTGGGAGGCGAGGAATTCTGCGAGCAGCTCGTTGCCGGTCGCGTTCAGCATCACCTCGTAGAAGCGGCGGACGCAATCCACCTGCTTGCGGAGGTTGTGCTGCGCCTGCGCCCGAGCCATCTCGTCGACGATGGCTTCGAGCTCTTCGATCTGCCTGGCGGTGGCGCGGCGCGCGCAAAGCCGCGCAGCAAGGCCTTCCAGCGCTTCGCGTATTTCATAGGTCTGCCGTGCCTGCTCGAAGGTGAGGGCGGCAACCGTCGGCCCCTTGTAGGGCGGGTTGACGACCCAGCCTTCGGCTTCGAGCTGCCGCAGGATCTCACGAACGACAGTGCGGCTCACGCCGAGCAGGTCGCAGAGCTGGCGTTCGATCAGCCGGGTGTGGGGCGGAAACTCGCCCTCGATGATCGCGGTGCGCAGCTTCTCCAGGGCCAGCACGCGAAGCGTCGGCGTCGTTCGCTGCACCGACAGCGAGCTGCGCAGCCGCTCGTGATCGGTCGGATCGAGTCTGATCGGCTCCGCGTCGATCGCGGCGCGGCTGCCTAAAGCGATCCTGCCCTTGTCGTGGCTCTTCGTTCGCGAAGTCATCGGTTTATCCTGCGTGTGGGATCGCGACGCGTCGCTGTTCCAGCGGTGTTCGGAAACCGGTCGTAATTTTCCGCTTGCGCTGAACGCATCTCGATCGTAGGCTTCTAATATGGTATACCATAATCGGGAAAAACGCTCTCGTCGATAATTAATTGCTCCGCAAAGGGCAATCGGGTGGGGAAAGAACAAGAAATGCAGCTGGCGTTCGATATCGGTGGCACCTTCACCGACTTTGCGTTGCGAGACACCGACAGCGGCCTGGTGAGGATATGGAAGGTCCCGACCACGCCGCGGGCTCCCGCCAAGGCGGTGACCGATGATCTCGAGGTCCGGCGCGGCGACGGAGGATTCGACGGCCGCGTCATCGCCGACGTCTTTCATGCCACCACCATCGCCACCAATGCGATCCTCGAGCGCAAGGGCAGCCGGGTGGCGCTCATCACGACGGAGGGATTCCGCGACGTCCTGCTGCTCGGGCGGCAGAAGCGCTACGACACCAATAATCTGCATCTCGACAAGCCGGTGCCGCTGGCGCCGCGTTCGGACATTTTCGAGATCAGGGAGCGGCTGGCGCCGGATGGCTCGGTCGTCGAGCCGCTGGCCGAGGCCGATGTCGCGGCGCTGGCAAGCCGGATTGCGGCCGCCAGGTTCGATGCGGTCGCGGTGGTGCTGCTGCACGCCTACGCCAATCCGAAACACGAGCAGCGGGTCGGCGAAATCCTTCGCAAGCACCTGCCGGGAATGGTCATCTCGCTGTCCTCGGTGGTTTCACCGAAGTTTCGCGAATATGAGCGAACCAGCACGACGGTCGCCAACGCCTATGTGGCGCCGCTCGTCGACAGCTACCTCACCTCGCTCGAGGGTTCGTTGCGGAAGCTGGAAGTATCGGCAGGCCTTTCGGTGATGCAGTCCAATGGCGGGCTCGTCTCGGCGGAGCTGGCGCGTTCCTTCCCCGTGCGCATCGTGGAATCAGGGCCCGCCGCCGGCGTGCTGATGTGCGCGGAGGTCGGCAAGGAAGAGGGCTTCGATCACGTCCTAACCTTCGACATGGGCGGTACGACAGCCAAGCTCGGTGCGATCGACGGCGGCGTGCCGGCGATCACGCCGACCTTCGAGGTCGATGCGGTCAACTACAAGAAGGGCAGCGGGCTGCCGCTCAACATCACCGCGATCGAGCTGCTGGAGATCGGCGCCGGCGGAGGCAGCATCGCGCGGACCAAGATGGGGCTGATCACGGTCGGCCCCGACAGCGCCGGCGCCGAGCCTGGCCCGATCTGTTACGGCCGAGGCGGCACCAGCCCGACGATCACCGATGCCAATCTGGTGCTCGGCTATCTCAATCCGGATTTCTTCAACGGCGGCGCGATGCAGCTCGATCCGCGCGGGGGTGCGCGCGCGATTGCCGCCGATGTCGGCGAGCCGCTGGGCCTGACGCTCGAGGAGGCCGCCTGGGGCATCCACTCCGTCGCCAACGCCAACATGGAGCGCGCGATGCGGATCGTGTCGATCGAGCGTGGTCGCGATCCCCGCCGCTACGCGCTCGTGGCGTTCGGAGGAGCGGGGCCGCTGCATGCCTGCCGGCTGGCGCGCGCGCTGGAGGTGCCGCGGGTCATCGTGCCGCGCGGCGCCGGCGTCGGATCCGCGCTCGGCCTCCTGGTGGCCGAGCAGAAGATGGACATGGGGCTGACCCGCGTCGTGAAGCTGGACGGCCAGGCCGGCCGCGAGATTTCGGACATCTTCCGCGAGCTCGAACAGCGCGTGAGCGTCCAGGTCGAGCGCATGCGCCACGGCGGGACGATCCGGATCATGCGAAGCGCATCGATCCACCACGTCGGCCAGGGATACGAGATCCGCGTCGATCTTCCGGCGGGCGAGATCGGTCCCGACTATGAGCGCGCGGTGCGGGACGCGTTCTACGCGGCCTACAAGCGGGAATATGGCTACACCGACAATGAGGCGGCGATCGAGGTCACGGACTGGTATGTGCTCGCGAGCGTGGTGCGGGACGGCAAGGCTCCGGCGCTGCAGCTCGAAGGCACGACGGCGACCACCGATCCGGTGGTCGGCGAGCGCAAGGCGTACTTCCCCGAGCTTGGCGGCCTCGTTTCCTGCAAGGTGATCAATCGCTACGCGCTGCAGGCCCATCACAAGTTCGAAGGTCCGGCGCTGGTCGAGGAAAAGGAGTCGACCACGGTGGTGCTGCCGGGCGACGTCGTTTCGGTGACGAGCTCGGGCAACCTCATGATCGTGATCGGAGGCGCCAAGTGAACCGCCAAGTGAACCGCCAAGCAATTGATCAGGCAGATCGGCCGATGAACCACAGCGCCAGCAACACCTCGCGCATCGATCCGGTGACCCTCACGGTGGTCTGGAACAGCCTCGTCTCCATTGCCGACGAGATGGGCGGCGCGCTGCGCCGCACCGCCTTCTCCGAGGCGGTGCGCGAGGGCGAGGATTTCTCGACCGGACTGTTCGATGGAAAAGGGCGTCTGATCGCCCAGGGCAATTTCACGCCCGGCCACCTCGGCGCGATGCCCTATGCGGTCGAGAACGTGCTCAAATACATTCCCCCCGAGACCCTGAGCCCGGGGGACACGCTCTGCACCAACGACTCCTTCCTGGGCGGCTCGCACTTTCCCGATTTCTACCTGGTCACGCCGGTCTTTCTTGACGACTCGATCATCGGCTACGTCGTCAACACGGCGCATCATGTCGATGTCGGCGGCGCGCATCCGGGCTCCGAGGCGGTCCAGGGCGTCAAGGAGTCCTTTGCGGAAGGCATTCGCGTGCTGCCGGTCAAGATCATCCGCAAGGGAGAATTCGACACCGATATCCTGCGCATCATCCTCGGCAATGTGCGGTTGCCGGAAAAGGTGCGTGGCGACCTGTTCGCCCAGCGCAATGCCAATCACGTCGGGGCCGAGCGGCTTCGCAAGCTGATATCCACCCAGGGGCGCGGCCAGTTCGATGCGATCGTCGACGAGATCCTGAACCGCTCGGAAGCCCGCGCGCGCGAACTCCTCGCGGCGCTGCCGCAGGGCACCTTCAGCTTCGACGACCAGCTCGACGATTACGGCCCGGGCACCGAGCCGATCGGCGTCTGCGTCGACGTGACGCTGGACAAGGAAGGAGCCACGGTCGATTTCTCCCGCAGCAGCGATCAGGTGCCGGCCGGCATCAACTGCTACATCAACTACACCCGCGCCTATGGCAGCTTCGCCATGCGCATCTTCGCCAAGATCGACGTTCCCAACAATGCGGGCGTCGAGCGCGTGATCAAGGTGGTGGCGCGCGAGGGGAGCTTCTTCAACGCGCGCTTTCCGGCCGCCAGCGGCGGCCGCGCCTCGGTGCAGGTTCGCATCTTCGACGCCATCAACGGCGCGATGTCCAAGGCCGTCCCGGAGCGGGCGATGGGCGCGTTCAGCCACTGGGGCAATCCCAAGATCGGCGGCGTCGACGAGCGGACCGGCCAGCGCTGGATCATGTACGACCTCATTTTCGGCGGTTATGGCGGCCGCTCCAGCAAGGACGGCGTGGAGGGTCTCGCGCCGGTGATGAACTGCGCCAATGTGCCGGTCGAGGTGCACGAGACCAACAATCCGATCCGCATTCACCGCCTGCAGGCGATTCCCGACAGCTGCGGCGCCGGCCTCTATCGCGGCGGATGCGGCACTCGAAAAGACGTTGAGATCCTCTGCGAGGACGCAACGGTGGTGTTGCTGGGAGATCGCCACGCCAAGCCGCCTTACGGCCTGTTCGGCGGCGGGTCGGGCGCGCCGGCGCAGACGCTGCTTATCCGCAACGGCATCACCGAAAGCCTCGGCTCCAAGGAAATTCGCGCCTTGCGCCGCGGCGACATCATCAGCTTTCGCCTGGCGGGGGCGGGTGGCTACGGCGATCCGGCGGAACGGTCGCGCGCCCAGCTGCGCCGCGACGTCGCCGACGGCTACATCAGCGCCGAAAAAGCCCGCGAGCTCTACGGCGCAAGCGAAGGAGAGCTGGCCTAGCGGCCGTCAAGAAGCCGGCGTGCGCCGGTTGGCCGGTCGCACGGCGTCTCAACAATAAACAGCTAGTCGAGGGAAACGTCATGAAGATGCTTAGAGTGGGGCTGCTGGCAGCGGCGGGATACCTTGCCGTGTCGGGCGTGGCTGCTGCAGCGGAAGATTTGCCGATCGGGGCGATCGGCAGTCTCTCCGGCGGCGCGACCGACTGGGGCGTGGCGACGCAGAGAGGCGTGCAGCTTGCGATCGACGAGGTCAACGCGGCCGGCGGCCTGAAGGTCGGCGACAAGACCTATACGCCGCGCCTGATCATCTATGACGACACCTATTCCGGACAGGGCGGCTCGACCGCCGCGACTCGCCTCGTCAGCGCCGACAAGGTCAAGTATGTGCTTGGACCGATCGGCACGCCGGCGGTGCTGGGTGCGTTGTCGGTGACGAGCCCGGCGAAGGTGCTGGTAATGTCCGACGGCTTCTCGCCGAAGATCCTGACGCCGGAGAGCGCCTACAACTACCGCATTTCCGCCACCACCAAGGAGTTCGGGCCGCCGATCATCGCCTGGCTGAAGCAGCAGTATCCGTCCGCCAAGAAGGTCGCCCTGATCGCTCCCTCGGACGCGATCGGCCAGCAGGTGGTTCCGATTCTCGAAGCCGCCTACAAGGCGGCGGGCTTCGAGGTGGCATTCAGCGAAAAATACGAGCGCGGCGTATCGGACTTCTCGCCATTGCTGACGCGGATGATGACCCAGGATGTCGACGTCCTGGACCTTAATTCGAACGCCCCGGCCGAATCCGGGCTGCTGCTGAAACAGGTCCGCCAGCTCGGGTTCAAGGGGCAGATCGTCCAGATCGGCGGTCCCTCGATCGAGGAAAACATGGCGGTCGCGGGCCCGCTGGCCGAGGGCTTCATCTCGTTCAACTTCTTCGATCCGGACAATCCGCTGGGCAAGAAATTCTACGACGCCTATTCCAAGAAATACGGTCCGGCCATGAGCACATGGTCCCCGGTCATGTACAACGGAGCGCGCATCCTGCTGGAAGCGATCAGCCGCAGCGGCTCGCTCGACGTCGACAAGATCAAGGAGACCTTTGCCAAGATGGAGGACTACGACACGGTCTTCGGCAAGGTGAAATGGGGCGGCCGGGAGACCTATGGCATCGACCACCAGCTGATGATCGACTTCATCATCCAGCAGGTCAAGGACGGCAAGATCGTGAACATCGCCAAGGTCTCGGCCAAATAGGCTTTCGTCTGAAACTTGTCCTGCGCCAGGTGGGGAGCAAGAACCCGGCATGATGTCTTGGGCTGTCCTGAGCCAGATCGTTCTCAACGGGCTCAATTTGAGCGCCATCTATATCCTGATGGCGCTCGGCTTCACCCTCATTTTCGGAATCATGCGCATCGTGAACTTCGCCCACGGCGAGTTCGCGATGCTCGGCGGCTTCCTCGTGCTCTACGGCATTCAGTATTTTCACGTCTCGCCGTTGCTGGCGCTTCCGCTGTGCGCGCTGTTGGTCGGCACGCTGTCGCTGGGGTTGGAGCGGATCGTGTTGCGGCCGTTCTATCAGCGTGAATATCAGGGCATGATCGCGACCCTTGGCCTGTCGACCATGATGACCTATCTGGGCGTGATCTTTTTCGGGGTCAATCAGCGCTCGATCCCGCCGACCTATTCCGAGATTTTCGTGCTCGGTCCGGTCAGGCTTCCGGCCGATCGGTTGATCGTGCTCGCGATCGTGGCCGTCACGCTCACGGCCTTCTTTCTCTTCATGCGCTTCACGAAGGCGGGCCTGGCGATGCGGGTGGTCGCCCAGGATATCGATACCGCGCAGGTGCAGGGCATCAACGCGCACGCCTATTACCGCGCGGCGTTCTTCGTCGCCACCGCGCTTGCGGGTCTCGCCGGCGGGTTGTTGGGGCAGCTTTATTCGTTGTCGCCTTTCATGGGCGCTTCCCCCATCGTCAAGGCGTTCATCGTCGTCATTCTCGGCGGCCTCGGGAGCATTCCGGGCGCAGCCGTCGGCGGGTTGGTGCTGGGGATGTCGGAGAGCGCCCTGACGACCTATTACGGCGCGTCGGTGGCGCAGTTCGCCTCCTACGCCGTGATCATGCTGGTGCTGGTGCTCCGGCCCCAGGGATTGCTCGGACGCGCAGAGCGGGTTGCATGACGATCGAAGCCACGACGCCACACGCCACGACTTTGCATTTGCGGCCGATCCGCGCGATGCCCGCGGTCCTCGTTGCCGTTGCGGCGGCGCTGGTGCCGCCGCTCGCCGGCGAGACGTTCCTGCTCTACATCGCGACGCTGGTCGGCCTTTATGCCATCGGCGCCATGAGCATCCACTTGATCTTCCGGGTCGGGCAGTTCTCGCTCGGGCAGGCTGCGTTTCTCGGGATCGGCGGCTACACCAGTGCGCTTCTGACGACCGGCCTTCATTTGTCCTGGTGGCTGTCGCTTGTCGCGGGCGCGGCGCTGTCTGCCGCCATCGGCGCCATCGTCGGGCCCGTCGTGCTGCGCCTGAAGGGCGTCTATTTCGTGCTCTTCACGTTCACCTTCGGCGAGTTCGTCCGCCAGATCTTCGTGGACTGGACCTCCGTCACGGGGGGCTCCGAAGGCATTGCGGGGATCGCCGCGCCTCAGTCGTTCAGCTCGCCGACCGGCTTCTATTATCTCGTTCTCGCCTTCGCGCTGCTGACGGCCGCGGTCTGCGGCCGCCTCCTGATGTCGCAGTTCGGCGACGCCGTCGATGCCATCCGCGAAAGCGAAAGCCTCGCCCAGAGCAATGGCATTCCGGTGTTCAGGGTGAAGATCATCGTGTTCGTGATCTCCTGCGCGTTTCTCGGTGTCCAGGGGTCGCTGCAGGCGAGCTTCGTCCACTATATCTCGCCGCTCTCCTACGGCTTTCCGGAATCGCTGAAGCTCGTCGTGATCAACGTCATCGGCGGCCTCAACACGCTCTGGGGTCCGGTGCTCGGTTCGGTGTTCATCGTCGCGCTGCCGGAGCTGCTGCGCAACTGGGTCGATTATCAGTGGGTGCTGTACGGCCTGGCGCTGATCCTCCTGATGCGTTACCTGCCGGGTGGACTCTGCGATATCGGCGTGTTGCTGCGGAGCTGGCGCGAGCCGGCCGGGCGGGATCGGTCATGACGGCGCTGCTCGAGGTCGACAGGATCAGCAAGAGCTTTCGCGCGCTGCGCGCCGTGACCGCCCTGCGCTTCAGCGTGGCGCAGGGCGAGATTCTCGGCATGATCGGACCGAACGGCGCCGGCAAGACCACCGCCGTGAACCTGGTGTCCGGCACGATCGTTCCCGACACCGGACGCGTCCGCTTCGGCGGCGAGGATATCACCGGCAAGCCGACCCACGCGCTCGTCGCAAGGGGGCTCGTGCGCACGTTCCAGTCGACCACCATCTATGGCAACCGGACGGTCTGGCAGAACGTGCTGCGCGGGGCGTTCAGCCGCGGCTACAAGGGCTTCTGGAGTACGATGATCGGCTCGCCGGCGCACAGGGACGCCATGCGTTCGGCGAGCGGGGATGCCGAACGCCTGCTCGGCGAGCTGGGCCTGCGCGAATGCCGCGACGACCTCGCCGGCAGCCTGCCTTACGGGCGGCAGAAGGCGCTCGGCCTTGCGATTGCGCTTGCGAGCGGGCCGCGGATGATCCTGCTCGACGAGCCGGCCGCGGGCTTGAGCTCGGAGGAGGCCGACCGCGTCGCCGATGTCATCAAGGAGATCAATGGCAATGGCGTGACGGTGATGGTGATCGACCACAACATGCGGTTCATCTCCCGGCTGTGTGACCGGGTCGTGGTGCTGCATCACGGCACGGAGCTTTGCGTGGGCACGCCGGCCGACGTCATCCGCAATCCGCAAGTGATCGAAGCCTATCTCGGGTCTGAACATGAGCCTGCTTGAAATCCGGGAGCTCGTCGCGGTCTACGGCAATGTGCGGGCGACGCACGGCATTTCGGTCACGGTCGAGGAACACGAGATTCTGGCGCTGGTCGGCTCGAACGGGGCCGGCAAGAGCAGCACGCTGAAGGCCGTGATGGGGCTGGTGCAGATCGCCTCCGGCACGATCCGCCTTGATGGCGAGGACATCTCGGGGCGGCCGCCTTATTCGATGGCCAGGCGCGGCATCGCCTTCTCGCCGGAGGGGCGCCGGGTCTTCGTCGAGACCAGCGTGCATGAAAACCTGCTGGCGGGCGCGCATGTCCTCAAGGCTGCCGCCGCGACCGAGCGGCTCGAACAGATCCTGACCTATTTTCCCAGGCTTCGGGAGCGGCTGAAGCAGGCCGCCGGCAGCTTGAGCGGCGGCGAGCAGCAGATGCTCGCGATCGGTCGCGCGCTGATGTCGCGGCCGCGGCTATTGCTTCTGGACGAGCCTTCGCTCGGCCTTGCGCCGGTGATGGTTCAGAGGATCGGCGAGCTGATCCGGGAGATCCAGTCGCGGGAGCGGCTGGCCGTGGTGCTGGCCGAGCAGAACGCCAATTGGGCGCTCAAGCTCGCCGACCGCGGCCTTGCCATCGAGGTCGGCCGGGTCAGGTTCGAGGGCGCCTCGAGAGAACTTCGCGACAACGCCGAGATCAGGCGCGCCTTTCTGGGAGCCTGATCGCCGCGTTGCTGTAGACCAACGAGTTGATGCGTCACGGAAAGGCCGAACCGGCCCTGACAATAAGAAGAGGAGTTAACGTGCCCCAGCTTTCAAACAGCCTTCACGTCAGAGACGTCGCCAGTCTTGTTCACCCGCAGACCAACCTGCGCAAGCACGTCGAAAGCGGGCCGCGCATCTTCACCCGCGGCGAAGGCATCCACGTCTACGACGACGCCGGAAAGAAATATCTCGAAGCCGCCGCCGGACTGTGGTGCGCCTCGCTCGGCTTCGGCAACGAGCGGCTGGCCAAGGTCGCCTACAACCAGATGCGGGATATCGGCTACTACCACATCTATCGACACGCCTCGCATGGGCCGGCGATCGAGCTGGCCGAGAAGTTGCTCGAGATCGCGCCGGTGCCGATGTCCAAGGTCGTGTTCCAGTGCTCGGGATCGGAGGCCAACGACACCGCCGTCAAGCTGGTCTGGTATTACTGGAACGCCGTCGGTAAGCCGCAGAAGAAGAAGATCATCGCGCGGATGGCGAGCTATCACGGCTCGACCTGCGCCTCGGTGAGCCTGACCGGCAAGCCCGAGATGCATGCCGATTTCAACCTGCCGTTCCCGAACTTCCTGCACACCGAATTTCCGCACTACTACCGCTTTGCCGCCGAGGGCGAGACCGAGGAGCAGTATTCCGCGCGGATGGCCGCGGCGCTCGAACAGCTCATCCTGAAGGAGGGGCCCGAGACGATCGCCGCGTTTTGGGCCGAGCCGGTGATGGGCGCGGGCGGCGCGGTGTTGCCGCCTGCCGGCTACTTCAAGCGGATCCAGGACGTCTTGAGGAAATACGACATCCTGTTCGTGGCCGACGAGGTGATCTGCGGCTTCGGCCGGACCGGCAACATGTGGGGATCGCAGACCTTCGACATGCAGCCGGACATGATCTCCTGCGCCAAGGCCCTGTCCGCGGGGCTTATCCCGATTTCGGCGCTGCTGATCAACGAGCGGGTCTTCCAGGCGATGCTCACAGAGAGCGACAGGCAGGGCAGCTTCGCGCACGGATATACCTATGCCGGCCATCCGGTCGCCGCGGCGGTGGCGCTCGAAACGCTCAAGATCTATGACGAGCTCGGCATCGTCGATCACGTCAGGCGGATGGAAAAGCCGTTCCTCGCCGGCCTGCACAGCTTGCGCGATCATCCCCTGGTCGGCAGCGCCGAAGGCATCGGCCTGATCGGCGGCATCGAGATCGTGCAGGACAAGGCGAGCCGAAAGCCATTTCCGGCCGAGCAGCAGATTCCGACGAAGATCGATGCGAAGATCCGCGAGCGCGGCGTGATCCTGCGGTTGATCGGCAACCGGCTTGCCTTCTCGCCGCCGCTGATCATCGACGAAGCCCAGATCGGAGACATGTTCGACCGCATCGGGGACGCGCTGCGGGAATTCCGTTAGCGGGCGCCCGAGTTTTTCGCAAATCTGCCCTCTGGGCGGCCGGCGACCCCCGAAGAGATTGCCAGCACTGTCGCCTTCCTGGTGTCGGATCTTTCCTCCTATGCCAGCGGGACGGTCGTGAATGTCGATGGTGGGCTGTCCGGGCGTCGATCCTTCATTTGATCAAGGTTTGGGAGTGACTGCATCGCCATCGAGGATCCTTAAGACGGCTTCGTTGCAGCTTCGGCCGCCGGCTTTCCGGTTCGGATCGCGCATAGCGTCTATTCCCGCGATGAAGAGTTTTCCATCGCGCTGCTCAACGTCGATGATGTGACCGGATCGTCCGGAGCCTGACGTCATTTACTCCGCAAGCTCGAGACCGGTATCAAGACCGCGCAAAGCTCGCCGAGCTCCTCTGACCGCGTGGGACCTTAATAGCCTGTGGCTAATATAAGATAGATACCGCATTAAACGACTGTACAACCAGAGCGAGGATTCTGCCGAGGATGCATTTTGACTACGCTCGGCGTCCAGAATTAAGGCAATTTCAATCAGAATTTGGAACCTTGACCTTCGCTAAATCACACCGCGATGTTCTCGCGTCTCCCCTCCCTGATAGGAATTTCAGATGTTCTCGTCGGTCAAAGGTCGAATTGTCGTCGGCTTTGGCGTCGTGATCGCGCTCCTGATCGCAGCCACCATCGCAGACCTCATATTGGTGTCGGGCATCAGTTCCGACTTCGATCAGTTTCAGTCCGCGTTCAACCGAAAGTCGCGGGCGGTCGACATCGATCTCGTCATGACGAAGGTGAGAGTGCGCGTGAACCAGTGGCTGCGCAGCCCGGGCACCGCCAGCTTCGCGCAGCAGGCTGACCAGCTTCTGGCGCAGGATTTGGCACTGATGGCCGAGGCTGAAAAGAGCGTGAAGACCGAGAAGGAAAAGCAGACACTGGCCGAGATGGATCGGGCACTGAAGGCCTATATCGAGAGCTGGCATGTGATCCAGGGCCTTTATGCCGAGGAAGCCAAGGTTTATGAAGAGCAGCTCATTGCACCGAGCGCGGTGATCCGCTCCAATCTTGCCAAGCTGCGCGACGACGACGCGCTCGATCCGACGACGAGCCGCTTGATCGCGGAAGCCCGCGACGATTTCATGGCTTCCGAATCACTTGCCTTCCAGTATCGCGGCGCTCTGAAACAGAGCGATGCCGATCAGCTGAAGAGCCAGATCAGCCATGCGCTGGCAACGCTGGAAAGAGTCGCGCCGAAGGCGGGTGCCGGCAATGCCGACCTGCTCAAGAAGACGGTGCAGGCCATCGGCGCGTGGCGCGATGGTTTCGAAAATGCGGTCAAGGTGGCGCAGACCCGCATCACCCGGCTCGGCTCCTGGACCACCAAGGAAGGTGACGTCATGGCCGCAGGCTCTGACGTGCTGCGTCTTGAGGGCACTAAGGCCACCGACGAGACCCAGGCGAGCGTGGTCGCGACCATCGCCCGCGTCGGTCTCGTGATGATGGTGATGAGCGGCCTGATCGTGCTGATCGGGATCGGGCTGAGTTGGGGCCTCGCCCGCTCGATTACGCGCCCGATCGTCAATATGGTCGGCGTGCTGAAGAAGCTCGCTGCGCATGACCACAGTTTCGAGATCCCCGATACCAACCGGCGCGATGAGATTGGCCAAATGGCCGCGGCCGCGCAAGTGTTCAAGGACGGCATGATTGAGGCGGATCGCCTGCGTGCCGAACGAGCCGAAGTCGACGCGCAGACCGCAACGCGACGCAAGGCCGACATGAGTCGCCTCGCCGATCATTTCGAGGCTGCCGTCGGCAAAGTCATCGAAACCGTCTCCGCCGCCTCGAACGAACTGGAAGCCTCTGCCGCGACGCTGACGGCGACCGCCGCTCGCGGCCAGGAACTAACCTCGATCGTGGCCGGCGCTTCGGAAGAGGCCTCCGCCAACGTTCAGTCGGTGGCATCAGCGACCGAGCAGATGTCGTCGTCAGTGGGAGAGATCAGCCGCCAGGTTCAGGAATCCGCAAATATCGCCCGGGAAGCCGTCGATCAGACGCGCCAGACCAACGAACACGTGGCACTGCTCGCGAGCGCGGCTTCGCGAATCGGCGATGTCGTCGAGTTGATCAACACGATTGCTGGCCAGACCAATTTGCTGGCGCTCAACGCTACCATCGAAGCCGCGCGCGCCGGCGAAGCCGGTCGTGGCTTTGCGGTAGTGGCCTCCGAAGTGAAGGCGCTCGCCGAACAGACGGCGAAGGCAACCGGGGAGATCAGCCAGCAGATCGCGGGCATCCAGAATGCCACGAACCTTTCGGTCGACGCCATCAAGGCGATAAGCAGCACTATCGGTCGGATGTCGGAGATCTGTTCGACAATTGCTTCCGCTGTTGAGGAGCAGGGCGCCGCAACGAAGGAAATTTCCCGCAACGTGCAGCAGGCGGCCCACGGTACCAAGGAAGTGAGCGCCAACATTTTGGACGTTCAGCAGGGCGCCAGCCGGACCGAAACGGCCTCTTCGCAGGTGCTGACGGCAGCGAAGTCACTTTCGTCCGAGAGCGGTCGGTTAAAATCGGAAGTCGAAATTTTCCTCAAGACGGTCCGTGCAGCTTAGCACGCAACTCATCTGCAGTGCCCGTGCGAGGCTGTTCGCACGGGCTGATGACGTCCCCGCGTTGGTGCCTGGTTCCGCTCTGTCGGCTTCATCGCCGTATTCCAGCCGGCCACCTTCAAGGGCCCCACAGGTGCGACGCGTGATCCCGCGAGATAGCGGCCGACGGTAACGATTGTCGACGACATGGGGCGTGGGGCAGTAGAAGGCCGTAGCTCCGCCAATGTTGCGGAGTCACGAAACGTCCTCGCGGATTAGAGTCTCGGAGTTTCGCGAGGGAGTTGTGGATGATGCCCCGCCCGTCTCTCAAGCAGAAGAGGATTTTACAGCTCGTGCGGTTGGCAAGCGTGCCCGCGGAACGGGCCCCTGGGCGGCGTGGCCGTCGCGCGTCCTTCCGCGACCCGACGGGGCCGGCCTGATGGCATTGGCTCCATCATAGCCAAGAGCGAATATACGATAGTCTATGCATATTTGACCGATCGGATGCCGTAGCGCTCCATGCTCCCTGCAAATAGGGGAGCACAGTGCCTGAAAGCAGTTTTTCGAACGCGAGCGCGCCTGGCATCGGCCCAAATCCCCCCGGGCCACTGGTGCCGAATGGCATCCCCGGCATCGTGATCACCCGGCTCTCCCCGAGAATCCAAGGCCGGCAAGCGCAGTCTGCCGGACACCCCTGCCCAAAGGCGCCAGTCGGACCATCATGATGAGTTTGGTCGCGGACGCATGGGGCTTTGCTGGACGCCTGTTTAGGTGGGAAGACGCGGCCGAACCACGCAAGACGCGACCGGTCGCGCAACGTAATCCGCTCGCCATGCTTTCGGGGCCGGCGGAGGTGGTCGACACATCGCCAGTCGTTGCCGATGAGGTGAAATACACGACCTGCTACATGTGCGCCTGCCGTTGTGGCATCAAGGTCCACATCAAGGACGGGCGCATCCGCTACATCGAAGGAAACAAGGACCATCCCGTTAATCGCGGTGTACTATGCGGCAAGGGCTCCGCGGGAATCATGCAGCAATATTCCCCCGCGAAGCTTCGCAAACCGCTGCTCCGCACCGGCGAGCGTGGTGCCGGTGAGTTCAAGGAAATCGAGTGGGAGGAGGCGCTTGGCCTTGCGACCAAGTGGCTCGGCGACATCCGTCGAACCGAGCCCAAGAAGCTCGCATTCTTTACCGGACGAGACCAGAGTCAGTCGCTTACCGGCTGGTGGGCAGCGCAGTTCGGCACACCGAATTTTGCGGCGCACGGTGGCTTTTGCTCTGTCAACATGGCGGCCGCCGGCCTCTATTCGATCGGTGGCGCATTCTGGGAGTTCGGTGAACCAGACTGGGACCACACCAAATACTTCATGATGTTCGGCGTCGCCGAAGACCATGACTCCAACCCGATCAAGATCGGCCTTGCCAAGCTCAAGGAGCGTGGCGTCAAGTTCATGTCGATCAACCCGGTCAAGACCGGCTATTCCGCGATCGCGGATGAGTGGATCGGCATCCGGCCCGGCACAGACGGACTCTTCATCTTTGCATTGATCCACTGCCTGCTCGAGATGGACGCCGTCGATCTCGACTTTCTCGTCCGTTACACCAACGCGACCTGGCTTGTCGTGCAGAATCCCGCCGGAGCCGACGACGGGCTGTTCGCGCGCGACGCTGATAACGCGCCACTCGCGTGGGACAGCACGACAGGCACGGCGGTGCCGGCGAGCAGAACGAATTTCTCACCGGCGATTGTCGGAACCTTCAAGCTCGAGGACGGCCGCATTGTCACGCCCTCGTTCCAGCTCCTCGCGAACCGTTACATGAGCGATGAGTTCGCGCCCGAGGCGGTCGCGGAGCGCTGTGGCGTGGCGGCGGAGCGCATCAGGCGCATCGCCGGCGAACTCGCGGAGGTCTTCCATAACCCGGTTGTGATCGACCAGCCCTGGACTGATTGGGCTGGCCGTCGCCACGACAAGATGGTCGGCCGTCCGATTGCGATGCATGCCATGCGTGGTATCTCGGCCCACTCGAACGGCTTCCATACCTGCCGCGCACTTCACGTTCTGCAAATGCTGCTCGGCGCAGTCGATACGCCGGGATCGTGGCGTTACAAGGCTCCGTATCCGAAGCCGCCGCCGGGCGGTCCGCGGCCCGCGGGCAAGGTCAGCGCTCCCGATACCCCGCTCGGCGGCATGCCTCTCGGTTTCACCATGGGTCCGGAGGATCTGCTGGTCGACGAGAAGGGTGCGCCAACTCGCCTTGACAAGGCCTATTCCTGGGAAGCGCCACTCTCCGCGCACGGCCTGATGCACATGGCTGTCCACAACGCCTGGGCGGGCGATCCTTATCCAATCGATGTGCTGTTCATGTACATGGCGAACATGGCGTGGAACTCGTCCATGAACACGGCTGGCACCATGAAAATGCTGACCGACAAAAACGAGGACGGCACCTACAAGATCCCGAAGATCATCTATTCGGACGCATATGCGTCCGAGATGGTGTCCTACGCCGACCTCGTGCTGCCGGACACGACTTATCTCGAGCGCTGGGACTGCATCTCGTTGCTCGACCGGCCGATCGGAAGCGCGCATGGGCCGGCCGATGCGATCCGCCATCCGGTGCTGAAGCCCGACCGTGACGTCAGGCCTTTCCAGGATGTGCTGATCGAACTTGGTGGCCGCCTCGGTCTTCCCGGTTTCGTGAAGGAAGACGGCTCACCGAAATATCCCGGCGGTTATCCTGATTACATAGTCAATCACGAGCGCAGGCCCGGCATCGGTCCATTGGCCGGCTTCCGGGGCGAGGATGGCGAGACGCCGGGCAAGGGCGCTCCCAACAAGAAGCAGCTCGATCGCTACGTTGCCAACAAGAGCTTCTGGCGCCACGAGTTGCCGCACGACGAGGTCTATTTCAAGCACGGCAACAAGAAGTATCTCGAGCATGCCGTTCAACTCGGTATGATCGACAGCGCCAATCAGATCATCCTGCAGCTCTACTGCGAGCCGCTCCAGAAATTCCGCCTGGCGGCCGAAGGACATGGCGATGTCCAGCCGCCGGAGCGCGATCGCGAACGGGTCAGAACCTATTTCGATCCGCTGCCGATCTGGTATCCGCCGCTGGAAGAGCAGGCTGTGTCGACGCGCGATTTTCCGCTCTCGGCAATTACGCAACGGCCAATGGCGATGTACCATTCGTGGCACTCGCAGAACGCCTGGCTGCGTCAGATCTTCTCGAAGAACTTCCTCTATATGAACCGTGAAACCGCGAGCAAGCTCAACCTTGCGGACGGCGATTTCGCTTGGGTGACGAGCAACCACAGCCGTATCCGCGTTCCTGTCCGGACGATGGAGGGAGTAAACCCTCACACGGTCTGGACGTGGAATGCGATTGGCAAGCGCAAGGGTGCGTGGAACCTCCCGGCTGACGCTCCCGAAGGCAAGGAAGGCTTTCTGCTCAACCACGTCATTTCCGAATTGCTCCCGGAGAAGAACGGCTACCGCTACTCGAACTCCGACCCCGTGACCGGACAGGCGGCGTGGTACGACGTGCGCGTGCACGTCGAGAAAGCGGTCAATTGCGAACAGGCCCCTCTGCCGGACTTCCCGCTACTCAAATGTCCCCCGAATATGCCGCCGCACACCGACGTCCTGCGTTACGACGCGGACGGCCGCGAGCGTCCATGGGATGCACGCACCAAATACAAATCATCAGGAGCCGGGTCGTGACCAGCCTGCCAGAACCTGTCCCGGGCCAGAAGAAGCTTGGCCTCGTCATTGATCTCGACACCTGTGTCGGTTGCCACGCCTGTGCGGTGAACTGCAAGGAATGGAATGCAAGCGGTCACTCGGGGCCTCTGAGCGACTTCCAGAGCAGTTCCGACGGTGTGTGGTTCAACCGTGTTCACACCTATGAAGCGGGCGAGGGTGAAGACTCCCGAACCGTGAATTTTCCGCGCTCCTGCCTGCATTGCGAGGAGCCCGCCTGCGTCACGGTCTGCCCAACCGGTGCGTCGTACAAGCGATCCGAGGACGGCATCGTGCTCGTCAATGCCGACACTTGCATCGGTTGCAAGCTCTGCTCCTGGGCTTGCCCCTATGGCGCCCGCGAGTTCGACGAGGGTGACGGCGTGATGAAGAAATGCACGCTCTGTGTCGACAAGATCTATAATGAGAATCTGCCAGAGGCAGACCGGGTGCCGGCCTGCGTCTCGACCTGTCCGGCGCATGCCCGCCATTTTGGCGATCTCGGCGATCCGAACTCCGACGTGTCGCGCCTCGTCGCTGCGCGTGGCGGCTACGAACTGATGCCGGAACTCGGCTACAAGCCGGTCAACCGCTACCTACCCCCGAGGTCGCGCAAGAACGGCTCGTCCTGCGGATCGCACGATCAGATTTCGCTGGTCGATCTTGCGGCGAAGAAGGCGGTGCCGGAGGGCAAGGGCGCGGCCTTCCTCCGGTGGACCGATCGCATTCTCTCACGTTGAGGCGGTCAGATGCATCCGGCGCTATCCGTCATCATCTTCACCACTGCCTCTGGCGCAGGCTATGGCCTGTTCGTCTGGTATGGCTTGATGTCGGCTTTTTTTGAAATATCCGGCGGGCGGATCGTTGCCCTCGTCGTGCTGCCGCTCTCGCTGGTGCTGGTGACGGTGGGGCTTCTGTCTTCGACCTTTCATCTCGGCCGGCCTGAGCGCGCCTGGCGCGCCTTGTCGCAGTGGCGCACGTCCTGGCTCTCGCGCGAGGGCGTCTGCTCCTTCGTGACCTATGCACCGGCCGGGCTGCTCACGCTCGCCTGGATCGTCTCGCCGGCGCCTGGAGCCATCGCGACGGCGTTCGGGCTCGCCTTGGCCTGCGCATCGCTCGTTACGATCTACTGTACGGCCATGATCTATTCCTCGCTCAAGACCGTGCATCAGTGGTGCAACCCTTACGTCGTACCGAACTATCTCGCGCTAGGTCTTTACAGTGGTGCACTTCTACTCGCCGCAACGCTGCATGTGCTTGGTCACGGTTCAGAGGGTGTCGATATGGTCGCACTGATCGCGGGCATCGCTGCTTTCGCCGGCAAAATAAGCTACTGGCGATTCATAGCGACAACGAGGCATCTGAGCGATCCGGGAAGCGCGACCGGTCTGGGCCATCTAGGGAAGATCCGCCTGTTCGAGGCGCCGCACACGGAAGAGAACTACCTGATGCGCGAGATGGGTTTCACCATCGCGCGCAAGCACGCAGAACGGCTTCGCACGATTTCGCTGCTCGCTCTGTTCGCCGCTCCGCTCGCGCTGATGCTGACGGCAATTCTAGCAGGCGGCGTCGCCGCTGCTGTCGCGGCGGTGCTGGCGGTCTTGCTCGCGGCCGTCGGCGTTCTCGTGGAGCGCTGGCTGTTCTTCGCCGAAGCCCGCCATGTCGTGACGCTGTTCTACGGTGCGCAAGCCGCCTAGCCCCTGCTCAGAGATCAGGTTCCGGTTCATTGCAACATTTGGCGCGGTTAATAAATTCACTACCATTCCGCAATTGGCCACGGGCCGATTCGCGGACCATTCGTGCTGACCTGCTAGCGGGCTTGACGGGGGCCATCGTTGTGCTGCCACAAGGTGTGGCGTTCGCGACAATTGCCGGCATGCCACCCCAGTACGGCTTGTACGCCAGTATCGTGCCGACGATCATAGCGGCGCTATTCGGATCTTCCTGGCATCTGGTCGCCGGCCCTAGCACAACCGCGTCGCTGGTGCTGGCCGCGTCCCTGTCGTCCTTCGCGATGCCGGGATCTGTCGACTACGTCAAGTTGGCCATGACACTCGCGGTCATGGCAGGCCTCATCGAACTTGCGCTCGGTCTTTTCAAGATGGGCGTGATCGTGAATTTTATTTCGCATTCGGTAGTGGTCGGGTATACGGCCGGCGTTGGCATATTGATCATCGCGACCCAGTTGAAAAATTTCTTTGGCCTGGACGTTGAGAACAGTCACGAGTTTATCACCGCAATTTACGACGTAGTTCGGACATTGCCGACCATGTCGGTCGCGACGACTGCAGTAGCGCTTGCAACTCTTGGCGCGGGAATCCTGTCGCGTCGGTACATGCCGAGAATTCCTTACATGTTGCCGGCAATTGCGATTGGCGGTGTAACTGCTGCGGCGATCAACGCCGCAAGTCCGGGGGCTATCGCCACGGTTGGCGCAATGCCTGCACAGCTCCCGCCGCTGTCCGCGCCGAGTTTCGATCCCCACGTTTGGCGGCTGCTGATTCCGACCGCTCTGGCGGTCGCCATTTCTGCGTTGAATGAAGTCGTGTCGATTTCGCGAGCGCTGGCGATACGTTCCGAGCAGCATCTCGACATCAATCAGGAATTCGTTGGCCAGGGGCTTGCCAACATCATCGGTTCATTTTTTTCCGGATATGTCGTGTCGGGGTCGTTCAATCGTAGCGCGTTAAACTATGAGTCGGGGGCGCGAACGCCCCTGGCGGCTGTTTCGGCAAGCCTTGTGCTGGTCGCCTTGCTGCTCGCTGCGGCACCGGCGGCCGCCTACTTGCCGAAGGCTGCAATGGCGGCGTCGCTTGTCTTGATTGGATGGGGGCTGATCGACCAGAGAAGCATCCGTCACATCTGGACGACCAGCTATTCGGAGCGGTGGATCCTTGTTGTCTCCATTTTCACCGCATTGTTTGTGCACATTCAGATCGCAATCCTGGCCGGCGTCGCATTGTCGCTCTTGATGTTTCTCTACCGCACGTCAAGGCCGCCGCTCAGGCCGAGAGTGCCGGATCCCGCGACTCCCAATCGGAAATTTACCGACGCGCGACCGGATCTGCCTGAATGCCCACAGGTGCGCGTGCTTCGTCTGGATGGATCGCTGTATTTCGGCGCGGTCTCCAGTTTTCGGGAATCGCTGCGGAACCTGGAAAGGGAGACGCCGGGCTGCAAGCAGATCGCGATAGTGATGACTGGTGCGAACTTTATCGATCTCGCGGGCGCCGAGGCGCTCGCACTGGAGGCAAGAAAAATCAAGGCGCGTGGCGGTAGTCTATACCTTATTCGCGTCAAGGAGTCCGTGATGGGATTTTTGAAGAAGGGCGGATATCTCAAGGACTTTGGAGACAATCGCATCTTCTGGTCGAAGACAAACGCCTTTCAGGAAATCTTCCAGGGCGTTGATCGCGCGATCTGTCGCACTTGTGATCGTCGCGTCTTCCTGGAATGCGATCAGTTCGCCGAAGAGGGCAGATCGATCGATGGCGACACGGCGGTCAAGCAGCTTCCGTCGTCCCGTATTGCCCAGGTATCTCTTGCAGGCCAGGTGGCTCGAGAGTGAATCGCTACTTGCGTCACGGTGCGATCAAAACGCGATAGCCGACTGCAACGAATCTCTGGCAGGCACTGAATCGCGCCGCAGGGTTTTGGGGCGAGCTAAAGAAGCTTCTCGATCTTGCGCCGAAGGCTGCCAGACAAGCGTGATATGCTGCAGTCCGGGATGTAGCCGGTCACCGGGAGCTCAGATCTAGACGGCTGTAAAGCTTTCCTTGGCAGGACCTTGAGCCCGTGGTGCCGTCGCCCCGCTCGACGCCGGGTTCGACGCGCGGAAATTCGCCAGCAGCGGGGCGTAATTAGGCAGGTGACAAGTGAGTGTGTCGAGCGACGTGGGTCCGTCTCTCGTCCGGCGCGTATGACCCGCTCTCTTGGCCGCAAATTGTCATCTTGTTCGGTAATCGCGATCATCATAGCCGAGGGCGAATATAAGATAGCTTGTGCATATTTGACGGAGGGTGTGCGGTAGCGCTCCATGGCGGTGCAACTGAAAGCGGGCTGAGCGGCGCAAAGCGCTGCCGGGTTGTTCACCACTCCCGAAACAGCCTCGTGATTGAGGGGAAGTGGGCTATGGCTGATGCACCGGCACGGAAAAAGGTCACCATCAACACATTGATGGCGAAGATGAAGAAGGGCGAGCCGATCACGCAGCTCGCCGCGTATGATTATCGCACTGCGGTAGTCGCCGACCGCCTTGGCATGGACATCCTGTGCGTCTCGGATACCGGCGGCATGATCCTGTTCGGCCACAAGAGCACGGTCTCGGTGAGCTTCGACGAGGTCATGATGATGTCGAAGGCGATCGACCGCGGCTCGAAATACGGCCTGCGCATGGTGGACATGCCTTATTGGAGCTTCCACGTCTCGCCGGAGCAGGCGGTGGCCAATGCCGGCCGCTTTGTGCACGAAGCCAATGCCGAAGTGATGAAATGCGAAGGCAACAAGCATCACGCCAGGAATATCGAAGCGATCGTGCGCGCCGGGATCCCGGTACAGGGCCATATCGGCATCACGCCGATGCGGATGCCGCAGCTTGGCGGGTTTGTCGCGCAAGGCAAGACGGCCAGGCGAGCCAAGGAAATGGTCGAGGACGCCAGGGCGATGGTTGACGCCGGCTGCTTCTCGATCCTGTGCGAAGTGACGACGTCTGAGGTTGCCGAATATCTGGCGCAGACGCTGCCGGTGCCGGTCATCAGCCTGGGCGCGGGAAACCGCGCGCACGGCGTGCATATCATCTCTTCGGACCTCTTCCATCTCTGGGAGGAGCATGTGCCGCGCCATTCGCGCATCTACACCGATCTGATTCCGATCATGGAAGACGTCATCTCCCGATACATGAGCGACGTTGTGAACCGCGCTTATCCGGCTGAGAAGGAAACGGTCTTCATGAACCCCGAAGAGTGTCTGCTCTTCGCACAGGAGATGAAGTGGGAACGTAAGGTCGACGAGCTGCGGTCAGCGACCAAAAAGACCGCTTGATCCCATGCCAGTGCACGCTCGTTGATCGGAACTCCAATGCCGGCCTCACAACATCAGTCGCCAAAATCTGACATCGAGATTTCGCAGTCAGCCACCAAACGGCGAATCCTGGACATCGCCAAAGAAAAACTGGGTATTGCGGCGGAGAACCTTGAACCATACGGCCACTACAAGGCCAAGGTTTCGATGGACTACGTCAAGTCTCTCAAGGACAGGCCAAACGGCAAGCTGATCCTGGTGACAGCAATCACGCCGACGCCGGCCGGCGAGGGCAAGACCACGACCACAGTCGGCCTTACGGACGCGCTCAACCACATCGGCAAGAAGGCGATGCTCTGCCTTCGCGAACCGTCGCTTGGTCCATCCTTCGGCATGAAGGGCGGGGCTGCTGGAGGTGGATATGCCCAAGTAATTCCAATGGAGGACATAAATCTCCATTTCACCGGCGACTTTCATGCCATTACCTCGGCCCATAATCTGTTGTCGGCATTGATTGATAACCACATCTATTGGGGCAATCCGCTCGGTATCGACAGCCGGCGGGTCGCTTGGCGCCGCGTTATCGATATGAACGACCGCGCCCTGCGCGAGATCGTCTGCTCGCTCGGTGGCGCCACCAACGGCTACGCGCGCGAGGCGGGATTCGACATCACTGTCGCGTCCGAGGTCATGGCGATCTTTTGTCTCGCCAAAGACCTCGATGATCTGAGGGAACGGCTCGGTAATGTCATTGTCGCCTATACCCGCGACCGTAAACCGATCCGCGGCAGGGATATCAAGGCGCACGGTGCCATGACAGCCCTTCTGAAGGAGGCCATTGCGCCAAATCTGGTGCAGACGCTGGAAGGCACGCCTGCCTTCATCCACGGTGGTCCATTTGCCAACATTGCCCATGGCTGCAATTCGGTCGTCGCCACCACCACTGCGCTCAAGCTCGCCGACTATGTAGTAACGGAAGCGGGCTTCGGTGCCGATCTCGGCGCGGAGAAGTTCATCGATATCAAGTGCCGCAAGGCGGATCTGGAGCCGTCCTGCGTCGTCATCGTCGCCACCATCCGAGCGCTCAAGATGCACGGCGGCGTCAAAAAGGAAGATCTCAAGAAGGAAGATCTTTCAGCGCTGAACGCAGGCATCAGCAATTTACGCCGCCACGTCGAGAACGTGAAGAAGTTCGGCTTACCTGCGGTGATCTCGATCAACCGTTTCTCGGCCGATACTGACGCCGAGATTGCTCTGGTCAAGGAGAAGTGCGAGTCGCTCGGCGTCGAGGCGGTGATGGCTGATCATTGGGCCTTGGGCGGTCCGGGGGCCGCCGATGTCGCCAAGGCAGTAGTCAAGGCGATCGATTCCGGCAACGGAAAGCTCAAGTTGCTTTATCCGGACGAGATGCCGCTCTTCGAAAAGATCGAAACCATTGCACGCGAAATATACCGCGCAAAGGACGTCGTTGCTGACAAGTCGGTCAAGGACCAGCTCAAGGCCTGGGAGGACATGGGTTTCCGCAGACTCCCGGTCTGTATCGCCAAGACTCAGTACAGCTTCTCGACCAATCCGGACGCCAAGGGTGCTCCGGTCGAACATACAATCAATGTGCGGGAAGTGCGGCTTTCGGCTGGCGCCGAATTCGTCGTAGCAGTTTGCGGTGAGATCATGACAATGCCGGGCCTCCCCAAGCTGCCTGCAGCCGACTCGATTGATGTCGGCGCCGACGGCCGAATCGTTGGTCTATTTTGATCGGGACGGGATCCGGCACGCTGAAACCCATCTTCGAAATGCCGAGCGCATCAACATCATTGCTGTACGCGAGAAGCAGCGGCTTCAGCCAGATTCCCCTGCACTTGGCCAAGCTGTCTGACCGCTCGCGCCGTCGACGCTGAGCCAAACGTCCAGCCTCGGTCAAACGTGAGTTATTGAGCAAAGTCCCTGGCGGGGCTTGACCGGCAGGTTGCCAAAGGGCTCATTGAGGCGGCTGGCTTATTTTGCGGCGACCAGTGTGTTCGTATCGCTCGTCGAAGCCGGCTTTGTCACTTGATGCCGTCGTTCGCAGGACCCAATTGTATTGTAAAGCAGCATGGACACAGTCATAGGGCCTACTCCGCCGGGCACGGGCGTGATGTAGGATGCCTTTGCCGCAACGCCGTCGAAATCGACGTCGCCGACGAGGGTGCCGTCCTTGAGACGATTGATACCCACGTCGATAACCACGGCGCCGGTGCGAACCATCTGCGGAAGAATAAGCTTCGGCTTTCCGGCGGCTACAATCAGAATGTCAGCCAGGATCGTGAATTGCGCCAAGTCCCTCGTCTTGGCGTGGCAAATGCTGACAGTCGCTTCGTGCTGCATCAGCATCAATGCCATTGGCTTGCCCACTATATTGCTCGCCCCTACAACGACGACATTTTTGCCCTCGATCGGGATGCGCTCGTGTTCAAGTAGTTTCACGACTCCAAAGGGAGTGCAGGGCGGGAATACCGTTCCGCCGGCTACGAGCCCTCCCACGTTGTAGAGATGAAATCCATCCACGTCCTTCTCGACGGAGATCGCATGCAATATTTTTGCGATATCGAACGAAGGCGGCAGCGGAAGCTGGACAAGAATACCGTGAATGGACGGATCGTCGTTGAGAACCCCGATTCTTTCGATAACCGATCGCTGGTTTACGTCAGGTGGAAAACGAACTTCGACCGAACGAATTCCAACGTCTCTGCACGCGCGAATCTTGTTTCGTACATAGATCTCCGATGCGGGATCCGATCCAACGAGTATTACTGCCAGGCCCGGCGGCGTCGCGCCTCGAGCTACAATACGCTTCACGCGCTCGCGGCAGTCGTTGCGGATCTCGGCTGCAACTGCGTTGCCATTGATTATAGTTGCCGTCACGAAGATATTCTTTCGGTTGAGTCGATTGTTTTTCGCGGTCTCGATGCGGGCCTACGCCAGCTTGTCATTCTCTATTGACGCGTTTTGAGTAAGCTTCAACGAAGTCCGCGGCGGCCTTGCTGCCCCGGACGAAAGACTTCATGGCCTCCTCGTGCAGCAGCGCGAGGGCCTGCATCTTTATTGCATTGGCCTCGTCGCTTTCCGTGATGTTTTCGACGTTGCGGGGACGAGGCAAATTGACCTCGATCGACGCGCGGACCTCGGTCGGGATATTGGTCATGATCAGAATGCGATCGGCAAGATAGATCGCCTCGTCGATGTCGGTTGTTACGAAGAAGGTCGTACGTCCGAATTCGCTGTAGAGATTCGCGTAGTATTCCTGCATCAGTCGCTTAGTCATGGCGTCGAGCCCGCGGAATGGCTCGTCGAGGATCATGACGTTCGGTTCGTTGATCATCGCGCGGGCAAGCTCCGCCCGTCGTTGCATCCCACCCGAAAGTTGCGATGGATATTTCTTGCGGAACGCAGAGAGGCCGACCTTCTGCAACAGCATCTCCGCATGCTCGCGCATCTCAGGAGTGTCCTGTCCACGGGCGCGCGGGCCGTACATGATGTTGTCGTAGGTCGACATCCACGGAAACAGCGCCGTCTCCTGGAACACGACGAGGCGATCGACGCCAGGTCCCGTCATGGGCTTGCCGTCAACGGTAATGGTGCCGCTTGTGGGGCGTTCGAAACCGGCAAGGAGGCGAATCAATGTGCTCTTGCCGCATCCGGACGGACCAATCATCACCGTCAACTTGCCACGCTCGAGCGTGAAATTGCAGTTGCGGATGACCTGCTTTGCGAATCGTTCGGCTCCATAGGATTTGCTGACGCCTCGAACGCTGATTTCGCTGCCGAGGGAACGTACGCTGTTTGCGTCGAGTGAGGAAATTGCTGTCATTTGCTGCATTGGGGTCGGACCGTCTTTCAGCCTTCGTTGAGCCAGGGAGTTGCCCACGTACCCGCCTTTCGCAGCACTGCGCTGGAGATATAACCGGCGATCCCGATGCTGATCATGCCGGCGACGATTTGGGTGTATGATCCGCCGACATAAGAATTCCAGATGAAGAAGCCGAGCCCTCCGCCGGCGCCGCTTCCTCCGCCGGAGATCATTTCGGCGGCCACGACCACCGCCCAGGTTATGCCGACGCCGACGGTCGCACCGACGGCCATTGAGGGCAGTGTTGCGGGCAGGATGATGCGTCTGAAAATGTCCCAGGTCGATGAGCCCATCGATCGAGCGGCCTGAAAGTAGCGGACGTCAATTGACTGCGCGCCGCCGACAACGTTGATCACGATCGTGAAGAAAGCGCCGAGGAACGTGACGAACGCGATCGAAAGTTCTTGAGTGGGCCAGAAGATGATCGATGCTGGTACCCATGCGAGCGGGGGGATCGGTCGCAGCACTTCAAAAACCGGAAACGTGATCCCATAGAAGGTCCTGCTGACCGCCATCGCGAGGCCGAGCGGAATGCCAACCAGCATGGCGGCAAAAAATCCCTCGAATACGCGCAATGTGCTCAGAAATGCGCTCTGCCAGAAACTCGGGTCCTGAACGAGCTTGAACAGTTCCTGCAGCACTGCCACCGGCGGCGGAATCTTGGATATCCAGGGCAACGCGAAGCCGAGCCAGCTTGAAGAGCGCGAGCCCGCCTCCCAGAAGATCAGGAAGGCAACGATAGCGACGACGCCGCGCCAAAAATCTTCACCGGCCAGAAATCCGCCGATCTTCGACGCAGTGGCAACGCCCCAATTCATCTCAGCGTTCCTTCTCACCGGCGGCAAATGCCTTGATTGCTTCTTCGTGGACCGCGGCTGCCGTTTCATCCATGAACTCGCGGAAGCGTTTCGTCGTCAGGACGCTGTAGTCACGCGGATGCGGAATATCGATGTCGAGAATTTTCTTCGGCCGGCAGGGTCTGCTAGTCATGATCACGACGCGGTGGCCGAGAAAAATTGCCTCCTCGAGATCGTGCGTAATGAAGAAGATCGTCACGCGGTTCCTGTAGAAAATCTCGAGCAGGGATTCGTGCATCACCGACTTGGTGAGCGAGTCGAGCGCGCGATAGGGTTCGTCGAGCAACAGGATCTTGGGATCCGTCATCAGCGCGCGAACGATTTCCACGCGACGCCGGACGCCTGACGAGATTTCACCCGGATAGTCATTCTCGATGTCGCGCAATCCGGCATCCGCCATCATGCTTCGGGCTTTATCGTAAGCTTCGGCCTTGGTCATGATTCCCTGCATGACGGGTCCAAACGCCACATTTTCGATATTTGTCTTCCATGGAAACAGGGCGCCGTTCTGGAAGACAACGATACGGTCCGGGCCGGGATCGGCCTTCGGTTTACCCGGGCCGCACAGCATCTGGTCGTCGAGATAGATGCTGCCGGACGACAGGCTATGAAAGCCGGCAATCGCATTGAGAAGGGTCGTTTTGCCGCAGCCGGAAGGGCCGACGACGACCGTGATTTCGCCCGCGGGAACGTCGAACGTGCAGTGGTCAACGGCGAGGACACCAGCGCCCTGCTTGCCGTACGTCTTGACGGCGTCAACGATGCGGACGCCGCCTGTCCGCGCAGTTGCGGGATGGGCCTTGGCTGATCGGAGCTGCGCGTCGGGCGTGCTCAGGCTTGTCGACGGTTGGGCGGTCACTTGTCTGCTCCGAGTGCGAGTTCTCGGGTACGCCACTGCATCATATGGTCGCCAAGCAGACGGATCGCGGCACTGGTGGTGTATCCTACGATCCCAAGCGTCGCCATTCCGATGATGATCGTGGGATAGCGGACCATGGTGTAGGAGGTGTTGATGACGTAGCCGAGGCCGTATTGTCCGGAAACCATTTCGCCGGCCACGAGAGAAAACCAGGCGACGCCGATTGAGATCTGCAACCCGGTAAAGATGAAGGGCAGCGCCGCCGGAACAATAACGTGACGAAAGACCTGCCAGCGCTTTGCGCCGAGGCAACTCGCTGCGCGAATGTAGGATTCGTCGATCGATTCAACGCCGAGCATGGTGTTGAGAGCGGTGGCATAAAACGATGCCAGGAAGGTCAGAAAAATGACGGGTGTTTCCGATCCCTGAAACATAACGATCGCGAGTGGCACCCAAGCCAGCGGCGGCACCGGTCGTAGCAATTCAAAAACCGGAAAGACATATTGTTTGAATCGTTTCGACCATCCGAGAAACAGTCCAAGCGGCACGCCGATCGCCGTTGCGAGAAAGAATGCTATCGCAATACGCCGGGTGCTTACCCAGATATGAAGGTAGTATTCGGGGAGGAATACTGACAATCCGTAGGTAGGATTCTCGCTGAGCCATTCATGCATGACCTCGGTCGGCCCTGGCATTTCGGCGAAGCGGGGGAGTTTCCAAACCTCGACGGCAACGTACCAGAAGCCGAGAAACAGGATGAAGCCGGTCAACATCAGGTAGGGCCGCGGACTTCGCAACCAAAGCGAAAACCGATACATGGCGACGGCAAGGGGGGTCTGCTTCCGGGAAGC
The DNA here is from genome assembly GCF_030378205.1 of Bradyrhizobium sp. NP1. Classification (NCBI taxonomy): domain Bacteria; kingdom Pseudomonadati; phylum Pseudomonadota; class Alphaproteobacteria; order Hyphomicrobiales; family Nitrobacteraceae; genus Bradyrhizobium; species Bradyrhizobium sp. NP1. Next base: position 1,080,858 of record NZ_CP127385.1, read on the forward strand.
CTGACCACCAGCCTGCCCCGCGCCAAGGCTTCGAACGTCGGACGCCATTGCTTCGCTCATCTTGCCGCCTGTCCTGTATGACTCGCTCTCGTTCGTGTCGGCGCTGGCGATAATTTCGTCTCGCGCCTGCTCCATGGGGTGCTAAGTCAGCTGTTAAAGAAGCCGCTCCGCGGCAGATTTCATTTCCCCGTGTACATCTCGGTCGGAAGCGCTTTGACTTCCCCCACAGGCGCCGTCAGGTTGTGTGCCTTGAGAATGTCCGCGGTGAACTGAGGCACGACCGCCTCGGGCCGGATCTCTGACTGGATGCTCTTGATCTCGACCAGGAACTTCGAGGCCTTCTGGATCAGTTCGTTCGCCTCGGGCGTAAACCCGTAAGGCAGCGTAATGCGGATATCGGTGCCACCCTCGGATTTCGGGGTCTGTCCGAAGGCAGACGCCCAGAGCGCCTTCTCGGTGAAGCCCGTGGTCTGGCCTGCTGCCATCTTTGCGATATCCATCGCGTTCTTGGCGTCAGCGAAGTAGAGAACGGCGTCGAGTTCGGCCTCAAGCCACCCCTTGACGACATCGGGCCGTTGCTCGATCAGCGCTTGCGGCATCACCAGGAAGCCGCCATCGCGCTCGTTGACCGACGCTCCAGACGCGATCCTGCGTGCCAGTCCCTCCTGGACAAGACGCGACGCCGTCGGTTCCCAGATCACGGCGGCGTCCAGCTTGCCGGCCCGGAAGCCGCTGGTAATGACCTCGATGCTCTGGTTCAGGTATTCGGACGGCGTGATCTTCCGTTCCTTGAATACCGCTTGTGCGAAGCGGTCGGTACAGCTTCCCTTCGGCACTGCGACAATCTTGCCGTCCAGCCACTTCAACCCCTCATCAGGCGTCGCGAAATGGGGCGCGTCGTTGCGGGCCAGAAAAATGTTGCATTGGTCGAGCCCGAGGCCGAGCACGGAAACAATACGGACGTCGCGGACTTCCGGATGGCTGGTGGAAACGATCCCAGGCATGTCGCCGACGTAACCGACGTCGACCTTTCCAGCCAACATCCCGTTGACGATGATCGCGCCCTGCAGGCCGATCTGAAAGGTGACAGTGGAGCCCTTCGGCAGGTATTTCTCGTAGAATTTCTTGTCCCGCATGATCAAGCCGGACCATGACTCTGTGTAGTAGGGCTGATAGCCGATCACGAGTTCGATCGGATCGCCCGGCTTGCCGTAGGACTTCGATGCCGCGGCGCCGGCAATGCGGGTGCCAGCGAGAATTGTTACGATCGAACATAGGACAGCGAGGACCAAGCCAAGCGTCCATGTTGATGTTGTGGAGCCTCTGCCGACTTTGCGCTTGTGCTTCATTGCACCCCCCCGTGTCTCTTTATGACGCATCGAAACTCTTGCGGTTTCTTCAGATCTTCGCGGATAACTTCAGGTTGTTGTATCCATATTGCACGTGTCGATCTCGCGCAGAGCTCCAAACTGGACGTTAGCATGCCAGCACGGTTCATTTGGGACAAAATCGTTCTTCCAAATGAGTCGATAGAGCAGACCTATGATTGGACTCGGGAAACCCACACAATTGAGCCAAAACGAGCTGGTATCCCACGCCCCTCACCTAAAGCTCAGTCTATTGTTAGATAATCAGCTTCGATTGAGGTCCATCTAGCGTCGATGGCACCACGGCACGTAATGTACGCCGCAGTAAGGTCGGCCGGACCTTTTTCACAGGAGCGAGCGCCGTGGCAGCCAAAAACCATGCCCAATGGCTTTCAGAGCCCAAATTGAAGGCCAATGAATGGGTGGATAGTCGTATCTATTCCGACCCGCAGATCTATGAGGAAGAGATCGAAAAGATCTTCTCGAAGACCTGGATTCCCGTGTGCCACGAGTCCGAGCTGCCCAAGGCATACGACTTTCGAACCATGTCGATTGCGCGCGAGCCCGTGATCGTATGTCGCGGTCCCGACAATGAAGTGCGCGCGTTTCTCAACGTCTGCCCGCATCGCGGCATGATCATCGAGCGCCGGCCGGCCGGCAGCTTCCTCGAGGGGCAGCCGTCAGGAAATCCCAAGCGCATGACCTGCATGTTCCATGCCTGGCAATACGACATGCGCGGCAACTGCGTCTACATCAGCCGCGAAAAGGAAGGCTTTCAGGATCGCTTGTGCAAGGAAGACGTCGGCCTGCGCCGGCTGCGCTGCGAAGTGAAGTTCGGCGGCTTCGTCTGGGTCAATCTTGACGACAATCCGAAGGTGTCTCTCGAGGATTGGGCCGCGCCTGCCTTTGGCTGCCTGCGCAAGACGCTGGACGCCGAGCCGCTGGAGGTTTTTCACTACCACAAGGCGATCGTGAACGCGAACTACAAGCTCTGGCACGACACCAATTGCGAATTCTATCACGACTTCATGCATTACCATAACCGCGTCACCGGCTTTAACGACGCGTACTTCGCCCGCAAGAACGAATCGTTCGAGCACGGCCACATTGTCGTCGGCACATTCGAGGTCAATTACGAGAAGTACGAAGGCTTCGACAGCCGTGCGGCGCTCTCGTTCCCGCATCTGCCTCCCAATCAATGGTACATGATCGACATGTTCCCGGGCATGAACTTCAACCTGCGCGGTTCGGCACTGCGCTGCGACATCGTGACGCCGCTTGGTCCGGACAAGGTCATGATCGAATTCCGCGGCCTCGGGCTCAAGCGCGATACTTCGGAGGAGCGGCAGACCCGTATCAATCACCACAATTCGATCTGGGGGCCGTTCGGCCGCAATCTGCATGAAGATCTCATCGGCGTGCAGGGGCAGGGCACGACTATGCAGACCGGTTCGGAGCCGCGGCGAATTCTTCACGGTCGCCACGAGAACCAGACGATCCACGACGAGAACGGCATGCGGCACTATTACGAAGAGTGGGGCCGCTGGATGAATCGAATGCCGAACCATCCCGAACAACCGTATGCCGAGGCTGTCTCGGTGGCGGCGGAGTAGCTAACGAGACTTCCGCCCGGCCGGGTAGATGCCCTGGTCGGAAGCCGGCGCGCGGCCGCGCGCCTGCGCAGCTGTCAGGCTTTGACTCAATGGGGATTTGCTGTGGACGTATACGCTCTCGTTCGTGACGCCGTTTATCGGTCGAGCCTTCTGCTCGACCGGCAGGATTGGGACGGTTGGCTATCCCTTTGCGACGAAAAGTTTCAATATGCCATCCGTGCCTGGAGCCCGGAAATAAACAAGGACCTGACTTATCTCGCACATGACCTGAAAGGTCTTGCGAGCATGATCAAGCTGCTGCCGAAGCATAATACCGATCATTCGCCTTTGACCCGGCACACGTCGCTCTACACCGTCGATGTCGATGAAGCGGCGCAGTCGGCCAAGGCGATCAGTTCCGTCGTCGTCTTTCAAAACCTCCTTGATGGTATCAACTCTCACATCGATGCTGGCGAGAGCCGCTTGTTCCTGGTCGGAAAGTATATCGACACCTTGAAGGTCGACGGTGGCAAGGCGAGCTTTCTCAGTCGCGAGGTGCGGATCGAAAATCGTCGGCTGGACAAGGGTTCGCACTGGCCGATTTGATGGCGTTTGCCGGAGCGCGAAACGCTGCGCCGCGCCTATGCAAGGGTGAAAGAAGCTAGAGATGACGTGGAAACGCATATGCGGGTCGGACGATGTTGCCGCGAATACGGTCAGGAAGTTTGACGTCGAGGGCATTCCGGTCCTCCTGGTCAATTACGGCGCCGGCTACCGCGCCATCCCGCCGGTCTGCCCGCATATGGAAGAGCCGCTGGAAGAATCCGGCGTCGTCGTGCGCTGCATCCTGACCTGCACCAAGCATCTGTGGGCCTGGAAACTCGATACGCTCGAAATGCAGGGTGAGACTGAAAAGCCCCTCAAGGCCTACGAGCTCAAGCACGAGGATGGGTTGATCCTCGTCAATATCGAAGAGGAGTTGGTGTACGAATTCGAGACCGAGGATGACGACGACGACTTTTTCAAATAGCTGCTCCAGCCATGCCCGTCCTCGGTAGCAGATGAAGATAACAATCCAGAGCAAGAGCGGCGAAACGACTATCGATTGCGGAGATAGCGAGGCGATTCTACATGCCGGGCTTCGGCAGGGCATTGGTCTTCCCTATGAATGTGCGACCGGCACCTGCGGAACCTGCCGTGCGCGCGTAGCGGCGGGCGATGTCGAGGTGCGCTGGAAGGAGGCTCCCGGCGGCGCAAGGCTCAAGCCGGAAAAAGGCGACATCCTGATGTGTCAGACGATCGCGAGTTCAGATTGCGTCCTTAAGGTCCCGTCGGAAATCGGCGCGATGGACACGCCCCCCGCGCTGCGTCGCGGGATCATTCGCAATATTCGAAAAGTCACGAGGGACGTGGCCCGGTTCGATGTCGACCTTTCGGCACCGATGAGTTTCGAGGCCGGGCAATTCGTCGTTATCGATTGCCCCGACGTGACGGGGGGACGGGCCTATTCGATGGTCAACTTCGATACGGAGGTGCACCGGATAGAGCTGGTCGTCAAACGTAAGCCTGGCGGCCGCTTCACCGACTGGCTATTCGACGGTCCGCAGGGCGATCCGGAAGTGGCCGTCTTCGGTCCACTTGGACGCGCAGTCTTTCGTCCGGGCGAGGGCAAGGACATCGTTAGCATTGCCGGTGGATCGGGGATCGCCGGAATCATGTCCATCCTCGAATGCGCAGTTCAGGCGGATTACTTCAGCGAGCACAAGGGCTCGGTATTTTTTGGCGTGCGGACGCTGCAGGATGCATTCTACCTTGAGACGCTCGCGCGGTACGTCGTCGATTCGCATGGGAATCTCGACGTCACGATCGCGCTGTCGGACGAAGCTGCGATGACACCATTTCACGCCGATTATCCATCACTGCGGCTTGAGAGCGGTTTCGTTCACGAGGTCGCCGGCAAGGCGATTGCCGACGGGGCCGGGGACGCGATCGCCTTTGTCGCGGGGCCGCCGGTCATGGTCGACGGCGCGATCCGGCGGCTACTTGCTTGCGGCATGACGAGCCGGGACATTCGATATGACAAGTTCAGCTAGGACGGCCGCAAGACCGTTGATCGATTCCGCAGCATGGCAGTCGGTCCGGCCGCTCGATCTCGATGCGCTTGCGCGGGCGAGGGTGGAGACGATCAATCTCCTGCAATGGCTGGCCAGGATCGAGAACAGCTATCTGCCGGCACGCTTGCTGGAAGAGCGCATTTGCCTCGAGTACCGGCCAGTCTCTGCAACTTTCGTCACCAAGCCTTTCGACGGGAATCTGACCCTCGCACTTTATTTGCCGTCGCTGGAACTGCAGTTTCACAAGGACACCAAGGCGGTGCCACACGTCTTTGATCCCGAAGAACGCTCGCCGGCGGAGGTCGAGGCGTGGCTGCTGGTTGAACTGCTGCATCACGGTGTCGATCGCGCGAAGTTCTCGAAGAAATTGCCTCATCATGTCCCCGATCTGATGACCGGCGATGCCAACGATCACTCTCCGCAATCGTGCCAAAAGGGCCTGACGCAGCTGACGGCCTGGTTTCGGAAAGCCGCGGCGATCCTTGATGCGGCGGCCTGGAGGGAAGGCGATAAGCAAGCCTCCATCATCTGCCGGCCACAGACGCTCGCTCTTCGCGCGTCGCATGTCGAGTCCGGAGGGCTGGACGTCGGATTTACCCCGGGCGATGCCGAGAACCCGGAGCCATATTTTTATCGGGAGCATCCGGCAAAGAACGGAGCGGGAAGGGGGCGGGCACGATTGATCCTCACAGCGTCCGAAATGCTTGCCGCCAGCGATCCCGCCGCAATGGCATTTGCCTTCTTGACAACGGGAACGGCGTGACGCCCGCAGGGTTCGGGCCGCGACGCAGGTCACGCCCTGGACTGTCGTGGTGTCGTCTCCGGTCGATCATAGATGCCATCGTGACTGCCTTCGAGGCGCTTACGCAACTCGCCGGACTTGTTCATTTTGCGCACGACGGAAACGAATGCCGCCGCCATGGGCAGCATGATTTCTCCCTCGGTCCAGAACAAGCCGACCTCCTGACTGACAATCGGGTCGACCAGAGGAAGCGCGCGCGTCCCGGGATGAAGCCCGGGTGCGTGGACGAAATGCGACGGGATGATCGTGCAGAGTTCGGTGAATTGAACCTGGAACATCAAGTGCAAAATCGATTCGGATTCGACCCTTGCCTCTGGCGCGCACCCGATGCTGGCAAACACCTGATCGACAAACCGGCGTTCATGCATCGAGGGACGCAGCATCGCCAATGGGTACTCTGCGGCCTCTTTCCACGTGATCGTTTTTCGATTCTGGTATCTTGCCGTATCAGGGACGAGAAGGCTCAACTGCTCCCGGTAGACCGAGAGCGTGTTCTTGCGCCCGAGATCTGCCTTGTCGAGATACGTCATCGCGACGTCGAGCGTGAAATTGTTGAGTCCAAGCTTCATCGCCTCGTTACCGATGAATTGAACGTCGACGCGCAGGCTGGGATATTTTTCCCGCAAGTCCTGCAGCAGAAACGGCAGCACCGGCGACATCGACGGCATCACGCCCATGCGAAGATGCCCGGTGAGGTTCTGCTTCATGGTCTCGATCTCTTTGCGCATCGCGTCGCAGTGAGCGAGCACAGCGCGAGACCATATCGCAACGCGGTCACCCTCTGCCGTCAGTCCCTGAAAGCGCTGGCCGCGACCGCGCAAGAAGATCGGTACACCGAGTTCGTATTCAAGCTGCCTTATCCCGCTGGAAAGACTCGGTTGCGTGACGTTGCAACGCTGGGCAGCGCGCCCGAAGTGACGTTCTTCTGCAACTGCAACCAGATAGCGAAACTGTCTAAGGAACATTTCGACTCACTCAATGAGACGTCGGGACGTGAATCGAGATTAGCGGAAATTCAAAAATAAACGAGAAATCGTTGGAGTATTGATTGTGCGATGCACAATCAGGTTGTGCTGGAATGATCGCGACGCGTTTCGTGCAAGGTGGGGGGCATCGTTGGGTATTCAAGAACTAATCTGGATCGTGCTTCTCGGGCTTACGTCCGGCTTGATGATTGGATGCATAGGAATTGGCGGTGTTATTCTCGTTCCTGCACTCGTTTTTTTTGCCGGCGTTCCAATTCAGGTCAGCATTCCGGCGGCGATGATGGCGTACATCCCGGCAGGTCTGATCGCGACGGCGGTTTTTGCTCACAACAAGTCGATCCGGTGGGGCACGGCTGCATGGCTGTGCGCCGGTGCGACACCGACGGCGTTTGCCGGGGCATGGGCCGTAAGCGTGATTAATCCTGTGTTGCTGGAAGCGTGCCTTGGTCTGCTCGCGGTTTCTTCGGGGCTCAACTCGCTGAGGGCGCAAGCCGCGACTGATGCAAAGGGGTATGCTGTTTCCAACGCTGTGCTTCTCCCCGTCGGAGCTCTGACCGGCTTCCTGTCATCCATCAGCGGCACGGGGGGACCGCTGGTGCTGGTCCCGATCCTCATGTCAATGAGAGTACCGGTGCTCGTGGCCGTCGGACTCAGTCAAGTCATCCAGTTACCGGTTGCGATCGTGGCGACGCTCGGAAACTTTTTGTACGGACAACTCGATCTGCAGCTCGGCGGAACGCTCGGGTTGTCCCTGACTGTCGGATCCTGGTGCGGGGCGAAGCTTGCCCATGTTGCGCCGCGTGCAAGCTTGCGCTGGATCGTCTCGGCCGTGCTGGCTGTTGTAGGGGTTTTCATTCTTGGAAACGTGGTTTGGCGGCTGATGTGACGCTGGCGATGGCCCTGGAAGAATTTGAGCTGACATACGACTTTGGCGATCCCGTACTTGAGGCAATGATATGCCGAGCGGATTGCGCGCTTTTCGATTTCTCGTTCTTGGAATGTGCGCGGATTACGGGCGATCGCGCCGGTGAAGTCGTAGAGACATTCACCGGAAGATCGATGGCTACGCTGCAGGAGGGGCGTATTTACTATGCCTTGCGCGTCCTTTCCGACGGTCGGGTGATTGCCGATTTGACCGTGTGGAAGACCGGGCCAAATTCCTTCGAGGTCATGAGCGGCCGCCGGGAAGACATTTCGGACCTGCTCTCTCGTTCCGGGCCGGAAGCCGTCGTCGTCGATTTGACGGCCGATAGAGCCGTTTTTGCGGTCCAGGGCCCGGGCTCGCTGCATGCACTGCGCAAGCTCGGCGATGTTGGCCGCGTGGGGCAGCTCCAGTATTTTGCTTTCGACCAGGCCTCACTCGCGGCCATTCCTTGCCGGATCGGCCGGCTCGGATACACCGGAGAAGCCGGGTTCGAGATCATTGCAGGCCGTCGCCATGCGCACGATCTCTGGGATGCGCTGTCCCCCCACGTGCGACCTGCCGGGTTCGTTGCGGCCGATATCTTGCGCATCGAGGCAGGGTTTGTTCTGTTCAGCAACGAGTTTCGGTTGCCCGTCTCACCCGCGGAAATCGGCCTGGCAGGATTTGGCCGGCTCATCGATCCGCCGCCGCCTGAGATCAAGCTTGTTTCGTTCCTTGCCGACGCGGACATTCAGGGATGGCCCTGGCGGCCGCCGGCCGACCTGCGGCGGCCGTCTGCGCCGGGTGAGATTGCGATAACCTCAGCCTGCACGAGCGTCGTGGCTGGCGGCATTCTTGGCCTGGGCTACGTGCTTGCCGGCACCTTGCCGAGCAGCCCGCTGCACGATCCGGCGGGTATCTTCCGCAATATCCGTCTGACGTCCAAACCGCTCTATGACACCCAGAAGCGCCGTCCTCGCGCCCCATGGCCGGGCTCTGGCGGGTGAGTGCGAGCAAGGGGTCCATCATAGCCGAGGGCGAATATAAGATAGCTTGTGCATATTTGACGGAGGGTGTGCGGTAGCGCTCCATGGCGGTGCAACTGAAAGCGGGCTGAGCGGCGCAAAGCGCTGCCGGGTTGTTCACCACTCCCGAAACAGCCTCGTGATTGAGGGGAAGTGGGCTATGGCTGATGCACCGGCACGGAAAAAGGTCACCATCAACACATTGATGGCGAAGATGAAGAAGGGCGAGCCGATCACGCAGCTCGCCGCGTATGATTATCGCACTGCGGTAGTCGCCGACCGCCTTGGCATGGACATCCTGTGCGTCTCGGATACCGGCGGCATGATCCTGTTCGGCCACAAGAGCACGGTCTCGGTGAGCTTCGACGAGGTCATGATGATGTCGAAGGCGATCGACCGCGGCTCGAAATACGGCCTGCGCATGGTGGACATGCCTTATTGGAGCTTCCACGTCTCGCCGGAGCAGGCGGTGGCCAATGCCGGCCGCTTTGTGCACGAAGCCAATGCCGAAGTGATGAAATGCGAAGGCAACAAGCATCACGCCAGGAATATCGAAGCGATCGTGCGCGCCGGGATCCCGGTACAGGGCCATATCGGCATCACGCCGATGCGGATGCCGCAGCTTGGCGGGTTTGTCGCGCAAGGCAAGACGGCCAGGCGAGCCAAGGAAATGGTCGAGGACGCCAGGGCGATGGTTGACGCCGGCTGCTTCTCGATCCTGTGCGAAGTGACGACGTCTGAGGTTGCCGAATATCTGGCGCAGACGCTGCCGGTCCCGGTCATCAGCCTGGGCGCGGGAAACCGCGCGCACGGCGTGCACATCATCTCTTCGGACCTCTTCCATCTTTGGGAGGAGCATGTGCCGCGGCATTCGCGCATCTACACCGATCTGATTCCGATCATGGAAGACGTCATCTCCCGATACATGAGCGACGTTGTGAACCGCGCTTATCCGGCCGAGAAGGAAACGGTCTTCATGAACCCCGAAGAGTGTCTGCTCTTTGCACAGGAGATGAAGTGGGAACGTAAGGTCGACGAGCTGCGGTCAGCGACCAAAAAAACCGCTTGATCAGAGGCGGTTCATGTCAGCGGACGGCGTTATGCAGCAGCCGGATGTGACGCATTGGCGAAAGTCGGAGAGAGACCGGCTCATCAAGGAGCGCCTCGCGCTCAGCGTCAATACGCGAAAGCAAAACTCCGATCGCATCGCAGAGCTGCTCGACTTGGCGATTGGCGATGTATCCGGGCGCGTCGTGAGCGGATATTGGCCGTTTCGCGGCGAACCGGATTTGCGCGAATGGCTCGAGCGCCTGGAATCTCGCGGTAGCCGATGTGCGTTGCCGGTAGTGGTCAAAGCGCGAGCGCCTCTGGTGTTCCGCGTATGGCGATCGGGCGACAAGTTGGAGCGTGGTGTGTTGGATATTCCGGTGCCGGCTGCCGGAGAAGAGGTTTGCCCGGATGTCGTGATCGCGCCCCTCGTTGGATATGACCGCGGCGGGTACAGGCTCGGATATGGCGGCGGGTTTTTCGACAGAACACTTGCCGCTATGCGAAAGCGGCCACTGATTATCGGTGTGGGATACAGCCAGTCCGAAATACAGACGATCTACCCAGAGCTGCACGATATCCCGATGGACAAGATTGTTACCGAAATTGGGATCGTTACCCGCTCGGCCGGCTGATACGCGCGCCCGCTCTGCGGGTGAGTATTCAACACGGGAGAAGGCGACAGCTTCTACAGGCCAGGCGATTGGCATTGGAAATTTGATGACGCTGGAATCTCGCGCGCAGCAAGAGTCGATGTCAAACTCCGCCGCTTCATTGATGCGTGTTTTTTCCACGGAAGTCGTGCGGCCGAATCAACGGGAACTGGATGCGCTAGGCGATATCCTTCCCCGCACGACACAAATCTTTGTTGCCTCTCCACCGGGGCACCCGTACTCGCGGTTGGTAGAGACGGCAAGATTGGTTCACAGAGCCGGATTCGAGCCAATTCCGCATGTTGCTGCCCGAAGCTACGAATCTTTGGAAGCCCTGGACGACTTTATTGCGCGGATATGCGGTGAAGCCGGTGTGAGAAGGGTTTTGGTCATTGGGGGCGATGTGGATCGCCCGGCGGGTCCTTTCCCGGAGGCCAATGCTGTCATCGAGAGTGACCTCTTGCAGCACCATGGAATTCAGGAGGTGGCAGTCTCCGCATATCCGGACGGTCATCCGAAGCTTAGCGATGAGAGTTTGACCATCGCCCTGCGACGAAAGCTGAAGTCGCTAGCGGAGCGAAATCTAAGGGCCAAGATTGTCTCTCAATTCTGTTTCGAAGCGGATCGTATCGCGGCGTGGGTGAAATCGCTGCGAATGGCCGACATCAATGTGCCGATCAGCGTCGGTCTCGCAGGGCCGACGAGCATCAGAAAGTTGGCTCGTTTTGCTCTCATGTGTGGCGTACGTAATTCCTTCAAAGCGGCCCTTGCCGGAAAAGCGAGGTCGCTCCTGGGCGAAACGTCGCCGGGCCAGATCATTCGCCATCTCGGGATGGTCTATGATCCATCTATGCTGGGACAAATATCCATTCATTTTTTCTCATACGGCGGTCTGCTCCGAACGGCGAAGTGGGCAACGGAGTTTCAAGCGCGCTTCGCTGACGGTCGATCGCCCGGCATGCGAGCGCGAGTGGATAAAGGGAGTAGGGATTTCGCGAGAGTTAGCGAACCAAGGCAATGACGTTGATCGCTAGATGTAGCAATCGGCGCCAGGTGGATCAGTATCTCAAGGAGAGACGATCATGAGTTATAATCTGCCGGTTCAATACGACGAAAAAGCAAGGCGCATGGCTGAAGAGATCATTTCAGTTGAGGCGCGACAACTTCTGCGCCGTAGGCGCGAGGAAGAGAATTGCGACTGCCGGGACGGAATGTTTCCAACCTCGATAGTTGCCAATCGGCGCAAGTTTCTGTTTGCTGCCGGCTCGCTTGCCGGCGTTGTCAGCTCATCCACTTTTGCCGCGGCCGCAGAACCCAAGGCGCCTCCCGGCGCGGTTCATTTCGATGTACCTGAGGATTCGACCAAAGAGCAGGGTCGAGCTGTCGCCGCCGATGGCGGTTATGGTTCGCGCTCTCAGTTCGAAACGGAACTGCGCTGGCGCTTCCCGACACCAAATGACATTACCTCCTGGAGCATGACGCCACTCGACAAGATGCTCGGGAATCTCACGCCTTCGGGCCTTCATTTCGAACGACACCACGGCGGTATCCCGACAATCGATCCCGCCAAGCACATGTTGATCGTCCATGGAATGGTCGACATTGCGAAGAAGTTCTCCATGGCCGATCTGAAACGCTTCCCGTCGGTCACCCGCAAGCATTTCATTGAATGCTCGGGCAACGGATTGACCGAGTGGAATAAGCCGACCTTGAAGACGGTGCAGGGCACGCATGGTCTGCTTAGCACGTCTGAATGGACGGGCGTCCAATTCTCCACGATTGCGCGAGAGCTTGGTCTCAAGGATGGAGCGGCTTGGGTGTTGGCCGAAGGTGCCGATGCGGCGGTGATGACACGTAGTATTCCAATGGAGAAGATGCTGAAGGACGCAGTCATCGCCTACGGCCAGAATGGCGAGGCTCTGCGACCAGAGCAGGGCTATCCGATCAGGCTTTTGCTGCCGGGGTATGAAGGGAATACGCACATCAAATGGTTGCGTCGCCTGGAGGTAAGCGACAAGCCGTTCATGACCCGCGAGGAAACGTCGAAGTACACCGATTTGCTCGCCGACGGGAAGGCCCGCATGTTCAGCTTGGACATGGACGCAAAATCCGTCATCACGTTTCCGTCGGGCGATATGAAGCTGCCTGGAGCCGGCTTCTACGACATCCAAGGGTTCGCCTGGAGCGGGCGTGGCCGTGTTCGGTCGGTGGACGTATCGACCGACGGGGGTAAGACTTGGTATCCCGCTCGTCTTGAGTCGGTTCCAGAGCCGATGTGCACGGTCCGCTTCAGTTTTCCGTGGGTTTGGGACGGCAGGCCTGCCATCCTGCAAAGCCGATCTACCGACGAAACCGGCTACGTGCAGCCGACCTTGAAGCAATTGATCGCCATTCGGGGATCGAACGGTCCTTTCGGGTCGGTCTATCATCTCAACGCCATTCAGAGCTGGGCCGTCAACGAAGCCGGAGATGTGTCAAATGTTCACGCCTGAAAAAATGCTGGGCGGCCTGCTTCTTGCGGCTTTCATGTCCTCCACGGCCTTCGCGCAATCAGTGTCGAACCGTTACGGATTTGGAGCTGAAATCGGACCCCAGGATCTGGCGAAATATTTCGCCATTGCGCCCGATGGTCGTGGTCTGCCGCCAGGCGGCGGCACAGCAGCGGCCGGGGCAAAAGTGTTTGCCGAGAATTGCGCCGCCTGCCACGGTGACAAGCTGCAGGGAAATCCCGAGAAAGGCATTGGCGGCGATCGGCTGCTCGGTGGTCGAGGCACGCTCGCAACCACGATGCCGATCAAGACTGTCGAAAGTTACTGGCCTTACGCGACAACGTTGTTCGACTACGTGAAACGGGCAATGCCCTTTAGCGCCCCCGGCTCTCTCTCCGACGACGATGTCTACAGCGTCGTAGCCTATATTCTCTCGGAAGCCAAAATCATCAAACCGACAGATGCGATCAATGCCCAAACCCTGCCCAAGGTCGGGATGCCAAATCGCGACGGATTTATTCCCGACGTCCGGCCCGAGTTGCAGCTCTACCGTTAGGCCGGCATGTCTTCAATTGAGTACAATTCAGATCTGCTCGAGGTGCTGAAGCGTCTCGATCGATTGACCGATTGGGAGAGGGCGTCGCGTAGATCGATGCGCGTGGGGCTCGAGCCCATTCTCGATCTGAGTGGACGTCTTGGAAACCCTCATCGAATGCTTCGATCGATCCACGTTACAGGCACTAAAGGCAAAGGATCGGTGTCTGCACTGATTGAAGCAGGGCTTTTGAAGGCGGGGCTGCGGGTCGGCGCCTATCGCTCACCACACGTTGAACTCATTACTGAGCGTATAAGCCTGTTGGGACGTCCTGTTGACGAGGTGCAACTGGCACGGGCCTTGGAGATCGTACTCGATGTCTATGAGGATATCAAAGAGACCGCGACCCCCGCTGCGTCCGCGACGTGGTTTGACGTAGTCACGTGTGCTGCGTTTTGGATCTTCGGTCGAGCCAACCTGGACTGGGCCGTTGTTGAGGTTGGGATAGGCGGCCGGCTGGACTCGACTAACATTGTGAACGCAGAGGTGGCTGTTGTGACCAATGTGGAGCTGGAGCACACGGAGGTGCTCGGCTCCACTCGGGAGGCAATTGCTTTTGAGAAGGTTGGCATCCTGAAAGAGGGAGCTCTGCTGATCACTACACTGGTGCCGGACGATCCTGCGGGCGCTGTCGTGCACGAAAGGGCCCGCGAACTTGGGGCGAAAGTGGTTCGAACTGACCTTCCATCGAGCGCTGGGATCGAGGACGTCAACACCAGGTTGGCCAGCCTTGTCCTTGAGCATGTTGGTAGCCTGGCCCCGGATTGCGCGTCCCGTAATGAGGGCAGGGTACCGGTGGGGGCTTGGCTGTTGGATGAAGGAACTCGCGCCAACGCACGGCTGCCGGGTCGGATGGAGCGCTTTGATGTCCTTATCCGGTCCCGCCAAGTGCCGATCATCCTTGATGGAGCTCACGTTCCCTTCAATCTCGATCTGGTGTTGCGCGATTTGCGATCGCAGCCTGAACTTTCCGGGAAGTGCGTGGCTGTCGTCGCGATTGGGATCGACAAGGATGCGCCCGGGCTTCTCTCTGTGCTATCGCAGCATGCAGATTTCATAATTCTAACGATGCTAAGCCACAGCCGAAGCTGTTCAATGACCAGTCTCCATCTACTGGCAACGTCTCTTGGCATTCCGAGCCAAGTGGAGCCTGACCCGAGCCGAGCGCTGGACGAAGTCCTTCGACGCGCGGCCAATATGGGCGGTTGGGCCCTGGTCACGGGGTCAATGTATCTCGTCGGTGCCCTGCGCAGAGAAATTGCAGTCGGTACCTCATTGATCTGATGTGCGACTAAAGATCGGGGCCGCACTCAGGGTGCTGCCTGGCAAATGGATCGAGAGCCGGCGACGGCATCACGAAATATGCGGACGATCGTTCAAGAGCTGGCTCAACGGCATCGTTCGTGGCTTGCGGGGCCAGACATTCGATCAGCCCGCGCACCAGATTGTCTTCCAGGACTATCTAGAAGCAGTTTGGACAACCCAAGAACGGCGCGACCAACTCGTCGGCCGCATCAGCACCATGGCTGCCGATTGGACTACGGGACCCCTCGTGGAAGCGTTGCGCGGATTGCGCGGGCTTGATCTCATTTCAGCCGCAACATTTGTCGCCGCGATCGGCGATCTGGCTCGCTTCGAGAGTGCTCGCCATTTGATGGCGTATCTCGGCCTGGTGCCTTCGGAGCAGTCGAGTGGTGAGCGGATCCGGCGTGGTGGTATCACTAAAACCGGCAACAGCGAGGCTCGGCGCATGCTCATCGAGGTCGCCTGGAGCTATCGCTATCCGCCTCGCGAATTCGCGCAGGCTGCGATCAAAGGGACAGGGACAGATATGGCAGAAAATCGACCTGGCGGCGGCGCATCATTCCGGATCAGACTTCCGCTGGAAGGGATTGTTGGCTGACCAACGAGACTTTCGGACTCGACAAAAAGCCCCGGACGATGCCGGGGCTTCAGTTGGCCGGAGATCAGGGAGATCAGTATCTCGCCACGACCGGGTTGCCCCAGTTGAAGTGGTAGTTGATGCGGGCCGTGACCATATCAATGTCTGACCTCGTATTGACTGTGAGGGAGGTGATAGGCGCCAGCCCCGGCGTCACGAACGTTCTGTTATCGCTCTCGCTAAAAATATGGTCGTATTCTATGCCGGCGCTCCAATTCGGCGCGAAGCCGTACTCCCAGCCAACGCCGACCGTCCCACCCCAACGTGTCCGTTCTGCCGAGGCCAATCCGACGCCCGTAGCGTTGTTAAAGAGATCCCACCGCTGGTTGGCCACCGCAGCGCCGCCCTTCACATAAAACAGGGAGGCATTCCATGCGTAGCCAATTTGACCCGTGAAGAGACCCAATCCATCGACCGTGGACCTCCAGGTATCTAAGGGAAAGAAGAGGCTGGTGCGCGAAGTCCGGATATTGGCCCAGTCCCCCTGAGCCTCAAGTCCGAACACCCACGACGATGGCGTCTGCCAACGATAACCTATCTGGCCACCGACCACTCCACCCGAGGCATCCCGGCAACCTTCAGCTTCGGCGGCGGCGACCCCGCTAACCGCAGTGATATTGATGCACTGACTGCTCCAGGCACCTCCGCCGTTCGCGCCGATATAGAAGCCGCTCCAGTTGTAGATCGGAGCCACGATCGGGGGTGGTGGCGCCTTGACCGCCATGTCAGCGGCCGACGCCGGAGCCGCCATCCCCAATGCAACCAAACCAACGCTAGCCAGCACAAGCATCTTCATCGCAATTTCTCCATGTGTCCCACGATAAAAGCGCGCCCCAACGCCCTTGCATTTGATTCCAAATTCCAAACGCACTTTAAGCGTGTGCGCTCTAGGGCCCCGTACCAAAATGGCAACATACAAGAACAATCAGTGGAATCAGACGCCAGGGTCATGATTTATGTATGTGTTGCTGACCTTTTCCGTGAACATCGGCCAACATTGCTGAACGCGAGCGGACTCGGGTTAGCCGGAACGAACATCGCCTCGCAGAAGCATCGGCCCGCAGGCGCGATAGATCGGTCGCTGGTTCGGCATCGTCGAACTGTTGTGCAAGCCGCCTGTCAAGCATGACCGGAACGGGACGGACCGAGACGCGACCCGGAAGTAGCCACAATTCTGCCTGCTACTTTTTCTGCTCCTGAGCGCTATCCGGCTCCGCGTTTTCTTGTTCTTCCGCCTGTCCGAGCCAGGAAGGGATGCTTCTCGAAGGGATCAGTTGTCTCGGCAAATGAGGGTTGATAGTGCCGGCATAGACAGTCAGTCCCTCATCGAACTTTGCTCGTGCGAAGTCCCTGGCTTCCTTTTCAGTCTCAAATCTTCTGGTTGCACGAGGGCTTCGCCTTCGAGGCAATACACCGCGTTTCTGCACCTCGAACGTCACGTACCAGGTATACGGCATCTGTCACCCCGGGATGACGCGCCGAGACTTTGCCGAACGCGCACTCGCCGCTACCAATGTTCGCAGCCGCTCGGTCCCCTCACGCGGACCGGGCTCAGCGACAGGATCTAGTAGCAAGGTGGGTTGGGATAGTATCCGCAGCTTGGGGCATTATAACTTCCGTAGGCTCCATAGGCAGCAGCGCCGACGGCAGCAGCGCCAACGCCTACCGCCACGCCACGGCGTACGGCTGCGCCACGGTAAACACCGCCACGGTAAGCCCCGCCGCGATAGACGCCTGCGTGATGAACGCCAGCGCGGCCAACGCCGACGCGCCCACCGCCGCGATAGGCGAACGCATCAGTTGAAATCATGGCAATGCACGCGATACCGACGATAATGGATGCAGTCAGCAAGAAGGTCGTTCGAGGTGACATGATTGCTCTCCTTCCACAGTTGCCAAAAAAGCGTATTCCTCTAGTCGCCGGGCTAGATTTATCTGCGACGGGTTGCGCTGGGGAGCCACAACCTTCTACCAAGCGTTGCGCCTTGTGTCATTGCCGCGTTGATTTAGATCAACACAGATACTTTGGAACCGCGGTGCATCAGAACAATTCACCAGATCCGCGTGAGGGGTTCTGACCATGAGCGAAATGATCAAAGCGGAAGTGCTCTCCCGTCGAAAGGCTCTTTCTCTTTTGGGCCTGGTTGCTGCGTTTAATCTCGCAGCATCTTCTACGGTGCTGACCGTATCCGAGGCCGAGGCCCAGACTGCTGGTATGGAGCGGCGTCAGGAGCGACGTGCCGGACGCACGGAGCGGCGTCAGGAACGGCGTACAGGACGCACGGAACGGCGTCAGGAACGGCGTACAGGACGCACGGAGCGGCGCGAGCAACGACGGAACTGAGCGAAGCGCATTGGATCGAGCGGTGCTGGAAATTCCAGACGTCGATCGAGTCGCATGGGCAAACACGGCAGTATTCCACTGACATTCATTGATGGTTCGACAATCGATCAATGCTTGCCAGATGGAACCATGGTGGGGGGATGGAGCGACCAATGCCCCTCGCGCGATATTTCTACTACGTTGGCGGAGTGTTGCTCGCGCTGCTGTTTATTGCGGATGCATATCTTCCGAAATTGCCGGTTGCGCACAGGGTCGATAAGGTTTCTTACAACATCCACATTCACTCCGATCGGAAATGGCCGGAGCGCATTGTCTACGACACCAGCCTCCCGATCATTACCCCCGCGCAGATCGCGAACATCGAGGAAAGCGCTGCGGCCCCGCCAACAATCGCGCAGGCTAAGGCGCAGGTGCGGGAAGCATTTGCGCAACTGCAACCGCCGGACGCCAACCAGCTACAATCATCCGATTCAAAAAAGCGAGAACCGAAGCTGAAGCGCCAACGTAAAATTGCAAAGAGACGCGTGGCGCCGCCAGCGGTCCTCGTGGCCCGGCAACAACAATTTGGCTGGTTTGGCTATTGGTGAGGAGCAGCTTAAACCCGCTGATATCGCAACTTTCTTCAGTGCTTCGTTTTCCAGGTACCGCCGAGGCCCTGGGAATCTCTGACACGGCCAAGCGCCAGATCCTCGGCGGAAACTACATCGCGACTGCCGCTGAATGGATCAAGCGCGGTCCCGCAACCGTCCGAGCTCGCTCAAGGGCCTTTTCTTTAAACAAGGCGGCGGCTAGTGGACGCGGGCTTTATAGTCGCTTGTCTGCTTCGCTCACTCGTTGGAAGGAATTCTCGCCTCAGTTTCGAGCACGAACGTCTGCTGAGAAAGGTACGTCCTGCAGCGATAGCGAGTACGACGGACCGTCCCGCGACGCATAGAAGACAGTTTGCGGAAATCTCAATCGCGCCTAGTCGTGCCAGCTCGATGGCCCCGCTTTAGGCGGAGGCTTGCCGCTCTCAAGCGCTGTATTTCTTCATCAGTTGTATTAATTTTTTTTTCGAGCTGAGTGGTCTTGGCCTCTTTTGGCGCATCATTGCTGCGCAGCTTGTCGAGCACTTTGCCGACGGATAGTTTACTTATTTCAGCCATCGTAGTCGCAAAGGCACATTCGAACACACTAGCTAATATGCCTTCATTGAATCACAGGCTAGAAAGCCTGCAACTACTCGCCTGTGGATTGAAGCGCGGAATCGAACCAAGACTGGATTGGATGGGTAGGACAGGCAGTTCGGCTTGGTCGCTACCCACCGACGCCCTTAGTTATCGAGAGCTGGCACCACAGAGTGCGCCAAACACGGCATCGAACCACCGACGTATTTTGGGCGGAAAGTTCTGGTGCCCTGGCCGGCGTCCAAAAAGACCACTAAGGAGCTGATAAATCACAACTTTATTGTTAGCAAAAACCGAGAATACCACCAGCTATACCAAGCCAATGTTTCACAATTTCGGTTCGAATCCGCTTTGGGCTGAGCTTGCGAGATCAGGAACTATTCTCGTCAATTCCCTGTGAGACAACCTTGGCGAGGATTCGCGAAAGTCTCCGGCCATAGCCAGAGATATTCCCGTTTTCAGGAGACTTTCATTGGAGACTTCGTTCGATCGCCAGGGTGGCAGACGAAGTTCCGGCTGGGCAGCGCCCTGGACGAGGCTCCTTTCATTTGTCGCCACGACGTCAGCTGCTGATCTGGAGCGGACGTCATGGGCCAGATGAGATCCCTAACGGACCTAGTGCCGTGCCCGGCCTCAGATAAGGGCTCTTTTGAGTGAGCGTGGGATCGTGTAGTCTTCTCTCAAAGCTGCTCTTCAAGACGGGATGTGCCGACGTTTCCGTTAGGGCCAAAAAAGGGCAGCGGGGATGCAGTCGGCAAGCATCGCACTCTCCTAAACCGACAATACTTTTTGTGCCGGTCTCTCACTGAGCATTCGCGGTGCGCGCGGCGCACGGCGATGATTGCGCGAAACTGCTACTTCGAGCGCAACGAGGGAACGTCATGAGACCATATTTTGGAACGTTCGTCGCAGCACTGTTGGCAAGCACATTTGCCACGGCGGCCTGGGCGCAAGGCCTCGGCCGTGTGCACTTCGAGACCTCGTGCACGCCGCAGGCGCAGGAGAAATTCGATCGCGGCCTGGCGATGGTGCATTCATTCTTCTATCCAAACAGCGTCCAGGCCTTCACCGAAGCCGCTGCCGCCGATCCGCAATGCGCGATCGCCTACTGGGGCATCGCGATCAGCCACCGTCCCAACCCGCTGATTCTGCCGCTGACCGCCACCGTTTTGAAGAACGGGTCGGAGGCGGTGGAGAAGGGTAAAGCGATCGGCGCCAAGACTGACCGCGAGCGCGACTGGCTCGAGGCGATCGAGCCTTACTACAAGGACTACGACAAGATCGATCAAACCCAGCGCGGACTCGCCTACGAAAAGGCGATGGAAGCGCTGATGCGTAAATATCCCGATGATCTGGAGGCGGCCATTTTCTACGCGCTCGCTCTCAATGAGACCGCGCTGCACAGCGACAAAACCTTTGCCAATCAGCTCAAGGCCGGGGCGATCCTGGAAAAGGTCGAGGCTCAACTGCCGGACCATCCGGGTGTGCTGCACTATCTGATCCACACTTACGATTACCCAACGCTGGCCCAACGCGGGCTTGATGCCGCCAACAGATATGCCGAGGTTGCACCTGCGGCTCAGCATGCCCAGCATATGCCATCGCATACTTACTCCATGCTCGGGATGTGGGCACAATCGGTCGCATCGAACACGAAATCGCGCGAGATTGCCGAGGCACAAGCAGCCAAGCTCTGGCCGGGGGCGGCACATCCAGGCGAGCCGCACCATCTGGACTTTATGGAATACGCCCTCCTGCAATTAGGACAGGAGCGACCTGCAAAGCAGGTACGCGACGACAGCAACGCGATAAAAAAGCTCGGGTTTGAATACTTCGCAAGCTATACCGCGCTTGCGGCCGTGCCGGCACGCTTTGCGTTGGAACGTCAGGCATGGAAGGAAGCGGCTGGGCTTGAGCCGAGGGGAAGCCAATTTCCACAGGCCGAGGCAATCACTCATTTCGCTCGCGCCATGGGATCGGCACGTAGCGGCGACCTGGCCGGTGCAGAGCGCGACGTCGACAATCTGAAGGTGATTCGTGCCACGCTGGAAAACGCGAGTCAGTCTTATTGGGCCTCGCAGGTCGAAATCCAGATGTTGGCTGCATCGGCCTGGATTGCGCAAGCAAAGGGGGAAAAGGGGACGGCGCTGAAACTCATGCGCGCGGCGGCGGACCTTGAGGACGACAGCGAAAAGCACATCGCGATGGAGAACCGGCTGTATCCGATGCGCGAACTGTTGGGCGATTTGCTACTGGAACAGCAACAGCCAGGACTAGCGCTAACGGAATACGAGACTTCGCTGGTATCAACGCCCAACCGTCTGCGGGGACTGTACGGCGCAGCCAAGGCCGCGAAGGCCGCAAATCAACCGGAAAAAGCCAAGACATATTTCCGGAAGCTTGCCGAGATGACCAAGGACGCCGATACCGATCGGGTGGAAATCAGCGAGGCCAGATCCTCGATGCAGCAGTGAACTGCCGACGAGAGAATGAGAGAACCGCTGCCGGCCCGCACTGTCCGGCAACCGACCGACGGCACAACGATCCATGACGCGATCAATCCTCATCGCCGCCGTTGCTGGGCTGCTGACTGCAGTGCCGGCCTCGTACTTCTTGATCGCACCTGCCCGCCAAGTGCAGACCGCAACGTCGGCCAGCCCGGACAATGCAGCGTTCAGGATAGCCAATGCGCCCGAAGCCTGGCCGATCTGCTCGACAATGGCAGCGATGCTGGAGACGCCGGATTGGGCAGCGCTCGATCCCGATTTCGCGGCAGGCAAGCGAGCAATCGGCGCCGGCGACTGGGAAGGAGCGATCAAGTCGCTCACGAAAGCGGGCCTTCGCGACGCCCGCAATGCGGATATCCAGAACTACCTTGGCTATGCCTTTCGCCGGCTGCGGCAGTTCGATCCGGCGATGCTGCACTATCAGCAGGCTCTGACCCTCAATCCTCGGCACCGCAGCGCGCACGAGCACCTCGGTGAGGCCTATTTGGCGCAGGGTGATCTAGCGAAGGCCAAAGAGCATCTCGCGGCTCTGGAGCAAATCTGTTTTATCTCCTGCGATGAATATGACGATCTAGCGCGGGCAATCGCAGGGTACAACAAACTCTCGAACGGCTGATCGACTCTCGAGGCTGGTCCGCGCGTCGGCAAATAGATCGAATTCTCTACTCATCGATTCACTTGGAAGCCTTTGGCTTGCGACATTTTGATCTCCGCTTACGCGGGTAAAGCAGGCTTGGGAAAGGCGAGTCTGAAATGTCTACTTGTGGGCCCTGAGCCGTCGATTGGCCTTCTCTGAGGAACGTCGGCTCTCGGATGAGGAGCTAGGGCAAGCGTGGTTAATGCAAGGTAACCCCACTCAGAAGAGGAGCTAAGATCTCCCAGGGTCTAATCCAAGGAGCAACAACATGCCCTCACAAATCCCCGAGGAACTTTCCATCAGGATAGACTGGAGTCCCTTCACGATCATGGGCAACATGATGCCGCCCCGAGATCCTGATGAAGAGGACGAAGAGGACGAAGAGGACGAGGACGAACAAGAGGACCGCGGCGACGAACCGCCGGTCGTGCGCGAGCCCGACGAGGATTAACCGAGCTTTCTCTCTGGCCTCCCGCGCGGGCGATTGATAGACGCAAAGGTCTCCAAGCCTCAGTTCGGCGGAAAAGAGCCGAAATTCCACAACGCTCTTCCTGATTTGGACAAGCAAAGCCGACTGACGGAGACGAGGTGATGGACGAGATCTACAAGAAATTGGCCGACGCACGTTGGCTCGAAAAAATAGTTCGGTCTCAGGGGTGAAGCCGAAACTGCGGACTTGGCTTTTTGACCCACAGCCAACTTTAGAGATAACCTATCGAGTGAACCTACTCAGCACTGGACTTCATTATCATCTGCGCAAGCAACTTCAGCGCGCCGGCTTGCTTCAGGATTAACTCACATTGTTTTGGAGCTTGCGCGCTCGATAGCTTGATGAACTCTGCGACCGTTGTCGTGCCGGACAATTCCCGCGCGTACTCTAACGTCATGATCACATTCGCCTTCATCAATTCGAGTGCCTCGGCGCGGAAATCCTCTGTGGCTCCTTCGAGGACCGTCAAAAAATTGCTTTCAAGGCTAGGACCGTCGCCGTCTTTCGATGCGGCCGGCTCCACGAAGTCCTTCGCAAGGTCCAATGCAGCATTCAGGCTGACTTTGATGTTTTCAAAAGCTCTATTCCGATAGTCCTTGGCAATCTTCACTATCATTTCTGCGGAGCTGTCGGAATCGACGAGTCCGCCCCTGCGCGACGCTGCCGCACTCGGAGATTTAGGCGCCGCAACTTGGATCGGAGCCGTCGCTTGCCCTGCAACGACTGTGGGGTCGGACGTGTTCGCTGCCTGCTCCAATCGCGGCTGATCGTCCGGGGAAGCGGTCATCAGGCTACCAGACGTCGCAAGCAAGCCATTATCAATGGCACGGCTCGCCGCTGCGGTAAGCTCTACCAGCGAGCGACGCGCGGGGCGCGTATCGCTAACCGGCCACCCTGTTCGCGTGTTGCTCATGATCAAACGACCCCTCGACGAGTTTTTTCAGAACCCAGCGCCACAGTTCACGAATTTCCTCCGAGGCTCTTCCCTCGTGCGCAAACTCGGTCACGCCTAACCCTGCTCCGAGTGCGTCCTGGTGGTCGTTGCGCTGTCCGACATAGGGAAGCGCGAGTACGCCGAGCGAATTGAGCGACGTTGCAGCTTCAGTCAAGCGGCAGCCCCGCGGTGGCGTCTGATTGAGGACGAAGGCAAATCGGCGTTTGAGCCTGCGAATAGCGATGATCGTCGGTATTGCGGCTTCGATGTCGGCTGGGCTCGGACGAGCCGGGATCAGGCAAAGATCGGCCCTGGCGATGGCGTGCATGGCCAGCGCGTTGCTCGTGGCGGCGGTATCGACGATCGCGAGCCAGATCCCCTCGGCCTCGAGGCGCGATAGTGCCCGCTCGATTTCGGCGGGATCGGCGACCCGATCGACGCGCGGATAGGGCCTGCCGCGCCGCTCTTTCCATTTCGATATCGTGCCCTGTGGATCCGCCTCGACGAATGCGACGCGCTCATTGGTCTCCATCCCCGCGACTGCAAGTCCGACGGCTAGCGTGCTCTTGCCGCTCCCGCCTTTTTGCGTGACCAGAGCAAGGACGTACATGTCCGCGCATCCCTGGATGACAACAACGTGACGACGCAGAACTAATCGTACAAATGGAGCCTACCAAACGCGAAGCGTACCACTCCATATCGTGAGTCGCGTCAAGCGTGAGCGTGGAACTCACAACAAATCCATACTGCCCACGGAAACAGCTCTCCTTCAATCTTTCCGTTGGCACGATTAGCGGCGCGGCCTGTCTCTTCGCCGAGCTGCCCCTAGTCCGAGCTGCGCTGTGGAGCGCAACGTCGTCCAACCTAAACGTGACGAAGAGCGGCACTCTTTCGGGAGACTTTCATTGGAGACTTCGTTCGATCGCCACTGCCTGCGAGGGTGGCAGGTGAGCTGGGCAAACCGCCGTGTGACGAAGGTCCCTTCAATTTGTCGACCCTAATGACAGTGTAGAAATTCGGATGCGGAGCTCGAGGCTCAAATGCGGTCGTCACGCGCCTGCTTATTCATGCCGCCTGCGCCTTGAGAATTTGGTGTCGAAACGGCTGAGCGGAACCTACCGTGCCGGACGGTCGGAGGACTGGTGAAAAACTGCAAGCACCACTCCTTACACGCGTAAACGAGTCGGTGTCCTAAGCACGTGGCAAGGCCTGCGTTAGCCGACGGGGACATCAAGGCGGCGCAACCTATCGCTTGAATTGAAGCATCTTGGGGATGCCTTTGCCACTTCCAAACCTCCGGTTCCGTCGGCACGGGCGATCCTGTCGTTTGTCGCTCAATGACGGCGCAGGTGATTAAGGCCGAGATATGTTGACGTCCGATCACCGCGTTCGCCCGCCAGAACAGGCACCAACGCCACGGCGCCTCCGCGCCTCGCAAGAGGGCACGGAGCGATGTGCGGCCTTGCCTGGATCGAACCGGTGCCGGTTCAATGATGGGCCGCTACCCCCTTCACGCATCCGGCGCAGCAAACTGGCCGACATCACCCAGGCTGATCATGCCGACCATCCGCTTGCTCTTGTTGATCACAGGCAGCCTGCGGATCTCCAGCGCCTCCATGTGGTGAACTGCCTTCGCCAGGTCGTCGTCGTCCCGGCAGCAGTGAATGCCTTCCGTCATGACATCCCGCGCCGTCGCGCGCGCCGCCTCGACCCCGGCGCACTGACAGATCGCTTCGCCATTATGCCTCGTCAGTCGTGCACGCTGAAGCGCCCATGCGGTGCATTGGCTGTCAGGCGCGCGAACTGCGCATGACTCAAATGAAGAAGCGTCTCGTGATCGCCGGCTTCGATATAGACTTCCGGTTGCGCCTCGATGCTGTCGTCGACAACAAGATCGAGCCCGTAGCACCTGCCCACGGCCGGTACAGCTCCGTGAGCGCAATCTGCGAAGAGTCGATTGATCTCGGTTTCGTTGGCCATCTCGATGTTTTCGCCGAGCCTTTCCCGCAAATCCGGTAGTGTGAGGTGGTGCGATGCAGGCACGACGGCGAGCGTATAGCCGCCGTCGTGCCGCAAGACGACCGCCTTGGCGAGGCGGTCGCCCGAGATATGGCATGCCTCCGCCGTACGTGTGGAAGACATGGTGAGATCGTGTGGAATCTCGTTGTACTGGATGTTCTCGGCAGCCAGATATCGATGGAGTGTCGGAGCAATGGACATCGCGTGACCTCCAATACGGTAAGCAGCCATCCACCGTGGGGTCTACCCGGCCGCACGATGAGCGGTCGCGTGGTTCTCTTGTTCCGGACCCGAAGTTCGCATCATATTGCGGGCGTTGCAATTCGTCATTCGCCGCGAGGCCGCCAAAATCTGTTCACGCGCGGCTCGACAGCCTTGCTTACCTTCTTATCCCGCCCGGCCTTCGAGCCGATTGACGCGACGCTAGCCAAGCCACGCTAGATCGGCGGGATCTTCGTGTTGCTCGGGTTGGTGTGCCAGATGATGCCATCGATCACCAGCGTCCGGACCGTGTTGATATGAGCGACCGTGATGTCGCGGGCACGCGCCTTGTCGTTCTTCAACAGCGCCTCGATCAGCCCATCGTTTTCACGGTTGAGCTCCTCGGGCCGCTCGCGCAGCACGAAGCCGAGATGCAGCAGGCGGGTCATCTCCGTCGATGATCGGCGATAGTGCGGCCGCAAGCGAAACCGATCGGGAAGGTTGATGCCGCAGGCCTAGGACCGAGGTATGGAGGTTGGCCGGCTTCGGGCAGTCGATGATGACGTGTGGTCCCGGCCGTTGGTCGGGAGGCTGCAGCTATTTCGCCATGACACGCGAGCTGAGCGGGCGGAGACCGCCGGGCGCACGCAGCCTGCCCGCGAAGCTTCAATGTCACCGGGCTGCCAGAAACGCGGCGAGGGCGGCGTCGAACTCTTCGGGCTTTTCGGCGTGCGGGACGTGACCGGCGTCCGTGATTTCGACCAGCTTGCCGTCGGGAAGATCCTTGAGAGCCTCGCGGCCGAGCATCGGCCAGTTGCCGAGCGGTTTGATCGCCTCGGGTGAAGCGTAGCGGCGGAAGAACACGCTGCGGTCGCTTTGACCGATCACGAGAAGCACCGGCATTTTCAACAGGCGATACTCATGGCGGATCGGCTCGTTGAAGATCATGTCGTAGGTCAGCGCCGATGCGCGCGCCCATCGCGGATACTCCGGGCTTTGCAGCACGCGCGAAAAGGTCTCGAAATAGTGCTGCGCTATCGGCGGCCAGCCAACGAAGAAGGCTGCCATGAAAGTGCGTAAACTCTGTGGCGTCTGCGCCATCTCGGTCTTGACCAGCGTCTCGATCGGCTGCGGCGGGATGGCGCTGCGATAGTCTTCGAGGCCGATCGGGTTCTCCAGCGCCAACACCAGTGTCGTCTCCGGATAGTTGCGCGCGAAATAGACCGCGAGCATGCCGCCAAAGGAATGGCCGACGACCGCCGCTTGGGTAACCCCGAGACTGTCGAGCAGCGCCTTGGTGTTGCGCGCCAGAGTATCGAAATGATAGCGGATGTCAGGCTTCGAGGATTTGCCGAAGCCGATCTGGTCCGGTGCAATGACGCGATAGCCCAGGCCGGTCAGTGTTGCGATTGTATGTCCCCAATAGTCACCGGAAAAACTCTTGCCATGCAGCAATAAGGCGGTCTTGCCGTTCGGCGCCACGGTTGGCGTCACATCCATATAAGCCATGCGCAACGGCTGGCCCTCAAGGGTGAGATCCAGATAGCGCACCGGGTAGGGATATTCGATACCTTCAAGACCGATGCCAAGCGGCGGCACGGCAGCCGATTGAGAGGGAGGCGCCGATGCAGGAGGCGATTGCGCTCTGGCAGCGCTGCTCAGCGGCGAGGCCAACGCGAGGGCGGCCAGGATGGCTAGGATAGCATTTTGCATCTGATGTCCCTCCAATTCTGATGATTTCGTGTCAGCCGACAGTGAATCTTTCAACGGCACGAGGCGGTGCGGCCACGAGCCCCTCGCGCCCGTGCGGCAAGGTGAATTCGAGCGTGGGGCCGGCGGGCACGATCCCGCTTGGATTGATCGAGCGATGGCTCTCGTAGTAGTGCCGCTTGATATGTTCAAGATTCACCGTCTCGGCGACGCCGGGCCACTGGTAGATGTCGCGGGTATAGGCCGACAAATTCGGATAATCGACCAGACGCCGGATGTTGCACTTGAAGTGGCCAACATAGACCGCGTCAAAACGGATCAGTGTCGTGAACAAGCGGATGTCGGCTTCGGTCAGGCTGTCGCTAACCAGGAACCGCCGATCGGCGAGCCGCTTCTCGAGCCAGTCTAGCGTGTCAAACAGCGGACCAACCGCTTCTTCGTAGGCGGCCTGTGTGGTCGCGAAACCGGCCTTGTAGACGCCGTTGTTGAGCGTGTCGTAGATGCGGGCGTTGACCGCATCGATGTCGCTGCGCAGCGTTTCCGGGTAATAGTCGGACCTTGCCCCGATCGCGTCGAACGCCGAGTTCAGCATGCGGATGATCTCGGAGGATTCGTTGTTGACGATGGTTCGGGTGTGCTTGTCCCACAACACGGGAACGGTGACGCGACCGGTATAGTAGGGATCCGCGGCGGTGTAGATCTCGCGCATCAACCCGGCGTGGTAGACTGTATCCGGTATGACGCCGGCGCCGTCGGCGAAAGTCCAGCCGTCATCGAGCATCAACCAGTGCACGACCGAGATCGAGATCGTGTCCTCGAGCCCTTTCAGCGAGCGCATGATCAGCGTGCGGTGCGCCCATGGACAGGCAAGGCTGACATAGAGATGGTAGCGGCCTGCCTCGGCCTTGAAGCCACCCACGCCGCTCGGGCCGGCGCTGCCGTCGGCCGTTATCCAGTTGCGGAATGCTGCATCCTTGCGCACAAAGTGGCCGTGGGTCGACCTGGTGTCGTACCAGACGTCTCGCCATTGACCTTCGACCAGCAGTCCCATGTCAGCCTCCTCAAAACGACGTTTTGCAACTTGCTCAGGTGCGGGTGATGGAAAGGCCGCCATCGACCAGCGACGCGGTACCGCTGACGAATGCAGAGTCGTCAGATGCCAAATAGAGTACCGACCGCGCGACTTCCTCCGGTCGCCCCACGCGCTTCAGTGCATGCAGATTGGTGATGAAGGCCGTCTTGTCGGGCGTGTCGTTCATCTCCCGATACATGTCAGTCTCGATCGCGCCGGGCAGGATCGCGTTGACCCTGACATTCTGCGGTCCGAATTCCGCAGCCAGCGTCTGTGTCAGTCCAATCAGACCCGACTTGCTCGCGGCATAAGCGGCGACGCCGGGGAACGAGGAACTGTAGCCGACAAAGGTAGAGGTGAAGATCACGGAGCCGCCACCGTGCTTGACCATCTCGGCGATCTGATGCTTGGCGCCGAGAAACGAGCCGGTGAGATTAATGGCGATGGCATCGTTCCAGCCGGCTTCGGAAACACTGGTCGAAGGCCCACCCTCGCCCAGGGTGCCGGCGTTGTTGAAAGCGACGTCCAGCCTGCCGAATGTCTTGACGGCTAACGCGACGATCGCCTGGGCATAGGCTTCGTGGCGCACGTCGCCAGCGAGCGCCACCGCCGTGCCGCCGCCAGCCTTGATCTCGGCCACGAGAGTCGCAAGCTCGGATTCGCGCCGTGCGCCGACGACAACCTTGGCGCCTTCGGCCGCAAACAGCTTCGCCGTGGCCCGGCCGATGCCGGAGCTTGCGCCGGTAACAATGGCGACCTTGTCTTGCAGGCGTCCCGTACCCTTGGTCATATTCGTCGTCCTCCTCTTTCAGCCGCGACAACCGCGGCTCGTACATGAATAGGTAGACCCACCAAAGACTTGGAAAAAGGCACGGAAACTGGTTGGATCATTCATCTTTTATGAATGATGAGGCCAGCTATGGACCGACTTCGGGCATTTGAAGTGTTTGTGGCCGTGGTTGCTCAGGGAGGCTTCACCCGCGCCGCGGACAAGCTCGACACCTCACCCGCCAATGTGACTCGCTACGTCAACGACCTGGAGGAAGCCCTCGGCGTCCGACTGCTCAACCGCACGTCGCGCCGACTGTCGCTGACGGAAACCGGCAAGACCCTCTATGATCGTGCGCTCTCGATCCTCGAAGACGTCGCCGAAGCAGAGGCGGTCACCTCGTCTTCGGCGCTCCAGCCGCGCGGCCGGCTGCGGGTCAACGTGCCGGTGAGCTTCGGCATCCTGCATCTGGCGCCGCTGTGGCCACGCTTCCTGGCGCACTATCCGGATATCCAGCTGGACATTAGCCTTGCCGATCGCGTCGTGGATCTGGTGGAGGAGGGCTACGACCTCGCGATCCGCATCTCTCGCGCCGGATCGCCGAGCCTCGTCAGCCGCAAGCTGGCAACGTCGCAGAACGTCGTTTGCGCATCGCCCGACTACATTGCCCGGCACGGTGCTCCGCAAGCGCCCGAGGATCTCACGCATCACGTTTGCATCGGTTACACCTACTCGGCGACCGGCGACGAGTGGGGGTTGATAGACGATGCGGGCAGGGCCCATAAGGTCGCGGTGTCGACGTCGCTGCAAACCAACAATGGCGACACCGTGCGCGCGGCAGCCCTGGCGGGACTCGGCATCATCTGGCAGCCGACATTTCTGATCGGCGACGATCTACGGCGTGGCCGATTGGTTCGTCTGCTGCCCGGCTATCGCATGTCGGAGATTGACGTGCTGGCTGTCTATCCAAGCCGCCGTCATGTTAGCGCGAGGGTGCGCGTCATGGTGGACTTCCTCGTCGAGGCATTCCGCGGCCCGCCGCCCTGGGATTGAAGGGCGTTCGACATGCGCAGCGGCCGGGACCTCGCCGTCACGATTTCCTCCGCTTCGAATCCCGGCTGCCTTCGGGCAGTGGGAGCTTTTTTGTCTATTAACGCCGCTTCGCTTAGGTCTTTGAGAGCGGTGAG
Source organism: Bradyrhizobium sp. NP1 (assembly GCF_030378205.1). NCBI lineage: Bacteria > Pseudomonadati > Pseudomonadota > Alphaproteobacteria > Hyphomicrobiales > Nitrobacteraceae > Bradyrhizobium > Bradyrhizobium sp. NP1. Next base: position 1,111,410 of record NZ_CP127385.1, read on the forward strand.
GGAGCAAGTGAATCGGGGAGGCGCGCTGCAGCGGCCGATGCTTCGCAGGGTTAGTGATCGCGCTCGGGCAATCGTGACTTCCGCCGATCGTCGCGCCGAGGGTTCAATTCGCGGAATGTTGGATTTGGAATGTCCGTATGGCGAACCTAGCTTCAAGTCGGCGGCTCTTCGCTTTGAACACCAATTCGGATCATCGGGCCCAACCCGCATTTCAGCCCAATAGCGTCGTTTCTCGTTCGCCTCTTCGCAGCAAAGTGCTAAAATCCAGTTTGTCCTGAACGATTGAATGACATCGCGGGAGCTCACCGCCCTCGTCGGCGCCCAGTTCAGCTCGTTGGAACAAGGAAAAAGAGCGCAGGCTCTGGCCATCGGCAAGAGGGAGGACATCATGCTCGACAAAGCCCCGAACGGAAAAGTGTCTGATTTGCTCAAGACGCTCGATAAGGCGCTCTCCGCCGGCGAGTTGGAGCACGCTGTCGATCTCTTTCAGACGGACTGCTACTGGCGCGACCTCGTGACCTTCACCTGGAACATCAAGACGATGGAGGGCAAGGAACAGGTTCGCGATATGCTCAAGGCGCGGCTCGCCGATACGAAGCCATCGAACTGGAAAATCGCCGATGGTGAGGACGCCTCTGAAGCGGATGGAATTACGGAGAGCTGGATACAATTCGAAACCGGAGTCGCGCGCGGCTTTGGCCATCTGCGACTGAAGGACGGCCGGATCTGGACGTTGCTGACGACGATGAGCGAACTCAAGGGGCACGAAGAGCCAGTTGGCTTCGACCGTCCGATGGGGGCAAAACACGGCGCCGAACGTAATCGAAAGACATGGAAGGAAGAACGCGAGGCGGAAGCTGCTGAACTCGGCTACTCGCGTCAGCCCTATTGCGTCATTGTTGGTGGCGGTCAGGGCGGCATCGCACTCGGAGCCCGGTTGCGCCAGCTCAATGTGCCGACGATCATCGTCGAAAAGAACGAAAGGCCAGGCGACAGCTGGCGCAAGCGTTACAAGTCACTCTGCCTACATGACCCGGTTTGGTATGATCATCTGCCCTATCTGCCGTTTCCCCGGAACTGGCCGGTCTTCTCGCCGAAGGACAAGATCGGGGACTGGCTCGAAATGTATACAAAGGTGATGGAGCTCAATTACTGGGGCTCAACCGAATGCAAGAAGGCGTCTTACGACGAGAAGAGTCGCGAATGGACCGTTATCGTGCAGCGCGACGGCGAGGAAGTCGTCCTCAAGCCAAAGCAGCTCGTACTTGCGACGGGAATGTCAGCCAAGCCCAATATACCAAAATTCGAAGGCATGGACATCTTCAAGGGCGATCAGCACCATTCGTCGCAGCATCCGGGGCCGGACAAATACAAGAACAAGAAAGCCGTTGTGATCGGCTCGAATAATTCCGCACATGATATTTGTGCCGCGCTTTGGGAAGTCGGAGCGGACGTTACCATGGTTCAGCGCTCTACGACCCACGTTGTAAAGTCGGGCTCGCTGATGGAGCTCGGATTGGCCTCGCTTTACTCCGAACAGGCGGTCCAGTCTGGAATGACGACGGCCAAAGCCGACCTGATCTTTGCTTCACTGCCTTACAAGATTCTGCACGAGTTCCAGATCCCGGTTTATAACGCGATCAGGGAACGCGATGCCGATTACTACAAACGCCTCGAGAAGGCAGGCTTCCTGCTCGATTATGGTGACGACGATTCCGGTTTGTTCATGAAATACCTGCGGCGTGGATCCGGATACTACATCGACGTCGGTGCTTCGGAATTGGTAGCCAATGGCAGCATCAAGCTAAAGAGCGGCGTCGATGTCAAAAAGCTCACGGAACATTCCGTCATCTTGAGCGATGGGGCCGAGCTGCCGGCCGATCTCGTCGTTTACGCCACAGGCTACGGTTCGATGAACGGCTGGGCCGCGGACCTGATCTCCAGAGAGGTCGCCGACAAGGTGGGCAAGGTCTGGGGACTAGGCTCGAATACGACCAAAGATCCCGGCCCATGGGAAGGTGAGCAGCGAAACATGTGGAAGCCGACGCAGCAGGAGGGGCTTTGGTTTCATGGCGGTAACCTGCACCAGTCGCGCCACTATTCGCAGTTTCTGTCCCTCCAGTTGAAGGCGCGAATGGAACACATTCCCACACCGGTTTACGGTCTTCAGAAGGTCCACCATCTTGCCTGAGGCGGCGTGTGTCTTCGGGTTATCTAGATTTCGATAACAACTTCGTAACGACTAGAAAACGCGGCGGCTCCTTTTTCGCGGAATTATGGAATGTCCGCTCTCGGAGGCGGAGCAGACGTCGCTTGAGCATCGGCCAATGTCCGCTCATGACCCAAAGCAGACATTGAGCGAGTCGGTCCCACCCACGCGGGGTCACTTGAAGCGTGTGGAAATGTTCTCGATTGGTTGCTTAGAGTCCATAGCAATATGGCGAACTTGACCCTTAGCCGCGTCAAGTGCCTGCCGCAGATCAATCGTGCGAATTGACTGATCGTTGTATGTTTTGAACGACCAGGTCAGATCCTTAAGGTCGGCCACGCTCGACCACACTGTATAGTCGGTATGAAGTTCACCTTCATGTTCCTCCCGTACCACGCCAACGGGAATGTCGAATGCATTCAGAATGTGAAACGCCTTCAGCACCGCATCCTTGTTTGTTTCTGCGGGAATAGCGCTCTGCGAGTAAGCGACAGCGCGCACAAATCGCGATGGCGGTGTGGCGTCGCCGGGCAGCCCCAACATGCCGGAACCCTGACCGAACTGCGTAAGTTTCATGCCTTTGAGGTCGACTGCGGGTGCGTTCTTAGCCATCAAGTTCAAATAGTTTCGGAGATTGGTGGTGTGCCATTCGAAGTTCGGTGAGTTGGTCAGAACGCCGAGTGGGTTGTCGAAAGACTTGAGAGTCTTGTCCAACGGTTCGATGACGATCGACTTGCCTGAGCGGTCATAGACGATGAAATGCACCGGGGCCGGTTGCTTTATGGCCTCGACCATCACTGGCACGAGGACCACGTCCTTCAGCGCTGTCTTAACTTCATCGACAGTCGCGAAGTTTCCTAAAATCCAGTTGCCCAATTCATGCGGCGCCATGGCCCGCGATTTGTTTTCCGGCATTGCCTCGGGGTAGCTGGCATAGCCCGGGAAATATAGTAACCCCACCGCCAAGCCTTGATCATTGATGCCATCGACAATCACCGGCAGCCCAACGACCGTCGCACCCACCATGCCGTATTTGGTTTTGTAGGTGATCCCTTTTCCGCCAGTCGGCAGGCTGCCCGAAATTTCGGTGCCTGCGGGAACGACAACAACGTCCGATTTGACGTCAAAGCCAAACTCCATCGTACGACCGTAGACGACGCCGCCATCTTTGGCGACAAGTCGAAATGCCGTGCAGGCTTGCGCCGTCGGCGCGGTGATGAGGCTCGTTATTAGAAGAGCTATTGCTAGATGGCGCATATGAAATTCCTCCACCAGCAGTGAGTAGAGGAGCCTGGACCTAATAACGCCAGTAGCGGAGCGGCAGTAAACCGCTCCTCTCAGTCAACTTAAGGTGAGATTGATCGGTCTAGGCCGCGTTCGAACACAACGCAATGTCCGCTATTGGCCCGTTAGAGACACGCCAAGGGGCAGTGAGAACGTCTGCTTATCGGGATAGAGCGGAAATGACCGAGGCGCGGTCAAAGCGACGCCGCCTTTGACCCAACTGAAACACTAACGCGGTTGAGCCGCTAAGATGCGATCCACAGAGCTAGGCTAGGAAACTAACTTAAATTGGCGCGCGGCAGGTTTTGTCTTCCTCAGTGCTGCCGCGCCGCGCTGGCGTTTACCGCTGATGCCCGAGTCCAATCCCGAGATGTAGTGCCTTCTGGCGTAGCGCACCAATTGTGCGTTTTGTCTCTTTAGATATTTTGGCGACCGGTGTCCTCGCTTTCGAATGTGCCTTGAGTTCCTTGATGTCGGCCTTCGTCCATTCGCGACGCAATGCTTTGCCGTTCTTCTTTGCCTTCGTAACTTTCAACTTGTTAGCTCCTTGTTTGAAGAGGCCGCGTACTAGCACATCGCAGGGCAGAGGCAACCAAGCACAAGGTAATTCGCGCCGTTCCCTTCGTCTTGTTGGACTTTCCGTATGACCGCTTGTGGCCTCTTTGAGACATGCCGAATGCATCGAGCAATGTCCGAGTTCGAGGGCAAAGCGGAATACATATGCTTGCACTGAGTTCTTCTCAGTTTGACCCGCAACAGACATTCGACCTGGTTGTAGTATAACTAACGTCTACGGCTTGGATCGACCCGTTTCGTTGATCGCTGCGAGCGTTTCTCGCACTTGATTCTCGGCATAGGCGACGGCATCCCCAAGGGGCAGCGCTAGGCCGCGGCTCGCGGCCTCGTCGAATGCCTTGTCGCCCGACGCGGTTCGAACATGCGCCGATGCCGCTGCGGTCACAATTGCCCACCGGCCTCGTTCAACGAATTCTTCGAGGTATCCCCTATCGGACCCTTCGCGCGAACGTCGAATGTGCGCGCTCCCACCTCCGGCGGCATCGGCTCCAGCCACGGCGCAGCCATCAACGTTTCACGAGCATCGGATAGACCCTGCGCCCAACGTGTCTCCATTGTCTGGCGGTCGAATTCGTAGTCCTTTGATTGTCCTAGCGCGAGTTCCGGACGGTAAATCAGTTCAACAATGTCCATGGTGGTCACGCAGCGGAATTCATCGAGCAAGGCGGTTTCCGGGCCGCTCCTCAGATCGTCGGGCAGCTTCTCCCAAAGCATGTTGATGCTGTGGCGCAGATCGTGCTGCCGCCGCAATGTGTCGGTAACCGCCCGCGTTCGGCTGGAATAGCGGATGTCCTTGTCCCGCTCGCCCACCTCGTTCAAATTCCTGGGCAGGGCGCCGCGGGCCGGAAAAAGATCCACCTGGAAGATGAGATGGCTGCGGCGCGGGTAATACTCGATCACGTGTTGGAGCGGCGTATTGGATACCAGTCCGCCGTCCCAATAGTGCTCGCCATCGATTTCCACGGAGGGAAAGCCCGGCGGCAGCGCGCCGCTCGCAAGGACGTGCTCCGGCCGGATCTCGATCTCCGCATTGTCGAAGTATACGAAATTGCCTGTCCGGACGTTTACGGCTCCGACGCTGAAGCGAATTTCCCTGGAATTGATGCGGTCGAAATCCACCAGCCGCTCCAATGTGGATTTGAGCGAGTTCGTGTCGTAGTAGCTGGTCGGCGTGCGGCCGAACCACCAGTCGGCAGGCTTTCGCGGTGCGAAGAAGTTTGTCTGACCGAGAAGCAGCGCATGCATCGCGCTAATCTGCTTTGCAAGGTCGAAGGGCAGACCCGCGCCATTGAAGAGACCGGAAATCGGTACGGCCCATCTCGCGGGCGTCGTGATCGCGCGCCAGAACTCACGCAGTTTTTCGACGCGCGTTTCAGGTGAGTTGCCGGCGATCAAAGCGGCATTGATTGCGCCGATCGAGATCCCGGCCACCCAGTCAGGCTTGTAGTCCGACGAGGCAAGCGCCTCGTAAACGCCGGCTTGATAGCTTCCGAGGGCGCCCCCGCCTTGCAAGACAAGTGCAACCTTCTTCGTGTACGATCCTGGCCGCTTCATTGTCCGTCCTCTGTTTTGATCGACAGAATTCTCCGGGGTGCGCGCCCAGGCGAACTCCCGGTCGGGACCCCAACCAAATTCGAGCTAGTTATCAATCTCGAAGCCGCCAAGGCGCTCGGCCTCACGATACCGGAATCGTTCCTGCCGCGCTGCGCGCCGACTAGGTGATCGAATAAGTGCGCCAGCCGCAAGCTGGTGCGATCCAGCCGGTGAAAGTCCGGCCCAAGTAAGGGGTAGCGCCTGCTTGGTAACGAGTGTTGCGTGGTCACTGGCGACAGTGACTGCGAAGCGTACGCAGTGATTGCGTGGGATATGGGATTGAGCCACGAAAGATCAGATGTCGCAGGGGCCGAGGGTTTCTATTCGCTCGAAGGCAACATGTACGGCACCGTTATGCGAGGTGCTGACGCTCTGCCGGGGTCCAAGGCCACATCACGTGCAAAAGGATCGCATCGGAAGCTGGGAGATCTCTGGTCTGACCGGAACGGTGTTTGCCGGTACCGGCCCGCGTCGGGAAGGTGAGGAGCCGTAGCCGATGATGAAGGGGCCCGAGAAGTCTGACTCTGTCATAGTAGCTGTGAAGCTGCCGAACAAAGCGGAAGGGCCTTCGGCGCGGGCTCTGGGGGAGCCCGTGGGGATTGGGACTAGGTTGGAATGCGGGCCAACGAGAAAAGGCCGGCGGGCGTTACACCACCGACCTCGTTCTTGCGACTGCCGGCTTAGGTCGTCCGGTTCCGCCGCATTTCTGCGAGAACCTAATATCGCGTCCGACCATCGGCAAGCACCGCCACGCTCGTGTGATCGTGCGTGATCGTTTTGACATCCCGGAAGCGTGACCAATAACATTGATGAGCAAGTGTTTCAGCATAGCGCAACGTTGCTATTTGCGACGCAATAACACCATGTCGGCGAATGTCCGCTGATAGGCGAATAGCGGGATCCCGCGCGAACAAGCTGAACTACGTCGCATAAGACATTCACACTTCATTAACGTGGGCTTCACGCCACCATGACTTTGCCGCCTCCCACCGTCTGAATAGTCTCGAACCCCTCGAACTGCGGGTGCTCAAGATAGAGCGGCTTGTTATCGCCGGCTTTGTGATGCGCCGCGCGGAAAGCGTCGGACTTTGTCCATGCTTCAAAGGTGGCGCGGTTCTTCCACACCGTATGTGACGCATACAGCGTGTGGTCCTCTGCTTCAGGACCTTTGAGAAGGTGGAACTCCACAAAGCCCGGCACTTTGTCGAGATGGCTGTCGCGCGACAACCAGACGTTCTCGAAAGCAGCTTCCGACCCCTTGATCACTTTGAAGCGGTTCATTGCGATGAACATCTAATGTCTCCTGTTGTCGTGTTCGAGCCGTCTACCGATGATAGCGCAATCAAGCTATCGACAAATATTTGAAAATCGAAAAGGTAGAATGCTCTCCCGCGGGTGGGGGTGAGCAACCGTCAAGCCTACGCTGGCAACAATGATCCCCCGCTGAACTGCGAAGCATCGTCCATCATGAGAAATCCTGTCTCAAGGTGGCACCAATTCTCTCCAGCGCCCAATCAACTTGATCGTTGGTGATCACAAGGGGCGGGGCAATGCGGATCGTGTGTCCATGTGTGTCCTTGGCAAGGATGCCCCTCCCCTGCAGGGCCTCACAGTAACGACGTGCAGCGCCTGCTTCTGGGTAAAGTTCGACTGCCAGCATTAGCCCGCGTCCGCGCACCTCGCGGATCGTGTTGGCGCGGATGCTCCTGAGGCCATCGAGAAACCGCGCACCCTGGACGGCGGCGTTCTCAATCATTCCTTCCTCGACAAGCGCGCGCAAAGCTGCCCGCGCCACCGCGCAGGCGAGCGGGTTGCCGCCAAAGGTTGAGCCATGCTGACCGGGTTTCAGGGTGCCCAGCACTTCGTTATTAGAAAGGACGGCGGACACCGGATAAAAGCCCCCGGATAACGCTTTGCCGAGTAGCGTGACATCTGCCTCGATGCCATCGTGTTGCTCAGCGAGCAACTTGCCGGTACGGCCGAGTCCGGTTTGGATCTCATCGAGGATCAGCATCACGTCGTGCGCGGTGCAGAGCTCGCGTACCCTTTTGAAATAGCCGGGCGACGGGAGGATGACGCCAGCTTCTCCCTGGATTGGCTCGACGAGGAAGCCGACCGTGCTCGGCGTTATCGCCTCCTCCAACGCCTTGGCGTCGCCGAAGGGTATGATCTTGAAGCCCGGCGCGAATGGTCCGAAATGCTCACGTGCGGCCGTGTCGGTGCTGAAGCCGATGATACCGAGGGTGCGTCCGTGGAAGTTGTCAGCGCAAACGATGATCTCGGCTTGCCCATCCGGCACGCCCTTCACTTCGTATCCCCATTTGCGCACGGCCTTGATCGCGCTCTCCACCGCCTCGGCACCGCTATTCATGGGCAGTATCTTGTGGGAACCGGTGAGCTCTGCGATCTGTTCGTAGAAGGAGGCCAGTTGGTCGTTGTGGAATGCGCGGGAAGTCAAAGTCAGCTTGCCCGCCTGTTCCACTATCGCGGCCAGAATCTTCGGATGGCAGTGCCCCTGGTTCACCGCCGAATAGGCTGAGAGGCAATCGAGATAACGGTTGCCTTGCGTATCCCACACCCAGACGCCTTCGCCGCGCGACAGAACAACGCCTAGCGGATCGTAATTCTGGGCGCCAAAACGCGCTTCCGTTGCGATGAAGTCAGTTGCCGGTCGACCCATCTTTCGACACTCTAGTTGGAGCGAGCAACACCAATTGGGTCTCCAATCGCTTTTATCATAACCTCGGCCTGCGCCATAGGCCAGGATCAGTGGCATCGCAGTGCATGCGGCAGCTCACGAGATGTCACAATCACAGGCTGGCGAAGTCCTCGTATCGCGCGTCGTTACCGATCTCGTGGCGGGTGCGCCGTCTTCGCTGCATCGAGCGCCTTGGCACTCACTGCGTTGAACGACAGGCCGGGCGGCAGCATCAGTCATCGATACCGACTTTCTTAGTCGACCGTTGTTAGACGCAACCATCATTGGCGTGCCACAGTTCAACCGCACACTTGGACGGGGCGCAGGCGATGGATACGTGTTACCTCGTCGTGCGCAACGTTTTCGAGGCCCCTTCGAGCCATGGGTATCGAGGAGTCACGACGTGATCGAAGATACGTTTCAGAAGCTCCGCGAGAAGTTGTTTTTCTGCGGAACTCAGGACGCTCATCGCATCGTCAACGATGGCCAGAAAGAGAGGTGGCAGGCTGTCGTAGATCTTTTGCCCCTCGCGTGTGAGGCGCACGTCGACGATGCGTGCATTGTCGGGGCGTTTTGTTCGCAACGCGTAGCCCCTATTTTCCAATTGGTCGACAATGCGGCTGACCACGGATTGCTCGATGACGGTGTCGCGTGAGATTTCACCTACGCTCGCCGATTTTCGGGCATCTAGCATTTGCATGATCCGAAATTGTTGCACTGTGAGATCGAGAGGCCGCAGGTGCTCAAGAAGCCTCAGATTAAGAATGTTTATGAGGCGGCTCAGATAATGAGGCAGGTAGCCGCGCATACTCGGCGGCTCCTGCATATTTTCGCTCAAGTCAGCAGTGCGTTTGCGGATGCGGCTCATCAGCCTACTCCAATTCAACAAACCATTGTTCGGGTATAGGAATATACATATGTTTTCATCGAAAACTATGGGGCATTACAGTTAAGCACTGCCCTGGCTGGTGGGGCTGGGGCCAATTGGTGGTGAAACCTCTCTCCACCTCGGTGAAAGGCATTCCATAGCAGGTGGCTCGACGCGAGAAGGGCGCGAACCCAAACCATGGCTCGTCGCGCTACTCGGTCGGGGACTATACAAGCTCTACGTTCGAAAGGCCGGTCGGCGCCGATGGGCTGCGCGAACGGCACAAAGGCCCGCGGCGGGTCTATCTTCGTGGGCCGACAAATCGGCTTGAGCTATCAATGCAAGTTCAAACGGCATGACGAGCGGGGTCAGTTCCTGCGGACGCTGGAAGGCATCGTTGCGGTTCTGAAGAAGCCTGGAGCGGCACCAGAGTAAGTCACGACCATGATTTGGTATGTCCTCGATCGGAAGGCTTGTCGGCGCTGAAGGAGATCGGCGTTGTCACGAAAGCGGCGTGCGCGGCTGCGTCGATGCCTGCGAACATCCTTTCGTAGGTCCTGCGTATCGTAAGCCAGATACGGTCGAATACTGCCCGGCCCTCATCGGTTATCCAAACGCGCGATGCGCGGTCGTCGGCCCGAGCTTCAAGATCGTCACGTAGGAGGGATTTGTAGCCTCCCATGATCCGATTCATCAGATAGGGCGCGACGTGCCGTAGCCCGATCTCGCCGAGCGAATCTCGTGCGGATCGTTATCGGCGGCATTTCCGCCGTCGTTCATGCCTGCTCCTTCCGCAATTCTCTATCGGCACAGGTACCGTCTCCAGACGGACGGTCCCTTTGACAACCTTTGATCATTCAAAGATTGAAATGAGGGTCGGCACTCGGTCGTTCACGGGATATCTACTTTCTTGGAGGCGCTCACCGACCACTTTTAGTGGGGCCGTTTATTGAAATCGCGCCCACAACTCACCCTGCCGATCTGCTCGCGCGAGAAGGCTCTCGGATTGGTATCTCTTGGCGCAATCGAAACACACAAAAACATGCAAATTCATTCGATTAGAGCGCCCCAGAAGTGCCAAGAACTTGCTTTTGTCCATAGAAGCTCATTTTCGTTGACAGGTTGTAAGAAATACATATGATTTTACATGTAGCGAGATCCACGACGCAGTGCGAGGGACTTAAATGGCTGAGCGGTCGTTTGCCAGAGAGGTCGAGGATTTGAGGCTCGGAGACGGGCATATCTTTAGGGGCGAAGGTATTCTCGCGATCAGCAAAGCACTGCTGCAGTCTGGAGTATCCTACGTTGGCGGATACCAAGGTTCGCCGATCTCGCATCTGATGGACGTTTTAGTCGATGCGAAGGACGTCATGGAAGATCTCGGCGTCCATTTCGAATCGTCGGCGTCAGAGGCCGCAGCCGCCGCGATGTTGTCGGCCTCGGTTATGTATCCTTTGCGAGGGGCCGTCACCTGGAAATCGACTGCCGGCACAAATGTCGCTTCTGATGCGCTGTCGAATCTCTCTTCGGGGGGCGTTACGGGTGGCGCCCTCGTCATCATCGGCGAGGACTACGGCGAAGGCTCGTCGATCATGCAGGAGCGCAGCTATGCTTTTGCGATGAAATCGCAGATATGGCTCCTCAATCCGCGCCCCAATCTTCCCTCGATCGTTGAGGCCGTTGAAGTCGGCTTCGAGCTTTCTGAAGCGTCCAACACACCGGTCATGTTGCAGGTCGGTATCCGCAGTTGCCATGTGCATGGCCAGTTCACGGCAAAGAACAACAAGCGACCTGCCTATACGCTCAAGCAAGCGCTCGAGAATCCAGTTCGGGACGTTAATCGTATTGTGCTGCCTCCTGCGTCTTTTCATCACGAGAAGCAAAAACATGAGAAGCGTTGGCCTGCGGCGGTCGAGTTCATCAAGAGCCGGAGGCTCAACGAATTCTTCGGGCCCTCAGATGGCGAAGTGGGCATCATTATGGTCGGCGGCGTGTACAACGGCGTCATGCGGGCCCTCCAGCAACTCGGTCTTGCTGACGTCTACGGCAACTCGGTTATCCCCCTCTGTGTCCTTAACGTCGCCTACCCGTTGATCGACGATCAGATGGCGGAGTTCTGTGCAAATAAGAAAGCCGTCCTCATAATCGAGGAGGGCGCGCCGGAATACATCGAGCAGTCACTGAATACGATACTTCGGCGCCGCGACATCCAGACCATGGTGACAGGGAAGGGTGTGTTGCCGATGGGCGGCGAATACACCCCGCCCGTCCTCATGAATGGCATCAACGCCTTTCTCGAATCCTACCAACCCCTTCTTCTCAGAAACCGCCCGCCGCTTCCCGATGCGACCCCGGTCCTCGCCGATCCAAGGGTGAGGGCACTCGCGGATGTGGTGCCGGCGCGCCCTGCGGGCTTCTGCATCGGGTGTCCAGAGCGACCGATCTTCGCTGCGATGAAACTCGTCGAGAAGGAACTCGGCGAACATCACGTGTCCGCCGACATCGGCTGCCATCTCTTCTCGATCCTGCCGCCGTTCAACATCGGCAGCACGACCATGGGCTACGGTCTGGGTCCAGCTTCCGCGTCTGCTTTCAACGTCGACGCCGGAAAACGTTCCATCTCCGTGATGGGTGACGGCGGCTTCTGGCACAACGGCCTCGCGAGTTCGGTCGGCAACGCCGTTTTCAACAAGCATGACGGCGTCATCCTTGTTGTCGACAACTATTATTCTGCAGCAACCGGAGGGCAGGACCTCCTGTCGTCCCGCGCCCTCAACTCCCGCCGGAAGACCAACAACTCAATCGTCAACGCCGTCCGCGGGATTGGCGCGACGTGGGTGCGCCAAATCGATTGGACCTACGATGTCGTTAAGATGCGGGCCACGCTGCGCGAGGCGCTTACGACGAAGGAAAAGGGCCCCAAGATCATCGTAGCGTCGTCGGAGTGCATGCTGAACAAGCAGCGCCGCGTGAAGCCTCAGTTCGCCATCGACGTCAAGGCAGGAAGGCGGATGGTGAAGGAGCGCTTCGGCGTGGACGAGGAGGTCTGCACTGGCGATCACGCCTGCATCAGACTATCCGGATGCCCGTCCCTTTCGGTCAAGCATACTGAGGATCCATTGAGGGACGATCCGGTGGCGGCGATCGACAATAGCTGCGTGGGTTGCGGAAACTGCGGCGAGGTTTCCGAAGCCGCGGTTCTCTGCCCTTCGTTTTACCGCGCCGACATCATTCACAACCCGACCGGTTGGGACCGCTTCTTGTATCGGATCCGCAGCGCGGTGATCGGGTGGATGCAGGGCCGCCGCCGTGGCGGCCGGATCGTCTTTGTGGACTGAGGAGGCGAAGATCGACGCGAAAATGGCCATTTCCAGCCGCCTCTCGACGGTGAGGCCCGTCAGCATCGCCATCCTCGCGATGGGTGGCCAGGGCGGGGGCGTGTTGGCCGACTGGATCGTGGCGCTGGCGGAGTCGCAGGGCTGGGTGGCGCAGTCGACGTCCGTTCCCGGTGTCGCCCAGCGCACCGGCGCAACCCTCTACTATGTCGAGATGTTGCAGGCCCGCGACGGGGCGCAGCCGATATTGTCGCTAATGCCAACGCCGGGCGACGTCGACGTAGTAATCGCGGCAGAATTCATGGAGGCTGGCCGTTCCGTGATGCGGGGCCTTGTCGCTCCCGACAAGACAGTTCTGATCGCGTCGACGCACCGTTCCTTCGCCGTCGGCGAGAAGGAGCAGCCAGGTGACGGCATCGGCGATCTCGAGGTGGTGGTCGATGCGACGGATTTCGCCGCCAAAAGAACGATTGCGTTCGATATGGAGTCGCTCGCGCTCAGCAGCGGGAGCGTGATCTCGGCCGCTCTGTTTGGTGCGCTCGCGGCTGCCGACGTGCTACCCTTCGCAAAAGCGGCATTCGAAGCAGCGATCCTCGCAGGAGGGAAGGGCGCTGATGCCAGTATCAGCGCCTTCAACGCCGCGCACGAGCGCACACGACACAGACCCAGGGACGAGGTAAGGGCGGCGCCGGTCAAGCGTTTCGACGAGTTGCCCGAACGAGCCGGGCACCCGGTCCTCGATCGTCTAGCGAACCGCATTCGGGAATTTCCCGAAGCCGTTCACGGCTTTCTCTTCGCCGGCGTCAAAAGGCTTACCGAGTTTCAAGATCCGGCCTACGCAGGTGAGTATCTCGACCGGATCGAAGCACTGTATGCGCGCGATCGCGAGAGCGGCGGCGAAGCGAAGGGCTATGCATTCACGCTGCAGGCGGCGAAATACACCGCGGTGGCTATGGCGTTTGACGACGTCATCCGCGTCGCCGAGATCAAAGTCAGAGCTTCGCGTTTCGAAAGGGTGCGCAAAGAGGTTGGCGCGAAGAAGGACCAGATTGTCTACACGACCGAGTACATGCACCCTCGCATGGAGGAAGTGTGCGGAGCGTTACCGAGGCGGCTCGGTCGTTGGATAGAAGCGCGACCGCGGCTGTTCACCCGACTCGACGCGCTGGTCAATAGAGGTCGGCGCGTTCGGACCGGTACTCTCTTCTGGTTCACGGGCCTGTACATCGTTTCCGGAATGCGCAGGTGGCGTCGGGGGACGCTTCGATACCAACAGGAGACGAGTCATCGTGAGGCGTGGCTTGGGTCGGCGTCGGATATCCTGGCGAAGAATTACGATCTCGCCGTCGAGGTGCTGTGCTGCCGCCGGCTGATTAAAGGGTATTCGGACACGTATGCGCGGGGGCATTCGAAGTTCGACACGGTTATGTCCGCACTGCCGATGCTGGTCGACCGCGAGGATGGAGCGGCCTGGCTTAGGCGTTTGCGTCAGGCCGCTCTCCTTGACGAAAGCGGAGTCGCTCTTGATGGCGCAATGAAAACCGTTGCGACGATCTGAGGCCATATGTGGAAAGCAGTTTGCGTTCACTTGTTCGATGTCCGGAAGCGGAGGGCGACCGGGGCGTTAGTAGAGTTTAGGAAGACGATCGATGAGCATGCCTGGAAAATTTGGCTGTGACGGCAACGGATTCGGTCCGGATTTCAGGGATTGACGTCAACCACGAAGTGACCGAAGCGCGAAGTCAGCTCGCGCATGCCGTCGATTCCACCCGCTTTCTCATCGAAATGACAGATCGAATTGTGACGACGGCGTCAAGCTCGACGAATCGTTGCCTCGTGTGTAATCCGCGACGTCGAACGAACCTGCTCGCTTTGAACGCAAAGATTACCGCTTTGAATCAAGCCAGGGGTACCGAGGTGTTGCAAGGTGATCAAAGATGCGCTCCAGGAATTCCTCAAGAAGGACCTTTTCTGCGGTGCTCAGGACGCCCGTCGCATCGTCAACTATGGCCATAGAGAGCGGCGGTATCCCTCCGTAGATCTTTTGCCCCTCGTGCGTTAGGCGTACATCAACGATACGCGCATTGTCAGCGCGTTTGGCTCGCGAAGCGTAGCCGCGGTTTTCTAACTGGCCGACGATACGGCTGACCACAGATTGCTCAATGACTGTGTCGCGCGAGATCTCACCGACGCTCGCCGATTTTCGCGCGTCGAGCATTTGCATGATTCGGAATTGTTGCACCGTGAGGTCGAGAGGCCGCAAGTGTTCGAGGAGCCGCAGATTGAGAATGTTCATGAGGCGGCTGAGATAGTGCGGCAGGTACCCGCGCATGCTCCGCGGTTCTTGGGTGCGGCCTTCCGGCTCGGCCGCGGCGGCGTGATTGCGGCTCATGGGGTAACTCCCAGTGGGATGAAGTGTTTAGTACGAATGTACATATGTTTATCATCGAAAGAGCCGCACCTTTTTCTTGCGAGGAGCAGAAGCGCAAATCGTTTCCTGGGGGAACAAGCCCGCAAAACCAATGCGGAGGGCGCTCCGACAAGGTTCCCCGCCTCCAGGTAAAAACTATTGACAGCGAAATTGCAACAGCATATGTAAATACATGTAAAGGCACCCTGCATGTGCCTTTCGGGTGGTGCCTAGCGATTTTCGTCGGCAACTCGCCTAGGCCTTTATTGAAGAGGGACATTATGGAGCGCAATCAACCTTCGGGACGAGCTGTAGCTGCATTTGCCATGACCCATACGCCGGGCCTTGGAAATGGGCTGGAAGATCCTCCTAAGGAGCAAGTCGAGCGTTTAATGGCGGGATTCGCCGAAGCGCGGGCAATCCTCGACGAGGCGCGTCCCGAACTTGTGATCGGGTTGATCAACGATCATTTCGACATGTTCGGTCTGGACAACATGCCGACGTTTTCAATCGGCATCGCCGATGATCATTGGGGCCCGCCCGCCAGTGCCGAAAACTGGCTCCAAATGAAGCGCGGACGTATCGCGGGAAACGCGGACTATGCGGCTGATATCTATCGCGAGGCTGTGAATAGCGGATTTGACCTGTATCGCTCCGGCTCGGTGGAGCTCGTCCACAACATGCTGATGCCTTTCAAATTCCTGCGTCCGGAGCGCGATCTCCCAATCGTTCCGATTTTCACCAACTGTCTCGCACCGCCACTCCCGAGCATGGCCCGATGCTATGCCTTGGGAGAAGTGATCGGTCGAGTGATCGCGCGTCGGCCGGAGCGCGTCGCCTTGATCGCTAGTGGCGGCATCTCGCACTGGCCGCCGTTCGCCAAAGAGGACGGCCCAGAGGATGATGAGCTCAATCGGCGAATGCTTAAGGTGCAGCGGGTTGGACCGGGTGGTCGTGAGCTGGATCCGGGCGTACGAGACCTCATTCACAAACGCGAAGCCGAGATGGCTGCGTCCGGGCGCAACCTGATCAATGTCGAGTGGGACAAGGAAGTTCTGGCCGCGTTCGAACGCGGCGACAAGAAGTCGCTCCTCGAAATGACCTATGAGGAAATCGAGAGGGATGGCGGCAATGGTGGCCACGAGATCGCAATGTGGGTGATGATGATGGGCGCGCTCAACGGAGCTCCAAGCCGCACTATTGTCTACGAGGCGGTTAAGGAGTGGATGGGTGGGGTTGGCTTGATATCCTACGATCGCCGGTTGTCATTGTGAGCAGCTAAGTACGAGCGGGTCGAGCAAGCCGCTCGTGGGCGCAAATGCATAAGCAAGGTTTATTGTGGAGGATGGTCATGAAATCTGCGAACTACTACGAGGTTAGCGTCTCGGATATCGAGCGCTATGAAGCGGATGGTGTCGTCTGTTTGAGAGGGGTGCTTGATCCCAGCCGGATTGCTGAACTAGAAGACGCCATGGAAGACGTACTTGCGCACCCTGGGCCACAGGCTCGCGCTGGCAAATTCGCCTACGACACGTTTATGTGGACGCGTAACCAGGCGTTCTGGAAGCTGCAGGCGGATTCCGCAATTCCGTCCATAACGGCGCAATTGATGCGCTCAAGCGTGTCTCATCTGATGGCCGACGTCATGTTTGCCAAAGAGCAGAATACCCCTGATCCGACGCCGTGGCATCAAGATCAGCCGTATGGCTGGTATGACGGAACGCAAGTGTGCTCGGTATGGATACCCCTTGACCGAGTGACGCTGGAGAGCGGTGCTCTTGAATACGTTCGCGGTTCGCATCGTGCGGGGATTTGGTACCGTCCCGTTGGCTTCACGACC
This sequence comes from Bradyrhizobium sp. NP1, assembly GCF_030378205.1. Taxonomy (NCBI): domain Bacteria; kingdom Pseudomonadati; phylum Pseudomonadota; class Alphaproteobacteria; order Hyphomicrobiales; family Nitrobacteraceae; genus Bradyrhizobium; species Bradyrhizobium sp. NP1. The sequence goes on from NZ_CP127385.1 coordinate 1,128,223, forward strand.
GGCGAGAATGAGAACACGGACGAATTCGCCCCAATGCCAGATATCGAGGCAAATAGGGCGGACTATGATATCGTGCATTTTGATCTTGAACCTGGTGATGCTCTCTTCCATAACCTGCTGGTGCTTCATGGCGCGCCAGGAAATTCCTCGTCTGACCGGCGACGACGGGCGATCGCGTTTCGATACGCCGGTGACGATGCCAAATACGCTGTGCGCAGTGTCGGACCCAAGCCAATCTGGGATCCCGGAATCCGCCACGGAGACCGTTTCGGCTGCGATCTCTTTCCGCAAGTCTGGCCGTCGACCGGAAATGTTCCAAGATTTTGGGAGCGTCCTTCAAGCTGATGCGGAAGGCGTCACACGTGTAACGCGTTGCTGAAAATCAAGTTACCTGGCTCTGTTCGGTCCTTGAGTGCGATTGCAAAAAGGCCCTCTCGTACCGCCCCCCTTTTAGGCGGTCAATGAGAGGGCTATTAACGCGTGCGAAGCGTCGATCTGGACCCGCTTGTCCTATCAAGTTGCTCGCTGTCCGCTAGCTCAACCGGATTGCTGTGGGAGAGCCCAGAGCTAGGGGCTTCTTTGGGCTGGCAAGAGGCCGATCAGAAACAGGACAGGCGAACCAACAAGCTCGCCGTCCGATCCACGGAGCAATCTCCAATACGGGGAGGCATCATCCAATCTGGAGCATCCAGTCGCGCACCGTGCGATTCCATTCGCCGTGAGCATGCCGACAACGTTCGTTGACCTCAAAATGGTCGGCGTCTTGGATTCTCAGGACGGTGCACGCTATTTTCCGTTGCTTCATCTTGGCAGCCATCTCCTCCGCTTGCTTAATCAATCTCGGGAAGTCGTCGCTTCCGTATGTTACGAGGAAGGGCGGAGACTGGTGCGTAAGAAAGAGAATGGGACTTGCCGCTTCCGCATCGTGTGAATTGGAAAGGAAGAGTTCGCTCATACGCGTCTCCGATCTATCGGTTGTTGAACCGGGGATACGCAGATCAAACGACCCGCTGATCGGCAAACAACCTTTGATCACAGCCGGAGGAAGGTCGCGGGCCGCGAGGCGATCGTGACGCAGTGCGGTCAAGGCCGCCAGATGGCCTCCGGCGGAATGACCTCCGACGAATATCCGTTCCGGGTCGCCGCCGTATTCGCCGATACTCCTGTACACCCAGGCCACAGCATCGCAACAATCCTCGAACGGGCCAGGAAACCGGCATGCCGGCGCGAGACGGTAGTTCGCAGTAACGAAGATCGCCGGATACGCCAGCGCGGGAGGTGCCATGAAGCCCATCCACTCCTTGGTGCCGTTCGTCCATGCACCGCCATGAAAGAAAACAACAACGGGCAGCTTCGCGCCTTTTGCGTTCGCAGGCGTATATACATCCAACTTTTGCCAATAGTCTTTGCCATAGGCTACGTCGACCGTGACCCGTTCGCGGGCCTGTACTTCCCTCGTCCACGCCATGCAGCGTTCGGCGTATCCTTTGGCTGCGGGATGAATGAGGGGAGGGAGCTCAGGAAGATCATCAAATGACATGCTCAATAGGTTCCAGTTGGGCGATGATTGGCAGCTCTCATGCGCTGGGCCACCAGCCAGGACGATCGGCCAGCGAGCGACAGTGCAGCATCCCGCACAATTGGCGGAAATGTTGTTATGCGGCTGTAAAGGGACGAAATTGTCTGGGTCCTGTCGATCAACGCTCGTTCGCGTCGCTCCCAGAGCATTAAGCCCTGCTCAATAGTCGAACTTTCCTGCAAGGCGACCGCTAGTCCAAGCGCGCTCATCATCGCGCAGCCACCGCCTTGCCCGAGATTCGGTGCTTGGGCATGGGCAGCATCACCGATGATGGCGACACGCCCGCGTGACCATCGCCGAAGTTTCACGGCTTCAAACTGATCCCACCGACCTTCAGCGCCTACTCGGTCGAACAAGGCCGCAAGGTGGGGGAAAGAACCCTTCCAGACATCTTTGCGAAGCGGGATAGTCTTGGCTGCTTCATCCGTAGCGAGCGCCGTCAACGCAAGGTAGAGCTTGGTCTCACTGCATGGCGTGTAGAGCACCCTTCGCGTGCCCGACCAATATTCGACGTATTTCTTTCCCGCCTCGGTCTCGCGCTCCAGCGGTGTACGCTCAATCATCAGACGAATTGCGCCATCAGCTAACCTCCTGCGAGCCTTCAGCAGGCCAGACTGGTCGCGAATCCTCGAGTTGACGCCGTCGGCGGCAATCACGAGGTCTGCTTCGGCTCGATCTCCGCCTGCGAGCAAGGCGGTACCGTCGTGCGTGGCGCCGATCACCTCCGAGCCGAACAGCACCTTCGCGCCAGCGCTCGTCGCGGCGCGCAATAACGCCGTCAGCAACTGTTGACGGACGATCGAGACCACTCGAAGTCCGGAACTTCCGCCCCATCGTGTACTCGCGACGACTTGATTCTTGTCGTTTCGGGTCTCGCGCATAAACCCGCGATGGCAGCCGTCGAGCGCCTTGTCATACGCATCCAATGCCTCAAGAACCCGCAGGCCATTTTCCCAGATGTAAATGCCGGCGCCGCTTTCACGGAGCGTCGCGCTGCGTTCGTGAATACGAACTCTCCATCCGCGCTGCGCCAAAGCAATCGCAACGGTAAGGCCGGCGATCCCGGCTCCGGCAATTTCGGCTCTCTTCAACATCTGCTCCGTCATCAGTTTCAAAGCACGCTGTGAGTTCCGGTGGATGCAGTGTGCGGGGGCTGATCAGAATACTGTTGCAATCGCGTTATCGATACTATAATGTGCAAACACATATGCAATGACAAATTTCAAGGGTTAGGAGACTCGGTGCGAAAAGGTGGCTTAGCTGCGTCTTGCTGCAACGATGGGGCCCTCATCGGTTGCCGCTCTGGGGTTGCCGCAGACTCTGACAGCCGGACGATAGGTCCGTATCGCCCGTCGTACGAAGACTCGAGCCGGTCGGTGTGTCTTCGTTGTATCCTGGAACGAGGTCCTGCTAATTCGCTCTCCAAGAGGTGCCGCAATGTCAGTCAGACACGCTGAAATTGTGGGGGCGGGCCTTGCCGGCCTTACGGCAGCCGCCGCGCTATGTGCGCGCGGTTGGACCGTCCGTGTTCATGAGCGGGCTGCTGAAATGCGTGCCGTCGGTTCCGGGCTATCGATTTTCGAGAATGGACTCCGGGTGCTCAAAGCGATCGGAGCCGAAGAGGATGCCATCCGTCAGGCGCGTCGCGGCTTGGAGCGTGAGACTCGGGACGCCCAAGGTCGAACGACGTCCAATGTCAGATATGCGACCCGGATGTACGAGGTCACCCGCGAGCAGGTCTTGGCCGCATTGGCAAATGCTGCCGAGCGTGCCGGCGCAGAAATCGTCACAAGCTCCGAGGTGGTCTCCGTCGATAAGCGTGGCGCTATCACTCTTGCGACCGGAGCTACGATCAAGGCCGATCTCGTAATCGCCGCTGACGGCGTGCATTCGCGAATGCGCGACAGGCTTGGAGTGCCTTGCCACCGAAAATGGCTCGCTGATGGCGCCATTCGCATCATGATCCCCAGAACTCCCGCCGAAGTCGCGTCGCCGGACGGCGCGAAGAATATCGAATATTGGTCGGGTCACCGGCGTGTACTAGTCGCAGCATGTAGCGAAACTGAGCTTTATGTCGCGCTCACGACATTGGATCGAGACTATGCAGCAAAATCGATCCCGATCGATAAGGGCCTCTGGAAGGCGTCCTTCCCGTGCCTCGAGGGGCTCATCGACAGGCTCGACGGTGACGCGCGATGGGATCGGTTCCAGGTCGTCAAGCTTCCACATTGGTCTCGGGGGCGCGTTGCTATTCTTGGCGACGCCGCGCATGCGATGGCGCCCAATCTCGGTCAAGGAGGGGCGTGCGCGATGATGAACGCGCTCGGTCTCGCGGTTGCGCTCGATGAGGAGTCCAACGTTCCGGATGCATTGAATCTCTGGGAAAGAAGAGAGCGGCCACTGACGGATCATACCCAGCGTCTCTCCACATTCTACAGCGCGTTAACCACATGGCCGGGCCTCGCAAGGTCGGCTGCGTTTGCGCTGATCGCGAGATCGAGCTGGCTTCGCGCGCAATATCTGCGGACGGCTCTGTGCACCCCGACGGGGACAGTCGAGCCTGTAGGGTTGAAATCCCGGCAGCCCGGATAGTTGCAGATTGCGCCTCATTCTGGAGAGGGGACCATAATGACCGTAACGCGGCGGCGCCTTCTTGCAACGGCGACTCTCGGAGTTGCATCTTCAGTTTTCAAAGGCGTCCGCCTAGCGCGCGCTGCTGACGACGTGCTGCGCGTGGTTATTCATTCGCCTCTGCGAATAATCGACCCGATCGTCACCATCGCACGCAACACCCAGATGCATGGCTATATGGTGTACGACACCCTGTTTAGCCTGGACTCAAAACGCGTACCCCGGCCTCAGATGGTCGATACATACACCGTCACTGAGGACGGAAAGACCTTTGTATTCAAATTGCGTCCAAGTCTGAGATTTCATGACGGCGCACCCGTAACGTCTCGCGACGTCATCGCTTCGCTTCAGCGGTGGGGCAAGAAGGATGGCTTGGGGCGAATGCTGATGGAGGCGAGCGAGCTGACCGCGATCGAGGACGATCGCTTTCAGCTCAAGTTAACCAAGCCGTTCGGCATGGTGCTGGAAGCGCTCGGCAAGCCAGGCACCTACGCTCCGTTCATCATGCCCGCGCGCATCGCAAGTGCTAGTCCAGACGTTGCGATCAAGGATGCAACCGGCTCCGGCCCCTACATCTTCAAGCAAGATGAGTGGGTGCCAGGCAGCAAGTCGGTCTATGTGCGTAACCCGCACTGGGTCTCCCGGTCCGAGCCTCCTGATTTCCTCTCGGGCGCAAAAATCCCGAAAATCCAACGCGTGGAATGGGTCTCGTTCCCGGATCCGAATGTGGCGCTCTCCGCGCTCCAGACGGGGGAAATCGACTATTTCGAATACCCGCCGCTGGACCTCGTGGGGATCGTCCAAGAACGCAGGGATCTGAAGTTGGTGAAGGTCGATCCCTGGGGCGCTCAAGGCTGGATTCGACCGAACAGCTTGCATCCTCCGTTCAATAACCCGAAGGCTCGCCAGGCACTGCTGCATCTGGTTGATCAGAACCAGTATATGCAGACGTTGGGGGTGCCCCGCGACATGTATTATCAGCATTGTGGCGCGATATTCCTCTGTGGCACGCCGCTCGAAACTGACGTCGGTGCGTCTGACTATCTCACGCCAAACGCGAAGCTCGCGCGCTCATTGCTCGAGGAGGCGGGCTACAATGGTGAGAAGCTCGTTGTCTTGCATCCGACGGATATCCCCGACATGGATGCAGCAACCACCGTGACGGCCCAGAGCCTCCGCAAGATCGGTGTCAACGTTGATCTGCAAGCGATGGCTTGGGGCACGCTGTTGGGCAGGCGGTTAAAACGCGAGGCCCCCGCCCAAGGAGGATGGAATCTCTATCACACGCTCGATTTCAGTTTTAACATCGATACGCCGATGGCGAACAGCTTTCTCGTGTCAAGCTGCGACGATGCAGGTCCGGGGTGGCCGTGTGACGCGGAAATCGAGACGTTGCGCTTCGCGTGGGCAAAGGAACCGGATGCTGCAAAGCGATTGGATGTCGCGAAGCAAATCCAACGGCGGTTCTACCAGACGGTGCCGTACGTTCCATGGGGCCAGTTCTCGCGACCGGTTGCTACGCGTGCATCGGTTCAGAACATCGGAGCAACGTTTATCCCGGTGTTCTGGAACTTGACAAAAACGTGAATTAGCGAATCGAGCGGGCAAACCTGCAATGATCCGATATGTCATCCGCAGAATACTGGCGACGATACCGGTTATGGGAGTGGTCGCGCTGTTCGTGTTCCTGCTGCTGCATCTTACGCCTGAGGACCCAGCGGCGATGATTGCTGGAGATCTGGCGACCCCAGCGGAGGTCGCGCGTATCCGCACTCAACTGGGGCTGGACGGCTCGATCGTCACTCAATTTGTCGATTGGCTCTTTCGAATTCTTCGCGGCGATCTCGGTGTATCGATCTTTTCGGGGACGCCGGTTAGTCGAATGATCGGACAGCGGATCGAGCCCACATTGTCGTTGGCCCTTTCGACAATGATCTTTTCAGTCCTTGTTGCCGTACCTATCGGTGTTTGGGCGGCCTGGAAAAAAGGACAATGGATCGATCGCGCCGTCATGGCACTCACGGTTGCGTCCTTCTCTCTGCCTGCGTTCTTGGTCGGATACATTCTGGTCGTCGTGTTGTCGTTGCGTTTGCAACTGTTGCCGGTGCAAGGCTTCGCAAGTCTGGGAGAGGGCATCTGGCCGTTCGTCAGCCATCTCATCCTGCCAACTGTAACACTCAGCTTGGTATTCATCGCCTTTCTTGCCCGCATGACGCGTGCAACCTTGATCGAAGTGCTAAGTCAGGAATACATTCTTGTTGCGAATGCCAAGGGCCTCGGCACCGCCCGCATCCTGCTTTTGCACGCGCTCAAGAACGCGGCCATCCCGATCGTCACGACGATAGGTGGCGGCCTTGCGCTTGTGATTGGCGGCGCCGTCGTTACGGAAAGCGTATTTGCGATACCGGGGCTCGGCCGGCTCACTGTCGATTCCATCCTTCATCGAGACTATCCGGTTATTCAGGGGATCACGCTGGTATTTTCGGCGACGTACGTCATGCTCAATTTGGCGATTGATCTAACCTACACGCTGTTCGACCCCAGAATAAAATACCAGGCGGATTGAGACATGGCGGAAATATCTGGTGGTTCGATCCGAGCTCAAGCGACGTGGCAAGTGCCGGATCTGATGGCATTCGTTCGCCGCTATCCGGCTATCTCGATCGGTTTTGTCCTCATGCTGGTCTTGGCGACACTGTCGATCGCAGCTCCCGTGTTGTCGCCTTACGATCCGCTTGATATTTCCCCTGGACAACGATTGCGGCCGCCTTCCTTCCTGCATCTTTTCGGTACGGATGCGCTCGGTCGCGACGTGTTCAGCCGAACCCTTTGGGGCGGACGCGTTTCGCTGCTGGTCGGCGTCACGGTCGCTGCCGCAAGCGTATTAATAGGTCTCGTCGTCGGTGTTCTAAGCGGCTATATCCGAGCGTTCGATTTCGTCGTCATGCGCATCATGGATGGACTGATGGCGATCCCGGCGATTCTCGTCGCGGTTGCGATTGCGACCATGACGAAGGGCAGCATCGGCGCCATCATCGTCTCCATCTCAATCGCCGAGATCCCACGGGTGGTGAGGTTGGTTCGTTCGCTCGTACTGGGGGTTCGAGAGCAATCCTATATCGAGGCCGCGAAGGCCATTGGAACCCCTACCCCTTACGTTATCATTCGGCATATCTTGCCAAATATCGTGTCCCCCTTGATCGTTCAGGCTACCTACATCTGCGCCTCCGCGGTCATCGTCGAGGCTTATCTAAGCTTTCTTGGCGCAGGCACGCCGCCCGATACCCCAAGCTGGGGCAACATCATGGCCGAAGGACGCGCCGTGGTGCAATTAGGCTTCTGGGTCATTCTCTATCCGGGTCTCTTTCTGGCTGCGACGGTGTTGTCGATCAACATGCTTGGTGACGGTCTGCGGGACCTATTGGATCCGCACGTCGGTCGCCGAATTTGAGGGAAGCGACATTGATCGATCCAGCTACGCTCTCACCCGCAGGAAACGTGGCAAACCTCCTCGAGGTACAGAACCTGCATGTGCATTTCCCGACTCGCGCGGGTGTGGTGCAGGCGGTCAACGGTGCCTCGTACCATCTGGCTGCGGGCGAAACGCTTGGTATCGTTGGGGAGAGCGGCTGCGGCAAGAGCGTTACCGCGCTGTCAATCCTGGGACTGATCGGTGCTCGATCGGGTCGGATTGTCGAAGGCGCTATTCGCTTCAATGGTTGCGATCTTCTGGCGCTCACGAAAGGCGAAATGCGCCGTGTCCGCGGCAATCAGATATCGATGATTTTCCAGGATCCGATGACGTCCCTCAATCCTGTCCTTACAATCGGCCAACAGATCGTCGAGGCCATCAAGCTTCACCAGAGCGTCAGCTCCCTGGAGGCTCGTGAGCGCGCTGCCGAGATGCTGAACGTAGTCCACATATCGGAGCCACGACGCAGGCTTGATGAATATCCGCACCAACTGTCGGGAGGGATGCGCCAGCGCGCGATGATCGCCATGGCATTGGCCTGTAATCCGAAGGTTCTGATCGCCGATGAGCCGACCACGGCGTTGGACGTGACCATACAGTCACAGGTGTTGCAGCTTATTGTGGAGCTGCAGAAACGCCTCTCCATGTCGGTGGTATTGATTACACATGATCTCGGCGTGATCGCCGAAACCGCCCACCGAGTTGCCGTCATGTATGCAGGCCGCGTGGTCGAGGAGGCCTCAGTGTGGGAGCTTTTCAAGCACCCCCTGCATCCCTACACGCGTGGGCTGCTCAACTCGATGCCGAAGCTTGCTCGTAGCGGTGCCGCCGCCGGACGTCTGGCCGAGATTCCAGGTATGGTGCCGTCGTTACGGGAGCCAATCTTGGGCTGCAGCTTTGCGCCACGCTGTGGACTGGTGACGGCTCGCTGCAGGAAGGAAGTGCCTCCGATGCAGATTCGATCTACGGGGCATCGCGTGTCGTGTTGGGTCACGGGCGACGGTGGAGCGCGCGGCGATGTCTGACAAATCAACGAATCCGCTGCTCTCGGTTCGCGGCCTTACAAAAAAATATCCACTTCGCGGTAATTCACGACGCTACATCTTTGCCGTGGACGACATATCGTTCGATATTTGGTCCGGCGAGACGCTTGGGCTGGTCGGCGAGAGCGGCTGTGGGAAGTCGACAGCAGGCCGCAGCATTCTACGGCTTATCGAACCAACCGGGGGCCGCGTTCAATTCGACGGCGTTGATGTTCCGACGTTGGACAAGAAAGGGCTTCGAGAAGTCCGTAGGAAGATGCAAATCATCTTCCAGGATCCCTATGCGTCACTTAATCCGCGCATGCCAGTCGGAGATGCTGTCGGAGAGCCCCTTCGCAACTTTGGTGTCGGGAATGCGAAGGCACGGCAGGAGCGCGTGGCGGATCTCTTTGCGCGCGTTGGCCTGCGGACAGACTTCATGAGTAAACTACCGCACGAGTTCTCGGGTGGACAGCGGCAGCGGCTAGGCATTGCTCGAGCCTTGAGTCTTGATCCGACCCTTATCGTAGCTGACGAGCCGGTCTCTGCCCTCGACGTATCCGTGCAAGCGCAGGTTATTAACCTTCTGATGGATATTCAGCGGGAGCGCCATCTCGCTTACTTGTTCATTGCCCACGATCTTGCGGTCGTACAGCATGTGAGCCACCGGGTTGCGATTATGTATCTCGGCAAGATCGTTGAACTTGCCGAGACACAGGCCCTCTTCGGCGCACCCCTACATCCGTACACCGAGGCGTTATTGGCCGCGGTACCAAACCCAGATCCTGACGCAACACGACTGGCATCTCGTGCTACCGGTGAGATACCAAGTCCGATCGACCGTCCCTCGGGATGCCATTTCCATACCCGCTGCCCTTACGTGACCGAGGTGTGCAGGAGCATTCCACCGTCACTGCGAGCGGTGCGCCCTGGCCACTATGTCGCCTGTCATCTGAAAGAACCGGCGACCACCGGAGCCAGTGATCTGATCCTGAGCGCGCCGAATGAGTATCACTAAGCTTCAGACTGGCACGGGATTGGCGCTGTCGAGCGAGACGGCGTTAGCAATACCGTCGTGGTATCTGTCGATGCAACAGCCGCAGCAGCGTGAAAAGATTGCGCATCTTCTTAGATTGTTTTCTTCGGCACGAAAGCACCCAGGACTGACTTCGGACGAGGTCCTTGTGTTTTTCGCGATTGGTTACCTAAGTCTGTCGATGTCAAAGAATGTCGTCTTGATGCGATCGGTCAGATTTGTTGATGTTGCGTCGGCACTCGGCATTCCCAAGGAAACGGTTCGTCGCAAGACAATGAGATTGGTGGATATTGATTATGTGAGCGCTTCGCGCAACGGAATCGCCATCAAGCAGTTCGATGTATGGTTCCGGATGTTCGAGCGCGCGATAATCTAGCGTGATGGCGGCGGAGCGTTTTATCCGACGAGGAATCGTGCCTCGACGCGCGTGATGTCATTTTGCGATAGATCAGCATCTTTGCCGACCGTCGGATATCGAGCGGGCGGTTAATCGATCGGCCTGTTGCCGATCGCTATTCGTTTTCCTGTCGGGAGAGTGCTGATCCGGCGCGAAGTGTCACAAATTTGATACGACCCGAGATATTTGGATTTGCAGGCTCAACTTGGGACTTCGGGCCCACAATCGATATCCGAGTCGGGATTGAATTGACCTCATCTACAACGGTGGGGTCGGACCATGAATATTCGTAACTACAAATCGCGAGCGGCGATAGTTTCACTGATGGCATTTTGTGCCGTCGAGAGCGCAAGTGCCGCTGACTTGCCTGCATTGCCGGTAAAAGCGCCGACGCTCGTTGACAGCCCATTCTTTACGGTGAATGACAACCGGGTCACTATCGCATATCAGTTCAACGCGGTCTCCCCTGGTGTTACCGACAACACTTCCAAGCAGATCTATGCCTTTACTCACTTCGATGCATGGAAGTATGGCACCAATTTCTTCAACGTAATTCTACTCAAATCGGATCACAACGATCCCGCTGCTCCGTGCGGTAATTTCCTGGCGCCGATGTCTGGCTGCGCGGGTGCGACTGAAATATACGGCCAAGTTCGGAGCACGCTGGGGTTCAATCAAATATTCAACACGCATGCGTTTACCATGGGGCCGCTGCGTAACGTCTCGTTCATGTTCGGTGGCGACGGTGAAACCGAGAACCTATATCTCGCGCCTGCCAAGAAGGACGTCGTGGCCGGTCTCGAGTTTGCCCTCGATCTTCCCTACAAAGGCTACTTCAATATCAGCCCCCTCTATTATCAGGAATGGGGCCACAGCACCTTCTCCACGCCCGGCTTCATGCGGCCCCCCTTTACGGGCCTGCCCGACGGAAACTTGCACTACAATGCGACTTGGGCCGTCGAAATGAACTACTATATGGATCTCGGGTTTCTGCCTCCCAACTTGCAGTATTTTGCGATCAGCGGCCGTGCCGGGATCTACGGGCCCAAGGGAAACGGGGCATACGGCAATTACACTCTCTCCACCGTCAACACCGCTACCGAAATCATTAGCGAGCCGATCCGGCTGACGTTGGACGTATCGAAATTGATCTGGGGCGAGAAGTACAGCCACTTCCTGGAGACATGGGTGGCGTATCGATACCGGCAGAACAAGTTCGGCCTTGACGACAGCAATAAGGCGAATCTGGTTTGCTTCACCGCTGCCGGCGTCAACAACCACACTTGTACAGAAAAGTCGCTCTATACGGGCGTCACGATGAAGTTCTAAGTGACTTCGGAGATCGCGCCGCCAGTGCGGCGCGATCTTCCGAAGCGGCCCTTTTCCCAATCGTCAACCGTCCTGTCCAGTTAGAGCATGGTCACCTCACGTTGAACGAAATAGTTGGCGCATTCCTTCGGTGCGGAGGTGGTTAGCAGGGCGCCGATACGCTTGTAGGCTTCTTAATTCTCTACGGTTGAACCAATCGATAGTTCCCTGATTGTGTTCCTCGAACCGTGTGTGGCTTATCAGTAATGAAAAGTCGTTCGGCATTGCAGGTACATCGGCGAACAGCTTCTTCGCTGTTCCGTGTCAATTGGTTGAGCTCGTCAAGAGCTGCACCCGGCTGAGCAACCTTGGCTAGGCCAAGGGCTTGGGTAGTGAAGAGCATTCCCATCGGGCGCATTCCCGGGTGCTTGAGGTTGTCGAAGACAGCGCGCTCTGACGGCGAGACCCCTGAAGGCAGGGATAGAGCTGAGCGGGGTAGTTGCGTCAGCATTGACGGAACCTGTTGAGTGCATCCCGAGCGGTCTGTTCGGCGTGCCCACTTTTGTTTTCATTGGAACTGTCATGAAATCACTCGTTAGGCACGAAGGAGAGGCGGCGATGTCTTCTCCGCCGTGGCCGGCGTTGACCGTCCGCTGGATGCGGGCGAGACCGGGCCACGGCAAGATCAGCGTGAACACCCGTTCCGGCCAAAGCCTTCACGACCAGGCGCTCGTCGTTCACCACGTTGTTGACGGAGAAGTAATTGATGCCCGTTGGGCTCGAAGTTTTCTACAACCTGCTTGAATCTGTCCGAAACGAAGACCTATCTTCCGCTATTGGTGAATCGGGGGAGCGCCATGCCAACGAAATCGCGTCACCAGACATGCGGCAGTAAATAAGCGCAATTTCAACCCCGCTGCGCCGATACCCTACATTTTTCGATATCTGGCCCCAATGGGGCCTCGCGCCTGGTAAAGCAATGCTTCCTGCCTATGCCGCTGGCAAAGGGTGAGGCTTATCATTCGGCGCAATCCTTGAGGAACGTATACTCAAGAGCAGGAACAGAGTGATGGCCGAGAGTTGAACGGTCCAGACAACACTAGGTGGGACCAACTCCCAAGATCGCAGCAAGAGCAATCCGCCTGGGAAAAAGCAGGTCGAAAATCCTGCCACAATAATTAGGTATCCAGTAGGACGAGTCAGCCGCTCCAAGGTAAGAGCCAGGACCGCAAATAATGCGCAAAATACGACCGTCCAAACGAACCACAGCGCGGCGGACTTAACGTCGCCAAACCAGGTCATTTGTACGGCCGTTATCGCGGCAGAGACTAGCGCAGCCCACCCGCAGAACCACCCCAAATTGCTAGCTGACAGCCCTGTGAAGCTTGCAACACCAAAGTACAAGAACGTGACCCCGAACAAGAGTTCACCTGCGGCCACCAACAAGATCTCAGTCTTTTCCGGGCCGGTAAAATCGTGCAGCGGCCACACAAGTTGATATGTGATAGCCAGAAAGAATAATCCAACGAGAGTGTTAAGAGGCGAAGAACTTCGCGCGTCTACGACTCCCAAAAACGATAGACCGTTCAGAATGTAGGCTGCGCCGGCGAAAAAAAGCCCCAGGTGGATCATCGGAGTCACTCCTATTGCGCTTACTTCGTAGTACAAAGTCAGGAGTATCGCGGGACAATACCGTAGGATTGGTCCGCTTGCAGAATTATGATTAGTGCCACTTGCGAGAATGTCGTGGCCAGTTTTTGTTCGCGGAAGAAACACGTGCACTTGCCTTAAATGTTGTACCCAGCTGCGCTTCGACCCGCAAAATTTGCAGCCGAGGCCGGACACTGGATTCTGGAAGCACGGAGCGCGTCTCATTGCAGCCCGCGTGTCCTCAATGATGGCCCCAAGCGAAGTGTGCAACATACGCGTCCCGCGTGCGATCGCCTCCGGTCATGGGCTTTCCTTCGCTTTGCCAATTTGCAGTCGGCGCACGGCCCGCCACGGCCTGCCATCAATAGCGGCTAGCCCGATGCCAATAAGAGCCATGCCGGCCACATGCTTCGGCAACAGGCTTTCATCCAGGAAAAGGACGCCTAGGATGATCGCGCTGGCGGGGATCAGGAACGTCACCAGCAGCAGGTTGGTCGCTCCGGCCGTAGAGAGAATCTGGAAATAGAGGATATAAGCGAACGCTGTCGAAATCGCCGCCACGCCGATCAGCGCGCCGGCCGCCGCCATGCTCGGGGTGTCGAGGGTCCACGGCCGGTCGATCGCGAGCATGAGGGGAATGAGCAGGGCGCTCGACGCAATCACCTGCCCGATGGCGGTCGCTATGGGCGTGACGCCCATCGTCCTGAACCGGCGCCCGTAGATGCCGGCAAACGCATAGGACACCGCACCGGCGAGACACAGCAACTGCGCCACGACGTTGGTACCAAGTTCTCGCAAGGCGTCGAAACCGATCATGACGGCGACGCCGGCAAAACCGATGACGACACCCGACAACTTGCCTCCGGCCATCTTCTCGTCGCTGGTCAGTACGTGCGCGAAGATGACGGTAAAGAGCGGTGTGGAAGCATTCAGGATCGAGGCGACTGTGGAGGCCACATACTGCTGGCCCCACACGATCAGCGAAAAGGGAACGGCGTTGTTCAGCAAGCCCATGCCGAAAAACGCCGTCCAGACCCGCACATCCGTCGGCATCCGCTCGCCCTTAAACTTCAATATCAGAAGTAGTATGAGCGCAGCCAAGACGACGCGGGAAACGACCACCGTGAAGACCGCCAGTTCACGAACCGCCACGGCATTGAAGAAGAACGAGCCGCCCCACACCGACGCGAGAGCGATCAGCATCGTCCACTCCTGCGCGGTCATTGGTCGGCTTAACGATGAAGGGGGAGGCATTCTATTTTCTTCCTTGGACAAAGTGATCGAGATCACCTTTGTCCAAGGAATGTAGGCGCATTTGCCCACCCGGCTATCCATTTGTTGCTTCCAAATTTCCCTGTCGAGGAGCAGAACTGGATGAAGCCGAACATATCGCAAAGTGCTCAAATCGCTGAAAGCGGCCGAACGCTGCAACGAACCCCTCATAGCGCTCCCTAGCCTCGACGCGCACAGCGTCTGCAGCAGGCCCCCACAAGGCCGGCGTTGTGGTGAGTTAGACGCGTAAGCAAAGCTAACGCGGCGTTCACGTGTTGGAATTCCAAACAACCTCGCTGCGGCGAGCATACTGCGGGAGCACTGGCGACGCCGCTCCCGAGCGAAGCCCCGAGTTATGGGCCGGCGGCCGCGAGCAGCATGTCCGCGATCCGGACAAGCTTGCCTCGTCCAACCTCTGCGGCATGAATCCTCTTCAAGGATTGCTGCCGTACAACCCTCAATTTGCGAGCTTCGAGGAGACGATACAGCCCTTCCGAGCCGGACGGTGCCACCGCCTTGGGACCAATATCAAGGATCGACTGGGCGACGACCACGGCATCAGGTTTGTTCGTGCCGATTACTCCGCTCGGTCCGCGGCCGAGCCATCCGACGGCAAACAATTGGTCGCCGACCTGTCCGCCTTGGTTTGGTACGATCATTCTGGCGGCATCGAAGGGGACACCCAAAATGGCGGAACTGCGATAGCCTATCGCGGTGACGACAAGTCCGCAGGAAATGCTGCTGGCTATGCCTTGAGTGGAATTGAGCGTGAGCTTTTCGACATACTCCCGTCCCTCGATGCGAACCGGCGAACTACCGAAAATGAAGTTGATGCGTTTCGGCGCCGCTTTCGAATCGTTCTGCGAGAATTCGAGAAAGAGGTCCCAAATGCGCTTCTGCTGCTTGTTCGCGCTGGCCTGGGGCCCTCCTTCAAACATCGCGGGGTCGGTGACGGCGACCACACCTTCGAGCGTTTTTAACTCACGCAATTCGGGATAGGAGAATTTTGCCTGGTGCGGCTTTCCCCGCCCGACGATATAGACGTCTTCGACGGCGGACGTCCGGAGCATCTCGACGGCATGTTGCGCTATATCAGTTTTCCGAAGGCGATCGATAGGGCTGGACAAGATTCGGGCAATGTCTAAAGCCACGTTGCCCATGCCAATGATTGCGACGCGTTTCGTATGGAGTTTCGGGGCTAGGTCGGCGTGGTCCGGGTGCCCGTTGTACCAACTCACCAAGCGCGCCGAGCCGAAGACGTTCGGCAAATTCTCACCCGGGATGCCGAGCTTGGCGTCGTTCGAAGCGCCCGTGGCGAGCACGATCGCATCGTAGCGTTCTCGGAGTTCGTCGATCGAGACGTCGCGACCGACCTCGACGTTTCCGAAAAAAGAAACGCGGGGATCTTCTAGCGTCTGCCCCATTTTCTCGGTCACCCGTTTGGTGACCGCGTGGTCAGGCGCAACACCGTACCTCACGAGCCCGAATGGAACGGGGAGCCTCTCGATGACGGCGACTTCGACGTTACGTCCGGACTCGAGCAGCGCCTCTGCGGTAAACAGCGCAGACGGTCCAGAGCCGACGATAGCGATTGAGAGTCGGCGTTCTCCGGTTGATTTCGGCATAGATCGTACCGTTTTTTATCGCGCCGTTGTGCGTCAGGGCTGAGGACTGACTAACGTGTGGCCGGAGTCGGATCGAACTCGGTTTCCAGCTTGTTTTCCACGCCCTTCCAATTCTCAGCGTCGGCCGGCGGCTCGCCTCTTTGCGACGCTTTAATTTTGGGCCATACGGCAGCGTATTTCTCGTTGAAGTCCTTCCAGCGGTCGTTTGTGTCGTCCACATCTGGAATAATCGCCTCTGTCGGGCAAACCGGCTCGCAACTTCCACAGTCGATACATTCGGATTGATTGATTACTAGCATGTTGGTGCCTTCGTAGAAGCAGTCGACCGGGCATACGGTCGTACACTCCATGTATTTGCACTTGATGCAGGCTTCGGTCACAACATAGGCCATCTTCGCACCCAGTCTCCCATTGTGTCTAAAACCTAGCCGGAGAAAGCGGCCTTCCTGAAGTGCCGCCCAGCGGGGAAATGGTGGGTCCACGCGCATTATTTGGTTCGGGCGAAATGGCTTGAGGCCGCAGGCCACGCAGCCTCGGCACACTTGACCGAGCACAAGTCCACTGATCTCAACTGACCCTATGCCGGTCTGCGGCTGTGGCTCTATTCGGCCGCGTGGGTGATGCACACGGCTTGAACCGACCGAAGCACCGTCGCGCACGACTGCTCGGACGATCGGCCTCTGGCCTGCTACAGCTGGTGCCGGACGGCCGCTCTTTAGTGCAGATTCGCAAATCGCCACTTCATCCGGACGATGGTCGCAGGACACCGCTTTCGGGCCTACATGTGTGCACTCTGATGGTTAGTCGGCCAGTGGAGCGGCAGGTCACTCTAGACGCATCAAGCAGAGTGCAACGTGCCGAATTTGGCCCCGCATTACGCGACGCTTACCGACCGCGGCTTGGACGAGAAAAGGACTTTGTCCGTTTCAAGGTTGCGCGAATAGTCTAATTCGCCCGAATGCCGGTCAGTCTCTTTTTTCGTGACCGTGGGGTTTTCCGCTCAATCGTGGGTTTGGCAGTCTCTCGAGCCAAAAGAATATTCTTTCGATCGACGCCCCAACGATAGCCGCTGAGATCCCCATCCCGTCGAACTATTCGATGGCACGGGATCGCAACCGCAATCTTATTTGCAGCGCATGCCCGGGCAACAGCGCGGGTCGCACGAGGCTTGCCTATCATCTGAGCAACATCGCCGTACGTCCGAGTTTGTCCAGCGGGTATTTCGCGCAAGGCGTGCCAAACCTTTTGCTGAAATGCCGTGCCCCTAATATCGAGAGGAAGATCAAGGCCGCGACCAGGCTCATCGAGAAACTGGATAACCTTCTCGATTGTGGCAGCAAACTCGCGGCCGGCCTGCTTGATTTCGGCCTGTGGGAATGAGCTCCTTAACTGTTTAGCCAAGCGATCGGAACTCGCGTCGAATTCGATGCTACAGATCCCACGTTCAGTGGCGGCCACAAGCACCCAACCTAGATAGCAACGCGCTAACGAGTAGTGGATGGTTTCTCCATGCGACCCGCTCCGAAATGCGGTCGGCGTCATTCCAAGACGCTCGGCCGCCGCCTCGTACGCGCGGCTGCTCGAATTGTATCCCGCATCGTAAATCGCAGTCGTGACACTTCCAGCCGTGGTTAGGGTGGATCGAAAGCGCTTCATACGCGCCGCACGTGCATATTGCTTAGGTGTAACGCCTGTGACCAGTTTGAACAGCCTGTGAAAGTGCCATGGGCTGAGCTCGGCTTCGGCTGCCAGTTCTCCCAAGCGTGGCTCACCCTCCGGGGCCTCGATGCGTCGACAAGCGCGTTCAATGATCGCGGCTCGAATATCGGTCGGCGCGGTGGACTGCGGGTTGCATCGTTTACAGGCTCTGAAGCCTGCGGCCTCTGCAGCAGAACAAGTCGGAAAGAAGCTAACATTTTCACGGCGAGGCAGGCGAGATGGACAACTCGGTCGGCAGTAGATGCCGGTCGTGTTGACGCCGTAGACTAACAGGCCGTCCAGGCGGGGGTCGCGGTGCAGGACCGCATTCCAATGTTGCTTCTGCAATTCCAATTGTAGGGGCATTCTTAACCTCCAGGAGGGCTCAGTTGTCTGGACGCGATCCGCCGAACTCCCTCATGATTACAGTCTGAACCGCGCTCAGAATCTTTAGGATGCGTCCACCGATGCAAGCAAGGTGAGACTACCCCGGGTCTCCGCCTCCAGCTGACTCAAAGACGCGGATCAGTCGACTTCCGTCGTGAAAGTGCCGGCTCCAACTCAGGCTCATCACCCCAACTCCGGACCAACTTCTATAGAGGTGTCACGCACACGGATGCTTGGCATAATCCGCTTCGCATCAGTCAGTTTGTTATGCCCATTGTTCGGGCGTAGTCCCGCGAACAAAACTGATCAGCTTCCTATTTAAGTCGTCTCGGACCAAACCGCTCGCGCATGGAAGTCGTCGAAAATCACTGCACGTTATCAGATGCAGCTTCACATTCTACTCTATTGTCGTGGAACACGGCCCCTCCGCCCATATCGGAATCACGTTCGGCCACAGTCGCATTAACTGTTGAGCTTCCGCGCTCCAGTGATGGCCACGCTCCCTTCGTGGAGGCAAGCAGGCCAGGCCGTACTCCATCAGTGAGTTCTGCGACGGCAAAGAATGCGCCACGATCATTGAAGACACGTACGGGAGTCCCCGCCGTGATGCCCCTGGAAGCTGCGTCCACTGGATGTATCAACACCTTCGTGGACCCTTGTCGCTTCGAATGCCCAGGCGAGTTCGCAAAAATGGAGTTGAGCTGGTAGTGCTTGGCCGCTGCAATCAATGCTAATGGGTACTTGCGCGCTAGCTCGGTGTTTCGTTGCGCAGCCTCATAAGGGGGCGTGTACCCTGCGATGGGATCTAATCCCCGGGTGGCCATTGTTTCACTGTAAAACTCCAGTCGCCCCGATGGAGTGGGAAAATCGTGCGAGAACGGGAGAAAGGGGTCCGACACGTTGAGTCGGACCCAGCCGTCACGCTTAAGGCGCTCCAGCGTTATCCCTTCCAATGAGGAATCCCCAGATGCGAGAACTTGTCGGGCCATTTCCTCATCGCTGTCATATAGACAAGCTTCTTTGAGGCCCAGGCGCCGCGCTAATCGACGAAAAACTTCGCTCGCCGACAAACACTGTCCCGGGGGTGGCACAGCGGGCTCATTCCAACTGATGTAGATGTGACCATACGTGTTGTGAAGATCGGCGTGCTCAAGTTGGCTTGTGCAAGGGAGTATCACGTCCGCGAACTGAGCCGTATCAGTCATGAACTGATCGAGAGCCACGGTGAATAGATCTGGTCTGCTTAGCCCAGCCCGAATCTTTCCCTGGGCCGGGGCACTTGCCAGGGGATTGGATGCATATAGAAACAACGCTTTCACCGGAGGATCTGATACGTCGAGGAGACCTTCGCCTAGGCGGGTCATACTCAGGCTTCGTGTGCCCGGCCGGCGCAAATCGTCACGATGTAGTGCACCCCAGTTTCCTTTAAAAAAACCACGAGTGTCATAGGCCGCACCTCCACCAGGGTGCCGCCAGTCGCCGGTCACACCAGGGATACACATAATTGTCCGGACGGCCATACCTCCGCCGCCGTGCCGCTGTACGCCCATTAGCATCCGAATTGCGGTCGGACGCGTCCTCGCAAGACGCTCTCCGAGCTGCCATATCGTGGCTTCCGGTACGCCCGTCTCTTCTGCCACTCGCGATGGTGGCCACTGCAAAATGCGATCCCGGAACGCCTCCCATCCGAGGGTGTGTCGTTCGATGAATTCACGATCCTCCGCTCCAAGCGACACTACAACGTGGAGCAGGCCAAGCGCTAAAGCTGCGTCCGTGCCCGGTATAAGGGAAATATGTTCGTCGGCTTGCTCAGCTGTTCGTGTCTTAATCGGATCGATTACGACGAGATGCGCGCCGTCTGCCTTGGCCGTCTGAACAACCCTCCACAAATGGTGGTTGGAAGAGAGTGTATTGGTACCCCAGAGGATAATGAGTTTTGCGTATCGAATCGTCTCCGGATCCATCCCCATTCTGTTGTCACCGAGTGTGTATCCGGTACCAACGCCTCCGCTGATCGTGCAAATGGTCATTACATGTTGGCTCGTGCTAAGCACATTCCATAGACGACGACCGGCCCCCGCTAGCCCTTGCAGCATGCCGAAGCTGCCGCAACCGTAGTACGGCCAGATTGCCTCGGCGCCATACTCGGCGATTATCTGTGAGAACCGCTCCGCAATTATATCCAAAGCGCGGTCCCACGCTATTGGATGGAAACTGCCTGCACCTTTCGGGCCGACTCTTAAAAGAGGTTGCAGAAGGCGTTGGGGATGCTGCGTATGTGCAGCATAGTTGTTCATCTTGGCGCAAAGCGCCCCACGCGTATAGGGGTGGTTCTCATCGCCTCTCACCCGAACCGGCTTATCGTTCTCCACAGTGACGATCCAGGCGCACGTGTCGGGGCAGTCCATGGGACAGACGCCCCTGACTTCTCTTTTTACCGTCGTCTCCATGATTCCCTCCAGTCGAGGTCCATCTGAGAATGAAGCTATACGGTGGTTTGGCAGCTTAAAAGCATCACTGCAGAGCAAGAGTATGGTGCCAGTGGCAGACAAAGACGAATTAGACAGCAAGAAATGGGATGCGCCAGACTGGAAACTCGGACTTGCTTATTGGCACTACGTGCGGGCCTCGAAAGGGCGCGTAATCCAGTCCACTGTGTTCCGCTTTAGGAGCGTGTCTTCGTGTTATTCTCTCTGCAACTGGACAAGAATGACCAGACGACCCTTCAGGCGCAGATTTTCAGCCAGCTTCGCGCGCTCATCCTTTCTGGCCGTGTTCGACCAGGCGCTATCCTTCCCGCAACGCGAGTGCTCGCGCGACAGCATGGGATTTCGCGCAACACGGCAACGCAGGTCTATGACCGACTGGTTAGCGAAGGTTATGTGGAGACGGTACGCGGCTCTGGAACGCGAGTTAGTCTCAGTCTCCCCGAAACCAGACTGCAGGCCCCTTCAATTGAAAAGCAACCCAAAACGTTCGGACATCAGAATGAGCTTGCCGGAGCTGTGCCGAAAGCACCGTTGGTGTTTCGTGGAACACAGCCACAATTACCAGAAACGGGTCTCTCGCGGGCTCGGATTGATTTTTGGCCAGGCAGACCCAATCGCCACCTTTTCCCTGTGAGGATCTGGCGCAAATTGCTCACCGAGCACCTCACGAACGCAGGCGCTAGCCTTTCCGAATATGGTGACCCTGCGGGCGCACCTTCATTGCGTGAGGCGATTGCCGATCATCTCAGATTTGCCCGCGGGATGAACGTGGTATCTGACCAAGTGGTTGTCACAGGCGGGAGTCAAGAAGCGCTCAATATAATCTCTCGCCTGTTCCTTCAGCCTGGCACCCCGGTGGTGGTAGAAAATCCGTGCTATCAAGGTGCCGCGCTCACATTCGCGAGCTATGGCGCGAGCCTCGAACCACTCGGTCTGGACCAGGATGGTATTCTTGTTGATCGTCTCCGCGGGCGGCGCGCACGGCTTGCGTATGTCACTCCCTCTCATCAATTTCCCACAGGAGTAACACTACCGCTTGACCGGCGCTTGCTTCTACTGAACTGGGCACGGCAGGTCGGCGCCTATATCGTCGAGGATGACTACAATAGTGATTACAGATATTCCGGCCCGCCACTGGTTGCGCTAGCCGGCCTCGAGCCGGCCGGGGAAAGCGTCATCTATCTCGGCACGTTGTCGAAGTCGCTCGGCGCCGGCCTTCGCACTGGATTTCTCGTGGTGCCAGCGCCGCTGATCGGCCCTGCACGTGCGGTCAAGGCGCTCCTTAATTTCGGTCATCCATGGCTCGAGCAAGTGACAGCCGCAAGTTTCATCTCGAGCGGCGCGTACCAGCGCCATCTTCGCAAGATATTGCGAATATGCCGCGAAGTGCGCGACTGCCTGCTTTACAATCTCACACATACTTTTGGTGGGAACCTGAGTCTTTCAGGAGCAGACGGCGGTATGCACGTTATGTGGCGACTACCGTCTGACTTCCCGTCCGCCGATCAATTTGCAGCAGCGACTCGCGGGTATGGTACGCATATTCACACAACCGCGTCGGCTGGAGCGGTCGACTTTGACTCAGAGATAGGACGCCGCGGTGTAGTACTAGGGTACACCGCTCTTACCGAGACTGAAATATGTGCGGGGGTAACGGCGATGGCCCGCGCGCTTGATGATCTTACTGCGAGCTCTAATCGCCCCAATTGCGCCGGCCAAGCCAAATCAATCCGCGCACCTGAGCAACGCGACGGAGTCTGTTCAGCCCAACCCCGCTATGAGAGTTGAATCGGCTGCAGTCAAAGTCGTCGCGCCTCGGCGGCAGACTTGATTGCCTCCGACCTTTGGAATTTCCAGATCAAGCTAAGTAACTGTTACCGTCCAACGGACAAACGCATCCGGAATGCCGGATCACTCATCGTTTGAGTGAACGGACACATTGAATGCGGATTCTACAAGGCTGGAGCGGTCTAGGTTATCTCATCGTCCCGTCGCACACGCGGTGCACCGATACAATCTTCGTTTACTAAATTACCAGGGCGCTTCGTTATGGCGTCACGTCGTTGTTTAGAGGTGGCGCAATCCACATATTTCACTGTCTTCTTCCTACGTCAATCGACGTCGTGAAAGCATTTCTGGTCCTTCCAGCCCAATAATGGACCCATCCGAAAAAATCGGATTGGCTCTTCTTGCAAACCCCTTGCGTGCTTAGAGTTGGTGAAGACGCTCCTCTGCTCGGAAGGCGTTACTCAATTTGATGGAGAATCCTGTGGGGAAACTAGCGACAGTGGAAGGCAATATGACCCAACTCACGACTGAAGACGCGCAAGCTATCTTGCGTCGGAATGAGGTGCTGTTTAGTCGCGCCGATCTACCCGCCATTCTTGGAGGATTCCATAACGACGTTATCGTCAAATTCGCTGACATCCCGGAGATCCGTGGCAAGGCCGCTCTTGAGAAATTTCTCGCGGCGCGCTTTGCGCGGCAAAAAGGATACCGCCTTCGTAAGGCGCTCCGAGCATTTGAGCCGCAGTCTGGTACTATCGTTGGTACTTGGACAGGGGAATGGGAGGACGGCCGAACGGGTAAGGCGATGCGCGGTCGGGGTACCGAAATTCTCATCGTCCGAGATGGACTATGTGTCGAGTGGGATGCAACCTTCAATATGTGGGAGGATGGTGCAGGCCCAGCCACGACTCTTCTGTGAGGCCAAGGATGGGTAAGTTAAAGCCACCTCCTGATGGCGCCGAACAGAACGCTGTAGGCGCCACTAGGCCAAAGTACGAGCTAAGGTCGATTCGGTTTATCGAGCTTTGGCAGTGTAATGGGTACGAGGTAAAGATCTATGGGATCAATCCCGAACGGCCAAAGTCTGAAGAATTGGTAGTTGCGCCGGATTTTGTGAAAGCAGCGAAGTCAATCGCCGCAAATAAGATCGCCAATGAATTGCCAGAAGTTACAGACCATCCGAAAGCCGCCTTTCTCGTACTGCACGATGGCCGGCTTGCTCGTTGGGTTCTGGTTGATATATGGCGCGACTGGATACTGTTAAACCACTTCCTGTATCGCGCCAAGGTTGGCTCTTCTGATGGATTTCATCTCGTTACGGATGGTCTGAATGCATGCACCTGGGAGCTGCGCGTTGTTGCATTTGAGCGAGACGCATGGGTCACCCAGGTTCTAAGCCGCCCCAAGAGTCCTGACTTGCATGGGTACCTTAATTCTCAACTCAACGAAGACTCGTGAAGGGAAGCCTGCTCAGTTCGCAACTGTTCAGTTGCCTTAACAGAAGCATTGAAGCTGCCGTGGGTCTGCCTCTTCGTTGAACGCCATTCTAGACCGCCCGTCGGGACTATTCTCCAACGTATGTGGTTCAGATGAATGGCCGAGTGCCAACTTCTGGATTGCATAACGGAACGTTTATGTGCGCCTCGGCCATGAGGAACGTGTCGCTTCCGGCGAAGGTCGCTCTATCTGAGGGTTTGACGACAAGTCTAGCCTTAAAGGTCGCGTTTCTATGCAGTAAGCGGTGTTCCTGCTACCACCTCCTTGACGAAGCGGTGATTTTGCGAGGCTGCGGTTGTTTCCGCCTGCTAGGCTTGGAAGCGGAGGAACGCGCGATGTTAAGTTTAAGCCACTCGGGTCCGGCCTTCAAAAACATCTCAGGTGCGAGTGTCTTACGCGCTGGCTCCAGTTGTCATTCTAAAAGACCAGTGATTCGGAACGATAGGAAGAATATTGTGGAGGAGGGAAAAGATCGTCCCGAAAAGCGGCTCTCTTGTCTCGATCAATTGGAACGCACCGATGGCTCTCTTCTGAAACGGGACCGCGCGAAGCTACAGGCCAAGAACACCCGATTAAAGGAATATTGGTCAGGCTTAATAGCGGGATGTCACCGAAAATCGCGGCATTCTATCCCTGCCTTGCTAAGCTCAACGACCGATACGGAGGCTTGGCCCGCCGACATGGTGGTTCGCCTGCCGGGTCGCCCCGACAAGTACAATCACGAGCTCATGTCTTGGAAGTGGCGTCCTCAAAGCGTCGCTTATGCTCCTCAAGCGCGGTCAGCCATCCACCCAGGACGACCTAGTGGAGGCTGTCGCCGGATACGTCGCTGCTTTTCTCTCGAGTCTGCGACGAACTAAAAACAGGCCTCGTTCTCAAGCCACGATTTTGAGAGATTGACTGCGGTACGGTCGGTGAAGATTGATCGATGTCCCGGTTTGGATGACCGTTGGCGATCCTGGTTAGGACGTCGGAGAGATAAGCGAGCGGGTCGATGTCGTTGCGGTCGCATATCTCGCTTAGGGATGCGATGGCCGCCAAGTGTTCGGCCCCACCGTCGGATCCGGCAAAAGCGCGTTCTTGCGGTTGAGCTTGGTGGGACGGATCGATCGTTGGACCGTATCGTTGTCGCGTTCAACGCAGCCTTCTATCCTGCCAGCGGGAGTCGCCGAGTTCGCTCTTTTGGCCGATGAGAACGAGGCTGGCGCGCAGCCAAGCCTCGAAGGCATCGGCGAGTTGCCTGCTTTCGTGGTGTCGCACGAGGCGGCGCTCCTCGGAACTGCGGCAGCGGATCTCCTTCTCGATCGCGATAGAGTGCTTCGGCGCCTCACTTGCGATTGGTGCAGGGCCGACATTGAAAATGGCGGCGTTGCCTGCGTCGGGGAAAGAACATTTCCTTCGAGTAAACCTTGGCCCATCATGTTTTTCTTCAACTGGCCCTTTCCCGATGAGGAGGCAATTGCTGCAACAAGCAGTAAGAGGGAAGGCAAACGAATGCTGATGCATGTGCTGGCGCAAGAACTAGCGGCGAGCCGGTCGAACAAAGCGCAGCGCCGCGTGGTCAGATCAATTTATGAGGGGGATTCGGTGAAGCGCTACGTTCAGCGGACTGTTTTGGGCCTTGCGATGCTGATTTGTCTGCTCGATCAAAGATCGGGTTTTGCGATAGCAGCGTCGACCCAAGAAAAGATAAAGGTCGGATTCGTATTTTTTCTCTCGGGGCCTGGAGCCGCCTACGGAACGCACGCTCGCGATGGAGCAAAGCTGATCGTAGAGTCGCTGAACGAGGGCAAAGTTCCCACGCCTTACGATAAGGTAGGCTTCAACGGCGTCCAGATTGAGCCAGTATGGGTCGACGAGGCCGGTGGCGCTCAAAAACAACTTGCCGAGTATCGGCGACTTGTTGAACGAGAGCAGGTAGAGATGGTCATCGGATACAACTCAAGCGCAGATTGTAATGCTATCGCGCCAGTCGCCGAAGAGCTAGCCGTACTAACCAATTTCTTTCATTGCGGTAACCCGCAGCTCTTCGAAGAAATCGTGACCAAACCGGAATATTCCGTCCGTACGGCACCACAAGGGACGATGGATAACGTCGGAGCCGCTCGATACGTTCTCGATCGTATGCCGGATGTCAAGGCCGTTGCCGGTATCAATCAGAATTACTCTTGGGGGCAAGACAATTGGGCGGAGTTTAAGGCCGCGATGATCGCCTTGAAGCCCGGCATAGTCTTTAAGAATGAGCAATTTCCCAACCTCGGAGCGGGTGAATATGGCGCCGAAATCAGTGCGCTGTTGAGTGCCCCGGTAGACGTCGTCTATTCAAGCTTCTGGGGCGGTGATGCTGACGCATTTGCGCTCCAGGCGAAGGTCCGGGGGCTCCCGCAGAAGTCGAAAATCGTCATGACTATCGGCACCGGAACAGTCGACTCTCTGGGGGAAAATGCGATCATCGGATCGTTTCTTGGCGCTCGCGGTCCCCACGGCTACCTTGCCAAGAGCTCGCCTTTGTCAGATTGGTTCCTCCGCGAATATCAAGCGACTTATAGACGTTTTCCTCCCGTGGGCGCTTATGTTGCGGCACAAGCAATTCTTGGGATCAAGGCTGCCTACGAAAAGGCAGCCGCAGCTAGTGCTAAGCCGGGAAAACAAAAGAACGAAAATGTCGTCGCGGCGCTACGCGGCCTGGTATTTGAAACGGCAAGTGGTTACCCGATAACGATGGCTTTGGCCAACGGTCACCAGGCTATTCAGGACATCGCGTACGGTACTTTCGCCGGGTGGGACAAGGAAAAGAACGCTGCGATCTTTCGCGATATAAAGGTGTACCCCGCGGCCTGCGTAAATCCGCCGGAAGGCGTGCGCGCGGTTGACTGGATCAAGTCCGGCTTCAAGGGCGCAAAGTGCTGACACTCCCACCGCATGCAACGATCGGCTAGCGGGTCGCAGTTGATCAAAGGTGTTGGCCAGCTCGGAAAACTACCGCAGTAGGCATCCGTCGCCGCACGTCCTGACATTTGCGTTCAATGGCAGCTCGCTATGGCGAGCCTAGTCGCTCTTCTCAATGCGGTGAAACAGTTCATATGTTCAGATTCTGCGAGATCGATATGGATAAAACTCCTGCGCATGGCCTGGTAGTCGCTGTGGCTCGGAAGGCCGCGCTGAGTCCCCGCTTTCCAGCGGTGACACTGCTGGAAGTCCCCACTTTGACCGATCTGACTGCGAAGGTCGAGATCGATGTAGACGTCCGTCTGACCTAACCGGCGCGCGTGCCACGTAGGCTGCCGACGACAAGGTCGATAGTGCAGTCTCTAACGCCCCCGGCGCCTTGCCATGGAGTACCGAAATTGCTGAGCCATTCCACAACGATTATCATCGATGGCATATCATACGCAGCTTGGCTCTTCACGATTAGTATCGGCCTTACACTTGTGTTCGGCGTGCTGAGGATCCTTAACATTGCTCATGGTGGCTTCTATTCCTTTGGTGCGTACGCCGCCGCTTACGCGATTGGAATTGCGGGAGCGAATGGATTCGGAATGGCCGCCCAATTCGCATTCGCAGCCACGCTGGCGATCGTCATCGGAGTATTGATTGGAATTGTTGTCGAGCGGTCAGTCCTAAGGCAATTGTACCACCATCAGGAAGTGATGGTGTTGTTTGCAACATATGCGGTGTTTCTAATTCTGGAGGACGCGACGAAGCTAATCTGGGGCGGGCAATCCTTGTACGCAAATGGTCCACGGGATGCCCTCGGTCAGGTTCGGCTGGGTGAGCTGCTGTATCCCGTTTACGATGTGGTGCTTATTTTGGTTGCCTGCGTGCTCGCCTTCGCGGTCTCCTTCGCGCTCAATTCAACACGCGTAGGTCGATGCGTAACGGCGGTCGTATTCGATCGAGAACTAAGCGCATCGATGGGGATCAACGTAAATAGGATTATGATGGGCACGTTTCTCGTAGGTGCAGCACTCGGATCGTTCGCTGGTGCGATAACGGCGCCAAAGATCGCCGTCAGTTCCGGAATAGGAGTCGAGGTAATCGTCTTGGCGTTCGCGGTGGTGGTTATCGGTGGCCTTGGAAGCATTGGTGGAGCGGCTGTCGGCGCAATCATTGTCGGTCTTGCCCGGGCAACGACCGCGCATCTCTTTCCTCAAATCGAGCTCTTCGCGGTTTATGCCGCGATGGCGGCAGTCTTGGCGGTCAAGCCACACGGGCTATTTGCGCGACCGGAGGCACGCCGGATATGATCAAGTGGAAGCTTGACACTACGATCGCCACACTCCTCGTCCTTGGGATAGTCATTTCGTGCGGCGTTTGGTGGATACCAGGGTGGATCCGATATATCGGACAAGTGGCGGCGTCATCCGCGCTGGCATCGCTCGGCGTAATGGTTCTGCTTCGTGCCGGATTGCTTTCATTCGGCCAAGGACTCTTCTATTTCACTGGAGCCTACACTGCTGCCCTGCTTTACAGGCATTTGGGAGTTAGCGATGCCGTTGTGCTGATTGTTGCCGGCGGCCTTATTGCCGGCATTGTGGCGGTAGCTCTAGGGGGCTTCATCTCAACGTATCGCGGTATTTTTTTCGCGATGCTGACCTTGGCGATCTCTATGGTTGTATACGGTGTCGCTGTAAAGGTTAGTCTCTTCGGCGGCAGTGACGGCCTTAACATAGGCCCTATCTCGATGTTCGG
The DNA here is from genome assembly GCF_030378205.1 of Bradyrhizobium sp. NP1. NCBI lineage: Bacteria > Pseudomonadati > Pseudomonadota > Alphaproteobacteria > Hyphomicrobiales > Nitrobacteraceae > Bradyrhizobium > Bradyrhizobium sp. NP1. The sequence goes on from NZ_CP127385.1 coordinate 1,156,766, forward strand.
TTTTCGTTTCCGGGGAGCGGCGTTTCAAGTCGCTCTGTTTCTCCTTTGCATCTGGACGACAGTCCTTCTGGGAATTGCTGTTCACTTGTTTCTTAGATCGCGCTTGGGCAAGGTCATCGAAGCCATAGAGGACAATGAAGTTCGTGTCGAATATTTAGGGCAATCGGTTCGCAACTCCGTGTATGCCGCGTATATCGTGGCAGGCGTCCTGGGCGGTACGGGGGGAGCTCTCGCAGGACTTTCTGCTCGTCATGTTGATCCTGGCTTCGCCTACTGGACGACTTCTGGCGATTTTGTCTTCGTCGTTATCCTGAGTGGTCAAGCGAGCGTGCTCAGTCCATTTGGCGGTGCGTTCGTTCTAGAGATCCTCCGTACGTTCGCCGCTGCGACGTTTCCAGATGAATGGCAGTTGGTTCTCGGCTCGATTATGCTTCTGATCGTATTGTTCATTCCGAACGGTCTTGGCCACGTGTTCGTAATGTTAAGAACACACTTAAACGGACGCAACCAAAGTGCCGAGATATCGTCCAGCAACCAGGAAACCGCCCAGCCATGAGTCTCGTACTAGAGTGCGTGGGTTTACAGAAGAACTTTGGGGGTTTTCGGGCCACTCAAGGCATTGATCTCTCTATCAGTCGCGGCGAAATTGTTGGCGTGATCGGAGCCAATGGGGCAGGTAAGACCACGCTACTGAACATCGTATCGGGCTATCTAAGACCAAGCGCTGGCCAGGTCCTTTTCCTTGGAGCCGACGTAACCGGTATGTCCCCGCGTTCGTTGGTACGCAGGGGGATTGCTCGATCCTTCCAAATTCCTCAACTTTTCGTTCGATCGACTGCACGCCAGAACATCATGTTGGCGCTCGCACTGCTTTGCGAACCGCGATCAGCGATGCTGCGAGGCTTTGACGATGAGCGTCTCGCGAGGTGCGCAGATAACATTCTAAACTCGTACGGGCTTGCTAGTCACGCGGGGTCAGTAGTGGACAAGCTGCCGCAAGGTGTTCGCAAGCTTCTTGATATTGCAATGGCGACTTGTGCCGAGCCGACCTTGCTGTTGCTTGACGAGCCGACTAGTGGCGTCAGCAGTGAGGAAAAGAATGATCTTATGAGAAGCTTGGCACGGCGCTTCAGCGTGGCCGGTATGACCGTGCTATTCATCGAACATGATATGGAAATTGTGCGTGAATATGCCTCGAGGGTAATCGCCCTTTATGACGGGCGGATCATATCCGATGGAACGGCAGACACCGTCTTCGCCGATGAGCAGGTAGTCCAACTCATTACCGGGCATCGCAACAAGAATGCAAGAAGCTAGCCATATGCTTAAATTGTCGCACGTGAGCGTAAAGATCGCCGGCGCGGAGGTTTTGCGCGACGTGTCTATGGACTTGCGGCCAAAGGCATTCGTCGCGTTAGTTGGTCGGAATGGTGCCGGCAAGACTACATTGATGCGTTCGGTTATGGGCTTGCTTCCGATTTCATCTGGTCAGATCTTCATTGACGGTCAAAACGCGACTTATCAGATGGCTTTCGCTCGCGCGAGGAATGGCATCGGCTATTTGCCCGAAGATCGTCGACTGGTGCCAGATTGGACAGTTGAACAGAATATTCGATTGCCTTCGTGGGCATCGCAAAAGGCAGATATTGAGCTCAAACTCGAGAGAATCTATTGGCAGATCCCCGAAGTCGCGCAATTTCGCCAACGCAAGGCGTTGGAGCTGAGCGGCGGTCAGCAGAAGCTCGTTGCCCTAGCTCGTGCTTTCATGGCCTCAAAAAACCTGCTAATTCTTGATGAGCCTTTTGAAGGGGTTGCTCCCGTACTAGTTCAGCGACTAGTCGAGATCCTATCTGATCTCCGGCGACAGAATGCATTGAGCGTCCTGATATCTGAATCGGACGGGACAAACAGCCAGCATCTCGTTGATTACAATTATGCCATCGAACGTGGTCGGGTAACTGTCTCTTAGATTCCGGCGAAAAAGCCCGGCCGATTGGCCGACCAGTCTGTTGAACCTTCTGGCAGTAGGCCGGTTGGTCCGGGAGGGACCGCTAAACAGTGGTCAAGAGATGCTAGCCTGAAACAAGTAGGTCAGTCAGTTCCCGAATGCGTGCTGTCACGACGTAAGCGTCGTTCTCAGGCCACGGCTTTGAGGTCCTGACGTCGATAGGCCCAGGGTAGGAGCCGATCGATCTCGCTGTTCGGATGATCGTTGACGATCCTCGTGAGGACGTCAGTCAGGTATGCGAGTGGGTCGACGGCATTCAGCTTACAGGTCTCGATCAGGGACGCGATGATGGCCCAATGCTCGGCGCCGCCGTCCGAGTCCCGTGCAGTTGTTGGATCGAAGCGGCAAATCCATCCGTCCAACCGACGCCGGCGAAATCTATCTGCGCCATGCGCGTCGTGCATTCGACGAACTGGAAGTCGCCGAGCGTGCCGTGCGCGATGTCGAGGACCTTTCGATCGGCGCACTCCGCATGGGCATCACGCCGACCTTTGCGCCCTATCTTGTCGGCCCGCTCGTCCGACGTTATCGCGACCGGTATCCGGCCATCGCGCTCTCCGTGGTGGAGATCGCGCAGCGAGAAATGGAGGTAGCGCTGGGTCCGGCGACCTCGATCTGGGTATCGCCTTCGGCAGCGTTCAGGCGGAAGACGTCGAGTGGACGCCGCTGCACGCCGAACGTCTCCTGCTTATCGTCGGCAGCCGTCACCCAAACGCCCGAACCGGGGCGTTCGATAGGTCCCTCGACGCTGGCGTCCCAGTCGTTTGCCTTGCTCGATCGATCCTTCGTCACGCGTGTTCTCGTCGACCAATACTTTGATTGCCGGAGCGTCCGGCCGCACGTTGCCGTCGAAGCGAACTCGATTTCCGTCATCGTGGAGATCGTTCGCAATACGGGCCTCGCGACCGTACTGCCGGAACAGGTCGCGCAGGCTCAAAGCGATCTCAGTCCATTGCATCTGGTGCCGGCGCTCGACCGAAGGCGCGTCGCCTTGCTTCGACGTCGCGGCGGCTATCGTAGCGCCGCCGCGCGTGCATTCGTCGATGTCGTTGAAGAATACGTCCGTGAGCTCGGCGATCAAGAGCCGGGCCGCGGAGCGCCAACCCTCGTATGAGCGTGCCGAACTATTTGATCGGCGGTTTCGGTAGCTTGGCTTCGCCAGGCTCCATGACGAACTTGTAGTCGTGAAGAAGGCGTCCATGCGAAGCAATGAACCGTTCGAATTGCGGGCGGCTCTCGTCAGCGGCAAAGGTCAATGCAGCGATTGGACCGTGGCCGTCGTGAATGGGCACGGTAAAGCCAAGCCGGATGCCGAATTGCGCGGCCTCATCGAGGAGTTGCTGCCCGGGTCTGGCAAACCCAGGGCGAGCACTCACAAAAAGAGACGGATCAGGCGCGTCCGATTTCCGCTATGCCGTCACCGGCGGCGCGAAGGCGGACATCGCCTGAGGTCCGAGGAGGGCCACAGGGCGGACATTCATCCCACGCCGACATGAGTGATGCTTCGGAATCTGAATTAAGAGCGAGAACGCTCCGGTTGTTTGATAATGAGTGCAGTTTCGGCGCGAATGATTTCCGCAACCTCTTCCTGACGATTGTCGTCAAGGCGGCTGGAAATCGCGACAACGCTGACGGCGAGGTCAGGAAGGACCGGTCGACCCTCCAAGGCGATGCCAACGCCCGTTACGCCCTCGGTAATATCGTTCCGATTCAGCGCATAACCGAGCGTACGGGTTCGTCTGACCATCATCCGCAATCTGGAAACGTCGAGTGTGCCATACCGCCGGAGCCGCTGTGCATTCGCCGAAACGATCGCATCAACTTCCTGATCGCTTAGCTGCGCGAGCAGCGCCAGTCCCCCGGCCGTCGAACCCAGCGGGCGTCTTGCTCCGATCTCAACGGTAAGCGCGCGGACCGGGTAGGAGCCTTCGAAACGGTCGATGCAAACTGAATCGAACGCGCTGCGGATTGTCAGAAACGCCGTATCGCCCGTTCGTGCGGCAATGCGTTCGAGTGCAGGAGCACAAACACCGCGTATGTCGAAATCAGGTGATGCCGCGAGACCCAGTTCGAACAGAGTCCGGCCGAGAAAATAACGGCGCGTCGACACTGCTTGGCGCACAAATCCTTCACGCATCAAGCCCTGCAACAGCCGGCGCACAGTGGGCCGCTCAAGCCCGACGGCCGCGACGAGTTCGGACAAGCGAAAGCCAACGGAATTCCGCGTGGCGATGACACGCAGAAGCGCCGCGGCCCGGCTGAGACTTTGTGTGCCGGGCACTTCTGAACCCGAGACGGGTGTATAGACGTTATCAGAGTCCATAATATAGACGCCTATTTGGTTCGAATAGCCTGATATTAGCTTGAAAACAAAATATCATGATCCGTATTCTAATGACGGAAGGGCACGTAAGTCCATTATATGGACTATATGTCATATCCAGTGAAATTCTCAAGGGGTATCTCTGAATGTCGCTCAAGCATCTCAATTACGACGTCGCGGTTATCGGTGGAGGCGCGGCGGGAATAGCGGCGGCCGTGGCCGCGGCCAAGAGCGGTTCGAAAACCATCCTGGTTGAAGCCGGCCCGATACTCGGTGGGGAATTGCTGAGCGGCATGTCGATCGATGGCGTTCTCAACGGACGCGGCGAATGGGTTGTGCGCGGCGTTGCCGACGAAATCTTCGAGGAGTGCCGGAAGATGGATGGCTTTATCGGCCCGCTCCACGACTATCGGCTGATCTGCTACATCTGTGTCGATCCGGAAATCATGAAGATCGCCGTCATGCGCGTGCTCGAGCGTTATGGCGTGACGCCGGCTCTGTACACCCAGGTGACCGATGTCGTTGCGCAGGACGGGGTCATCAAATCCGTCATCCTGACGCATAAAAATCAGCGAACGATCCTGTCCGCGAAATACTTCATCGATGCTTCGGGCGACGGCGATGTTGCGGCAATGGCTGGCGCCCCGACCGAGCTTTCCGATGAAAAGGGCGACCTCCAGCCGCTGTCGCTCATGTTCCGCATGTCTGGGGTGGAGAACGAGCCTTTGCTTCGCTTCGCGCGCGACAATGCGAACTCTCTTGCCGTCGGCGAAAGCGAAGCCGTGCGAGCAGGCCGCACCGACGAAGAACTTGCGCAGGCGATTTACGATCAGGGCGAGCCGACGATCTTCTTTCGCGGCAATGGACCGTTCCTCGGAGCCGCCATACAGCGCGGAGAGATGGCTGCGACCGCGCTCATCATGATCATGCCGACATCAAAAGCGCGCAAGGAAGTCTGCGTCAACGCCACGCGCGTTGCCGAGAATATCAACGGCATCAATGCACTCGACGTAAGCCGTGTTGTTTCGCGCCTGATGGAGCAGGTGTGGAATACTGCAAACTTCCTGAAAGCTCGTTGTCCTGGCTTCGAGAATGCGACTTTTGCCGGCATGGCGCCGCGCGTCGGCATTCGTGAAACGCGACGCGTGATGGGTGAATACGTTCTCAGTGCGGACGAAGCTGCCGGCGCGGTCAAGCAACGTGATGTGATCACCAAGGGTGCCCATCACATCGACATTCACCAGGACGGCTCGCGGCAGGTTCGCATTCCGATTGCTGATGGCGGATCTTACGATATTCCGTTCGGCTGCCTCATCCCGAAGAAAGTGAAAAACCTGATGACTGCCGGCCGGTGTATCTCGACTGACCGTACGGCCAACGGAACGACACGCATGATGGGACAGTCCCTCGGTACCGGACATGCGGCCGGCACGGCAGCTGCACTGTGCATTGATGCCGGATATGAGGACGTTCGTCAGCTTTCCGTTCCGCATCTGCAGAGCACCTTGCGCAGCCAGTCCGCCGTTCTTGAAGGAACGCACTGACGGGATAATCGCGATCTGTTGAACCTTCGGCCACCTGGATATTGCCCGTCAGGGGGACATCTCGGTGGCCGAAGCGACAAATGGGCCTTGAGCAGGAAGATACTGCGAACGCCAGTGACCTGGCTTGCGGGGACGCGCGGTCACTCAGATAAATGAAATTGCCAAAGAGCGCTAAAAGCTTACGGCGGGGAGGAACAAGGAATGCCTGAACACTTCATCATGCTGGCGATCGTTGGCGCATATATGCTCACGGTCGTTCTGATTGGCCTCCTTGCCAATCGATGGAATACGAACTCCTCGCTCTACATGGTCGCGGGAAAATCGTCAGGCGCGCTTGTGATCGGCACGGCACTGGCTTCTGAATTCTCGGGCCTTGGCGGAACAGTCGGAACCGCGGCGGATGCTTTCAAGAACGGGCTTGGCTCTAGTTTGAACATCATAACAGCCTCTGTCGGTTTCGCGATCTTTGCTTTCTTTGTTGCTCCAAAATTCAAGGCCATTGGTACCGATACTATCTCTTCCATCATCGGGTCCGTCTATGGATACGCAAACAAGAGACTTGCGTCGTTCCTGTTGATCATCACGATGCTGCTTGTCAGCGTCGGATTGTATGTTGGTGCTGCATCGACCCTGGCGCCCATTCTTGGAGTACCGCGTGTCACGGCGATCCTGGTTGTCGGAGTCGTTGGTGTGGTCGTTGTTGCGATCGGCGGAATGCGAGGCGTGCTATGGATCAACGTCCTGGACGTCGTCCTTATCGTCGTTGGTATTTTGACGTCGGCAATTGTTGGCATTGTTTATGTCGGGGGATTTTCCAGGCTGCATGCAGCCTTGCCGGCCGAGATGTTCGATATGACGAGTGTCGGCTGGTCGCAAATCTTAACCTGGCTTGTTGCAAACGTCACAGCCATTGTCGCCACGCAGTATGTCATACAGGTGCTAGCATCGAGCAGCAGCCCTCGCACGGCGAAGCACAGCAGCATTATCGCCGCCATCATTTTGGTGCCGCTCGGTCTTGGCGAGGCATTGGTGGGAATGTGCGCGGCTGTCGCTGCTCCACATATTCATCCGGCGGAGGCTTACGGCTGGTTCGCTTCGCAGTCGAATCCGTTTGTCGGCAGTCTGATGGTCATGGGACTTGGCGCGACTATGATGGGAACGTTATCGGCAGTGACACACGCGGCGACTGCGCTGGCGCTGAGAGATTTCTATGTGGGCCTTTTCAGGCCGAGCGCGTCGGATGGGGACGTATTGCGGTTCGCCCGGATTTCAAATGTTGTATTCTCTATCCTGCCACTCTTTCTCGCGATTTTCACGCCGACGCTGCTTTCATTGCTGTTCTTTGGCCGGGGATTACGCGGTACGCTCGGGGTGATCGTGCTGTGCGCGCTGTTTTTTCCGACTTCTCTGGGTACGAAGGCGGTTGCGGTCTGCATATCGGTGTCGATTGTGCTTTCGACCATATGGTATCTGCTCGGAGACCCGTTTGGCGTTAACAACGTCTTGGTCGCAGTCGGCATACCGACGGTGGTTGCAATCCTGTTCAGCTGCAGGAACAAGCTGAGAAGCTCACCGGTTCCAGTTGTGCAGTAGCTGTGGTACGGCGAAAGCGATTTCGATCAATAATTAAACGTCGGCTTCTGCCTATGTCCGCTTATGGTGTGCCGGCTCAACCGGTCGACGCAACACAGGCGTTAAATCTCTCTGCTGGGGTTTCAAATTGCAAGGTCTCACGTGGTCGCTCGTTTAGCTGACGAGCCACCTTGTTCAGATGGGCTTCACCCGTCGCTCGGCGCCCGCCGGCGCATCGAGTCATGGAAGAACTCTGGGCCATCGCCCTGCGCACCGACCTGCCGCAACTTGCCCAGCAGAAGGAAATTGAAGCTCGGTCCAATCTGAAGCCAGAGCGTCTCGATGATATCGAATCGTCACGCGAGATGGCGGACTTCATTACGTCCTGCAGCCCCTGCAGCTCGATCAGGTCTCTTGCTCCAACATTCTTTGCCGGCTTCCTCGGCAACTTCCTCATCCAGGATGACGCGTAGCTTTCTCAGTTCGTCGAACTTGGTGCGAGTCATCATCGAGACGGAGAAGGTCCGGCTCTCGCGAAGCTCCAGTGCCTTTCTGCGACCAGATGCTGCACCGCTTCCCGGATCGGCATCAGGCTCGTACCGAGTTCGCGCGCAGGGTTTACGGTATCACCCGGCATGAAGCGGTTTTGCGCGGAGGGATCGAGTGCTCAGATTTGTTCGTTTGTTGAAAAGTCTCAAAATATCGAAATTTTATTGACATCTGGGCCGCTGATATTTAGCTTCCATGGCGGTTGTGGAGCTGGTGAGTGGGGGGATGGCGGTGCTCCGGCGAGGTCGCGCCGCCTGAGGTTCTTGATCCCAGCAAGGCTGACGACTTCCCTGCCATCTCATGTAGTCAGCATTGACTCGTTGCGGTCGCGGGACACAAGGACTGGACGCGCCCACTATGTTGCTCGACGAGTTCGTTGTTCGCCATGTGCCAAACGTCATGCGCGGCTTGCCTGGTGCGGAGTCCAAGTACGGAGATAGTTTCAGCTGCCGTCTCAAAGGCTGCGCCGACCATCCGGCATGCATGCAGGTGTCAGCATCAGCATGATAGCAGCTGCTGGTCGCCGGTCCGCCAAGGCCATCGTCCTGTGTACCCTTCCGATGCATCCTGACGGGGTAGCTTTGCTTGAGCCGGTTGCGGAGGTGCGTGTGGCTCCCGAGCCATCCGGTGAGGCGCTGCGCCGCGTCTTGCCGGAGGCGGAGTTCCTTGTTGTCCGTACTCCGCTGCCAGCCGATCTGCTTGCAATGCCGCATCAGCTGCGGGGCATCGTGCGCCACGGAACCGGTCTGGACATGATTCCAGTTGCGGCTGCGACGCGGCAGGGCATTCCCGTAGCCAATGTTCCGGGCGCAAACGCTCAAGCCGTGGCGGAATACGTGGTTGGCAGCTTCTTCCAGCTTGCGCGCCGTTTTTCCGCTCTTGACCATACGCTGCGCAAGGCCGGCTGGCCCGCCTCACGCAAGTTGTCTGAAAACGCAATTGAGCTTGCCGGACGAACGGTTGGCATCATTGGCGTGGGGTATATTGGCAGTCGCATCGCGAGGATCTGTGACGCGGGGCTTGGCATGACCGTATTGGGCTATCAGCCGCGAACGACCGATTTTCCGGAGTATGTGAGAAGCGTTCAGATAGACGAGCTGCTCGCTCAAAGCGACTTCGTCACGCTCAATTGCCCGCTGTTGCCGGATACCCGTCACCTGATTGACGCGCGCCGAATTGGCCTGATGAAAAGGACGGCTTTTCTTGTAAATGCGGCGCGCGGCGAAATCGTCGACGAGAACGTCCTCGCGACGGCGCTGCGCGAGCATGCGATCGCTGGTGCTGCGGTGGACGTCTACGCCGAGCAGCCTTTGGCGCCGTCGCACCCGTTCCTGACCCTCGACAATGTCTTGCTCACTCCGCACGCAGCATCGCTCACTCGGGAGAGCGGACGGCAGATGAGCGTCGGCACCGCCCGGCGGCTTCTGCAGTTGATGAAGGGGGAGCGTCCGCTCAACCTCGTCAATCCGGAGGTTTGGGCGACATGGCCTTACCGTCTCTAATGCGGACCAGAAAAGATCGATTGTATGATGCGCCATCGTGCTTCTAGCCTGAAGATCGTTGACATAAGAGGCATCGCGACCTCCTTTCCGGTGCAGCAAAGCGTCACCCTGGGAATCGGACGGGCCGTCAAACGAGACGCGCTAATCGTGAAAGTCACGACAGAAAGCGATCTTGTTGGTTGGGGTGAATCGCATCACGGCCGGGCCCCTGGAGCGATTGCGCAGTTGATCAATACCACTCTTCGTCAACTCGTGCTCGGGATGGATGCCTCTGATGTCGTCGGGATCTGGAACCGCATCTACATTCGGCAGCTCATGAGCCACGGAATGGGTCAAGCCTGCGCCATGGCTATGAGCGGTCTTGACCAGGCCTTGTGGGATATCCGTGGCAAGGCCGTGGGCTGGCCGCTCTATCGGTTGCTTGGAGGAGCGGCTCGGCCTGTGCCAGCCTACGCCGGCGGCATCTCGCTGGGCTTTCAACCTTCGGGAGAACTCGTCGAGGAGGCGCTTGCGTTGAAGGAGCAGGGATATCGGGCCATTAAACTCCGTTTTGGTGATGGTGCTACCCGAGATATCGAGCGGCTCGTCGCCGTACACAAGGCGCTCGGTGATTCCATGTCGATCATGGTGGATGCGAACACCAGCTATACGATCGCGGACGTGAGAGCCGTGATGCCGGCAATGAGTGAACATGGCGTATTGTGGCTCGAAGAGCCATTCGCGCCGCACGATTATCGCAGCTATCGGACGGCGGCCACGCTTGGCGCGACGCCGTTGGCGGCAGGGGAAAACCACTTCACTCGCTTCGAGTTCAGCCGGCTGATAGAAGAGGGCGCGGTTCAGATCATCCAGCCTGATTTGTCGAAAGCAGGGGGGATCACTGAGGTCCAGCGGATCGCAGCAATGGCTTCGGCCGAGAAGCTGTCCATTAATCCCCATACGCTTGCAAGTGGTCTCAACATGGCAGCGAGCATCCACTGTCTTTGTGCAATCGATAATTCTGGCTACTTCGAGGCTGATGTGGCCAGGGAAAATCTCTTTCGCGACCAGTTGACCAGCGGGCTCGAAAAGCTCGATGCGGAGGGTTGTGTGCATCCTCCGGAAGGACCGGGGCTCGGTATCGAGGTGGATGAGGAGTTCTTGACTGCGCATCCATTGATCGACGGGCCCGCCTACGTGTAAGTCTCGTCGCCGCCTATTTGCGAGGGCTGTGCCAATGAGAGAGCCTGTTCGCGGTGGGGCGGCATTGATTCATCACTCTGGACCGGGTGAGAAGATGCGTTCAACGCAATATATGGACATCTCGTCGGAGTTCCTGTTGTCGGATAAGGCGCCGAAGACTTTGTCGGAGGCGGTTTACCTGCGCTTACGCCACGACATCCTGAGCGGCGAGTTGAAGCCGGGCACAAAGTTGCGGTTTGCCGATCTGACGAATCGTTACGGTGCTGCAATGGGAACGTTGCGCGAGTCCCTCTCTCGTTTGACGGCGGATCGACTCGTCGTTGCAGAAGGGCAAAGAGGCTTCCGTGTGCCTCCCATTTCGCTCAACGAACTTTGGGACATCACGCAACTGCGCATCGAAATCGAGACGGTCGCGTTATCCGAGTCCATCAAGGCCGGTACCTCCGATTGGGAAGCCGACGTTCTCGCTGCGCTTCATCGGCTTCTGAAGCTTGAGGGGCCGCGCAAGGCAAAGCCGGCTCTTCTCACCGAGAAGGGCGCATTTCTGCACAAGAGATTCCATATGTCGCTTGTAAACGCGAGCCCCTCGATTTGGCGGCTGCGTGTGATTGAGGTCCTCTATGACCAGTCGGAGCGCTATCGACGACTGCAGACTTCCTACCTTTCGGGCATGCTAAACTCCGCACAAGAGCATCAGGCCATGGCGGACGCGGCGATTTCTCGAGACACGAAGACGGCGACACGGCTGCTCAAAATTCATTTGTCAAAGACCGCAGAAATGTTGGCGTCACTAACCGAGTTGTGGGTGGAGCATTAGGCGTCAAAGGTTCGGCCAGTTCCGGAGACGCTTGAACCTCACAAGTTCAGCCCACGATCAGGTAAACCGACCGAGAGTTTGAGCGGTTCTGTCACCTCAACAAAGTCATCGAAAATATCGAAAATATAGAAAATATCGAAAATATGTTGACAGGGTGCGCCGTCTCGGTCCATGCTCTGTCGATAGGAGTTGATCGCGGAGACGTCGGGGGTGTCGAAAATGAAAATGGACCGTCGGACGCTGTTGCTGAGAAGCTCGGGAGCCATAGCTTCCGCCATCGCCTCGCCTTACGTCATCGGAGCTGCGCGCGCTGCAAGCAATGAGCTGGTGTTTGCCGGTTTCGGCGGCGATTATCAGGCAGGCCAGGCGAAGGCCTTCTTCGAGCCCTTCGAAAAGGAAACGGGCATCAAGGTTATCCAGACCACAGGTGTCGACCTCGCCAAGTTACAAGCGCAGGTCAAGTCGGACTCTCTCGAATGGGACGTGCTGTCTCTCCCGGACCGCCTGCGATATACGGCCGTGCACGACGGTTTGTTGATGCCGCTCGACTATGGCGTGATCGATGCCAAGAAGATCATGCCTCAGCTGGTGACTGAATATGCCGTAGGGGGAGTGACGATTCCAATGTTGCTTACCTACAGCACCAAGGACTTTTCCCCCGACAAGGCGCCTCGTACCTGGGCTGACTTTTGGAATGTTGAGGGGCTGCCCGGCCAGCGCGGAATGTACAATGGAGCCGTGTACACGCTGGAGTTTGCGCTCATCGCGGACGGCGTGCCAAAGGACAAGCTTTATCCGCTTGATGTGGACCGGGCGTTCAAGAGTCTCGACAAGATCAAGTCGAAGCTCGTGTGGTGGTCGCAGATGTCTCAGCCTGGGCCGTTACTGAAGAGCGGCGAGGTCAAGGTCACGCCCTGGGTGCGTTCGATCTCGTTCATGCTGGCTGGCGAGCCCATCGGCATCAGCTATGAAGGCGCGGCGTTGACGTTGGAGGCGTGGGTGGTGCCAAAGGGAACGAAGAAAGCGGCCAATGCGATGAAGTTCATCAACTTCGCGCTTCAGCCAAAAAACCAGGCTGAGCTCACGAAGTACATTGCCTACGGACCAACGCACGCCGATGCGATGCAGTTCGTCGATGCAAAAGTGAAGCCCTACCTCTCGTCCAATCCCGAAAACGCGGCAAAGGGGTTCCTGCTGAGCGGCGACTATTGGGGGCCTAATCTCGCCAAGCTGACCGAGCGCTGGAACGAGTGGCAATTGAAGTAGATGTGTGGATTGGAATAGACCGTGACCAGTATCGAAGACAAATTGCGAGAGCTGAACCTTGAGTTGCCTCAGCCGCCGAAGCCGGTCGGCAATTATCGGCCTGCACGTCGCGTTGGTAACCTGGTTTTCACGTCCGGCCAGACGGCGCGGCTGAATGGAGTACGTCGATACGTCGGCAAGGTGGGCAAGGAAGTGTCGCCGGGGGACGCCTATTTGTCCGCGCGCGATGCAGCGCTCAACTGTCTTGCTTGCGTAAAATCGGTGGTCGGCAGCCTCGATCGGGTCAGCGGCGTCGTGAAGGCGACCGGGTTCGTCAACTGTATCGAAGGCTTCGAGCGTCAACCGGATGTCATCAACGGGGCGTCCGACCTCATAGAGAAGCTTTGGGGTGAAGCCGGCGCGCATGCGCGGTCTGCGATCGGTGTCAACGCGCTGCCGTCCAATGTCTCGGTCGAACTTGAGTTGATTGTCGAAGTTGAATGAGCATGCGTCATGGGCGCGGAGCGGGAAGGCGATGGACGGCGCTTCGCTTGAGGTCAGCAACCTGATCAAGACCTTCGGCCGGGGTCGGGTCGTCGATGATGTTTCCTTTTCCCTGCCCGCAGGGGGACTTCTGACACTGCTCGGTCCTAGCGGCTCGGGTAAGACGACGACCATGCGCATGGTCGCCGGGTTTGAAACACCCACGTCCGGTGATGTGAGGGTGGATGGCGACAGCATCGTCGATCTATCCGCGCACCGTCGCAACATAGGGGTCGTCTTCCAACAGTACGCACTGTTTCCGCACCTGAGCGTATTTGAGAATGTTGCCTATCCCCTGGAGATGCGCCGGATCGGCCGTGCGCAGATAAAGCAGCGGGTCGAAGCTGCACTCGAGACGGTGCGTCTCGGCGGATTCGAAGCGCGTCGACCCAAACAGCTTTCCGGCGGTCAGCAGCAGCGCGTCGCACTCGCGCGAGCATTGGTCTTCCAGCCGCGACTTCTTCTCATGGATGAGCCGCTGGGTGCGCTCGACAAGCGGCTGCGCGAACTCATGCAGGTCGAGATCCGTCAGCTGCAGCAAAAGCTGGGGATCACGACGATCTCCGTTACGCACGATCAGGTCGAGGCACTCGTCATGTCCGATCTGGTTGCAGTGCTGGACGGTGGTCGATTGCAGCAGCTCGGACCGCCGCTGGAGGTTTATCAACGCCCCGCAAACCGCTTTGTCGCGGATTTCCTCGGGGAGTCGAATCTGCTCTCGGGCTCCTGCCAAACCGGCGCCGATGGCCAGGTTCGCTTCATATCGGCAAAGGGATTGGCAAGCGAGGTTGGCGGCGCCACGACTGTTGAGGGACCTGCGTGCGTGGTGATTCGGCCCGAGCACATCGTCATCGGTCGTGAGGCGGAACGGCTCCCGAACATCTGCCATGCGAAGATCCGCGATGCCCTCTATATCGGAGATCTCGTCAAATACCGCGTGGTGACGGAATCGGGCGAGGAGCTGACAGCCAAGGCGCTGGCCGGTGTCGCAATATCGTGGCGGGTGGGCGAGGAGGTACCAGTCGGATGGAGGTCGGAGCACTGCCTGACAGTTGCTCAATGACTTCCCTCTCACGCCACCATTTGGGTACGTGCGTGCTCCTTGGGCTGCCAGCATTGCTCCTGCTGGCTCTTTTCCTTGTCCCGCTTGCCAACGTTGTATGGGGGAGCCTCTTTACGCCGCACCTCACGTTCAGCAACTACGCGCGGATGGGCTCCTCATCCGTCTATTTGAATGTCTTCTGGCAGACACTGCAGATTGCCGTATTGACGACGGTGGCCTGCATCGCACTCGGATATCCGGCGGCACTTTTCCTGGCGCGGCAGAACGAGTCCTTGCGGAACGTTCTGATGCTTTGCGTGATCGTTCCCTTCTTCCTCAGCACGTTGGTCCGGAACTACATCTGGATCGCGCTGCTGCAGCGCTCCGGACTGGTGAATCGTTTGCTGCTGGAATGGGGTTTGATCAGCGAACCGCTACCCCTGATGTACAACAAATTCGGAGTGGTCCTGGTCATGACCAACATGCTGCTGCCTTACACAATCCTGCCGATTCTGAGCACCCTGCTTGCCATACCGTCATCTCTGTATGACGCGTCCGCGAGCCTGGGTGGCAATGCGCTCCGTACTTTCGTTCGTGTAACGCTGCCGCTCAGCCTGTCCGGCGTAGCCGCGGGAGGATTGCTCGTGTTCATCGTCTCGCTCGGATTTTTCATCACGCCGGCGCTGGTCGGCGGTCCGAAGCAGATGATGATTTCGAACCTGGTCGATTTCAACGTGAGGGAAGTGCTCAATTGGCCGTTCGCCTTTGCGCTCGCCAACGTGCTCTTGTGGGGTACGCTTGTCCTTTATTTTGTCTACGCGCGGCTCGTTGAGGGACGCCTCCCACGCGCGGGTTTCCTGTGACCGGCCGTATCGCACTTGGCATCGTGGGCGGCGCGGTGCTGCTGTTTTTGGTCGCCCCAATGTTCGCCGTGATCCCGATGTCGTTTGATTCATCGGGGCTGATGTCGCTGGTGCCAAACGATCCCGGGCTTGAGCAATATAGGCGTTTCTTTGCCAGCCCCGACTGGATGGAGGCGTTAGCGCGGTCCTTCCAGGTTGCGGCCGGGGCGACTGTCGTGGCAACGCTGGGTGGCGTTTCGGCGGCTCTTGGCGTGGCACGGCTGCCGGCGCGAGCGCGGCAGGTGGCCGAGGCCCTGCTGATCCTGCCGCGCGTCGTGCCGACCATAGTCTTCGCGGTCGCCGCCTACAGAATCTATCTTGAAATAGGTCTAGTCGGCAGTGTCGCGGGTCTCATCCTGGCGCACAGCGTGCTGGCGATGCCGTTCGTGGTGATTTTCGTTGGCAGCGCGCTGCGCGGACTCGACCCGTCGTTGACGGAGGCATCGTTGAGCCTGGGCGGCGGGCCATTGGTTACGTTTTTTCGCATCATCCTTCCGCAGATCCGCATGGCAGTATTGGGCGCCGCTCTGTTCGCCTTCAACGTTTCGTTCGACGAGGTCGTAGTAACGCTCTTCATCAGCGGCATCCGCAGCAAGACTTTGCCGATCAAGGTCTGGGATGCCATTCAATACGAGATCACGCCCATCCTGCCGGCGATCTCGGTCATGGTCATCTTGGCAACCCTGCTTCTTTTGACCCCGCTTCTGCTGTTTGGCCGCCGGGCTATGTCCCGGCTCTCGTGAGGATCCCGCATGTATTTCACCGGTTTTGCCTGTACGTCGTGTGACGCGACCTACGGCCCAAAGGAGGATTTGCTACTCTGCCCCAAGTGCAGCAACTTGCTCGAGGCAACCTATAACCTCGACGCAATGAAGCGGGAGCTCGATCGCGACGCGTTGAGGCGACGATCAGGCGGTGTTTGGGCCTGGCAAGATTTCCTGCCGATCGTCGATGCGGACGCGATAGTCTCGCTCGGAGAGGGCGGTACACCGATGTTGCGGTGCGACCGGCTCGCGCGACTGGTCGGGGTTCGTGAGCTTTGGGTCAAGTCGGACGCAGCCAATCCCACCGGTTCGCTGAAGGATCGTTCGATCACGGTTTCCGCGACCAAGGCCGTCGAGTTCGGCTATCACGTGCTGTCCTGCGATTCGACCGGTAACAAGGCTTCGTCAGTGGCGGCCTACGCCGCCCGCGCGGGCTTAGCTAGCGTGGTGTTCTGCCCCGAGGATACGCCCGTTCCGAAGGTGATGCAGTCGCTGTTCTTCGGCGCAAAGGTCATTCGTGTGCGCGGTCATTATGCCCAGATCAACGCGATGTATCGACGGCTGATCCATAGCGGACGGCTCAAGTGGTACGATTGCGGTACCGACAATCCCTATCGGTACGAGGGCAAGAAGACCTATGCCTACGAGATTGCGCGAGATTTGAGCTGGCAGTTGCCTGACCGCGTTATCCATCCGGCGAATGGAGGCATGTCGATTGCGAAGGCATGGAAGGGGTTCCGCGAACTGCATCGGCTGGGGTGGATCGACCGCCTCCCGAAGATGAGCGGTGTGCAGGCTGCGGCTTGTGATCCGATAGTGCGGTCCTGGCTCGCCCGCGATTCCACGGTGGCACCGATTGAGAAAAACCCGACAGTTGCGGGAGCACTCGCTGGAGCCGATCCCGGGATGCTGGGAGCGAGGGCGCTTGACGCAATCTATAACTCAGGGGGTGCAATGGTCGGCGTGGAGGACCCCGAGATTTTCGAAGCGATGAAACTTCTCGCCCTCGAAGGATTGTTCATAGAGCCAAGTGGCGCTGTCCCAATTGCCGGCCTGCGTCGACTCGTGGCAGGCGGCCAAGTTGATCCAGGCGAACGCGTCGTGTGTGTTGTCACAGGGTCAGGTTTCAAGGATTCCGATCGCATCGCCGAGCAGGTTGAGATTCCAATAGACGTCGTGGAAGGATACCAGGCGATGCTTGCTGCAGCCGAACAGGTTGGCTGACAGCCTCATGATGTGGTTGTCCATCTAGAATTCTAACAGCCGCAGCAACCGGGCCTCGTGACTGAGGGCGAACCGGTCAAATGGCCACCATCAGCGCGTGTCGGTATCGGTGGTTGCGCCTCCAGGATTTGAACCTGCCAGGGTTCGAACAGGCCGCGGCTTCCGGCTGGCCATAAGGATGCTTCCCAGCGTGCTAGCTACGCTGCCAGCCAAGAACAAAACAGGGCTCTCAAACCCCCGCAATCGTGCCAAGCACTCACGCCACCATACTAAGGACAAACAGCGGTTCGTCGTGTCGGTGATTGCGTATGATTCCCTCCCTAGGCACCAACGCCCCACTGCTACCTTCCGAGCTGCACCGGGCTGGTTAAGCGCGAGCTTCTAATGGATGCGATTGCAAAGCGATCCGCCGAACTCAATTTCTGAATCGGCGTAATACGCCGTTTACAGCACACCGTCTGCGGGCCCCTCGGCCGTTCCGAGATTTAGATAGAAATCTCAATCACATAGGGGTTCGCAGTTTCTGAGTGGCGCGCCATGCCGATAATCTGCGCTAGTTTACGATTTTGTACGATTGCGTATACTGGTTGGTCCGACGCGAAGACACAGGGGAGCCGTCGCGGCGGTACCGCTGCTGATGACGTCAGGCAGTGTACGGCAGAGTTGTCGCTTTTTCATATCAACGCAGATGCCGCGCTCGACGTTCATGACCAGCCGGTATCACTGACGCGATAGCGACCTTCCCAGCTCGGCACGCCATCTGATACCTTCTTGCGGGCGAGGCCTCCTTTGCGATCGGCGGCGCGTGCTTCCTCGGGCGTGAACTGATGCGCCTTGCCCTGCGCGTGCGCGGCGATGCCGCCCACACTCACTCCTCTTCCGCACGGTGCAGCAAGAAGCGCTTGTCGGTGATGAGCCTTGAGGCCTTCTGCAATGGCTCGTCGGGCTGCATGGCGTAATGGAAGTTCTGGTCGCGCGCATACACCTGTGCCTCCGCCAGCGCGATCACGCCGCCGTTGATTCCGGCAACGCCTTCCTCCGATACATCGACCTCGCCGTTCTTCAATTCGAACGCTCCCACCAGCGCTAGCCGTGGCGAGATGGTGAACCGTATCTCTGTTCCCCGAAGCCCCAGTCCAGGAGGGTAGAAGCCGCCGCGCCGCTTTGGGTCGGTCCAAAAGAGGCAGAATGGGTGGTCGGAGGTGATGAAGCCGCTGGAGTTTTCGGGCGCGCGAAGCAGGATCCACCCGCGCTGGAATATCAGCGGCAGGATCTTGTCGAAGACCCGCATCTCCTGGCCGACCTGGAAGGTGTTGTCGAGCGTCAGCTCGTACTGCCCGCCTTCGACAAACCGCTTCATCTCCTCATAAGAGGTCTTGTTGCTCTCCGGCAGTCCGCCAGCCTCTCTCACTTTCTTGACCTGGCTCTCGTACATCTCCTTCGAGGACAGCACCTGATCCATGATGAGCCGTGCGACCTGTTCGTGGCCGGAGCGTATGGTCTCCCGGAGGCGGGGATTACGCATCGCGGTCAGGCCAACAAGGTTGAGCAGAAATGCGCGGTCCTCTTCGTTGGCGAACGAGCGGGCGGCCACGATGCGTTGGAGCGCGTCGGCAAGCTGGGTCTCGAAGCCAGACATGGACTTTTCGAAGGCGTCGGCGTCCATGCCCTCCACGTCGATGGCATTGAAGTCACGCTGCGCGGCAACATTATCGATGCCGGCCTTGTAGACCTTCTTGCGCTCACGGTCGAACACGGTGAGCTGCGGGATCTTCTTGTGAGATACCGAGAAGAGCTTTAGATAGCACTGAGGCACATAATGGTGTTTACGCGCCGCCATGGCACGTGGCTCCAGCCGAGTCGGTGAGTGAGGGCCGCGTACATAACCCGTCCCACGGAAAAACACTATCTCGGGTGCTGGGTGCGGCAGTCCCTTTGGTTGTAGCTTTGCGGTTGCCCGAATTGACGCGGGAAGTGCTGCGGCTCATCCGCGACACGATCAACGACCTGCGCAAACCGCCGAAACCCCCAAAGAACAGGACCAAGACGTCGTGAAGATCGCAGGAAAGGAAGGCATGATCAATACGACCAAGAAGATCTCGGCACTGCGCCAGATCCTAGCGGCGCTCGAGCATTTCGAGAAGAAGAATTACGAGTGCGCCATCACGCTTGCGGCTGCAGGCGAGGGCCAGTGCAAGGAAAAAACGACGACGCACCTGTTCAGGCTTATCCGCGCGAAGTTCAGCGCGGATGAGACAAACGCCGTCATCAATTGGCTCAAGCACCCTTCAGGCCCGAACGCTGCGGAAATCACCGAGCAAGAAGTCGTGGTGACGCTCATACGCGCGATTCAGAAATTCGTCGGCACGTATGAAGAGGCGCACCAGAAGTTCAAGGACTTCAGCACTTGGTGCATCGCCAAGGGCTACACCAAAAAGGACTTCATCGAGCAGGCTAAGCCAAATGCCGCAGCTAAGGCTTAAGGTTTCTGAGGGTCGACGCAAAAGCTTCGGGCGGACACCAAAGCGCATAAGCGGAGCTGACACTATACCGACGGTCAGTGCCGCGGCGCCTTCCCCCACGTTGCCAAAGGAGCCACCAGCAAGCAAGGCTGCGCGCAGGCGCGGCCTCACACCCGGTCACCATCCCGGCGTAGCGCTGTAGGCTGCAAGCGGATGCTCAGGCCTGCGTACCGCGCTTGATCGGCATCACCTTCTCGGGATCGAGCCAGTGGTCGATCCGATCAGCCCAATGCTGCATCAGCTTCGTGCGCGAGCCGATCAGCGCGAGCGGTCCGTGCTTCTTGTGGAGCCCTTCCACTGTCGAATTATCGAGATGCGCGAGCTGCAGCTCGACGACATCGCCATCCCATGCCTTGGCGTCCTTGATCTCTTCGTGGTGAGACAGGGTCGAGAAGGTGGTCCGGAATCCGTGGGCGCAATGATCAGTCTTGGTGTCAATGCCAAGCAGCCGCAAGCGCTTGTTGAGCGTGTTGTTCGATAGCGGGGCGTCCTTCGAGCAGGAAAACGCGTACCGGCGATGGCCGGTCAGTTTCTGAACGCTGCGGAGGATTGCGAGTGCCTGCCGTGACAAAGGCACGACATGGTCCCAACCGGTCTTCATCTTGGCGGCTGGAATAGTCCAGCGTTCGGCGTCCCAATCGACCTCGCTCCACCCCATTTCATTGACCATGCCGGGGCGGGGAATGGTCAGCGCATCGAAGCGCAAGGCAAGGCCAACAACGTCACTAAACCTCGCTCTCGTCCAGGGTACGCTGATGAGTTTGAACACGCGCGTCACGTCGCGTGGTTCGGTGACGCCAGGACGCGGCGTCGAAATGTTGGCAATCATCTGCCCATTCAGATTGCGGAAGGGATTGTAGCCGTCGCCTTCGACATCGGCATAGTCGCAGATTTGCTCACCGATGCTGCGCACGCGGTCGCGGGTTTCCAGCTTTCCCTTGGCTTCGTATGAACGCAGGAAAGCGAGCACATCCGGACGCTTGATGTCCTGCCTGCACAGCTTGCCGAAGCGATCCTTGACGTAGCCGACGCGCAACTCAAGTACTTCGATGGTCTTGGGGTCGCGCACCGCGACGATCCTGCCGCGTTTAACTTTCTCCACCTTCTTCTTTGCGAGCCACTCGTCGGCCCATTGCTCGAAAGGCCGGGCGGCCGCCTGCCTGTGCTTGTCGAGCTGCTTCTCGGTGCTCGGGTCTTTGCCTTCCTTGAGCAGGTCCTTGGCCTTGTCGCGCTCGCGCCGCGCGTCGGCGAGCGAGAACGTGCCATCCTTGCCGTTGCCGTAAGGGCCGATGGAGTAGGTTTTCTGACGCCGGTGGAAGCGGTAGCCCATCCGCCAGAGCTTGGAGGCCGCGTTGCCGGGCCGGCTCTCGTCCGGCGTGACGAAGAGGTAGAGACCGCCGCCGGTCACGTCGGAAATCTTGGCGGGGCTCCACGCGCCCTTGTCGAATTTCGGTCGGGCGGCGCGGCAGTCGACGTCGGTCTTAATCTGCTTGGGGTTGGTACACGCGCCATCGTTCTTGCGGGCCATCTGCTCAATTCCCTTCGTTCGGAATAGCGAAAGTCGCCGTGAACGTTTGTTCTCCCGATACCAACAAAAATACCAACAAATCGGACGGCTGGGATCGGATGAGAACAAACGGTGACGAACACCGATGTACGCGGAAGGGCCTATTTTTCAAGGGTTTCCGAGCACGGCGCGGACGGTTGCGGACGCTTTGGAACGGGCTTGAACAGCCTAGTTGGTGCCCCTGGCCGGAATCGAACCAGCACTCCTTGCGGAACTCGATTTTGAGTCGAGCGCGTCTACCAGTTCCGCCACAGGGGCCTCCGGAGGCCGCCCGAAGGCACCCGCGAAGCCGGCGGAATATAGCCGGCGGCGCTTCCGGGTCAACCCGCGGGCATTTGATCGGACCTCGCCTCGACAGGCCGCCCACAGGGGGATAGGAGGCGTATAACCCGCTGTCTGACCGGAGAGAGCCTGTGACGCTGGATGCGACCGCAAACCCCGCTTCGGGCCACCTCGCCGCGGCGCCTGCGCAGAGCGCCGCGCTCGCGGTCATGGCGATCGCGGCGGCGGCGCTCGCCGGTGCCTGGTTCTTCCAGCTCGTGATCGAGCTTGTGCCCTGTCCGCTCTGCCTCGAGCAGCGCTATGCCTATTATTTCGCGGTGCCTTTCGCCGCCATCCTGGCGTTTGCGGCGGCCCGCGGCGCGCCGCGGCCGGTGCTGCTGGCAGGCCTCGCCATCCTGGTGCTGGCGGCGCTCGCCAATGCCGCGCTCGGCACCTATCACGCCGGCGTCGAGTGGAAGTTCTGGCAGGGGCCGACCGACTGCTCGGGCCCGGTCGGCAATCTCGGCAGCGCCGGCGATCTGCTCTCGCGCCTCGACACGGTCAAGGTGGTGCGCTGCGACGAGGTGCAGTGGCGCTTCCTCGGGCTGTCGCTCGCCGGCTACAACGTGCTGGTCTCGCTGCTGATGGCCGCGATCGCGGCGCTCGGCTTCGTGCGCACCGCGAAAGCCTGAAGCACGATCTCCAGGGAACGCGCAGCTTCGCTCGCCCGAATCCCTGGCCGGGCATTTTTTTGCCACGGTTCGAAGCGCTGATCTAAGTCCGCCTGCGTACAGGTCCGTCGCCATCGGCTCAAGCCGCCCAGGAGGCCCGATAGCCCTTTCGAAATTGCACGGGCGACCCCGGCACCTCTCTGAGAATTTTGAAGCGCTGCCCATGAAGGACTATCTGCTGGGACTGGATCTATCGATCTATCGCGCACTGAACGATTTTTGTGGCTGGAACGCCGTCCTTGACCGACTCGCGGTGCACGGTTCATCGATCGGCGGCGCCCTTTTCATGGGAATCATCGGGGCACTGTGGTTTTCGCCCGACAAGGAGGCGACCCATCGGCGTCAGACCATCATCATCATGCTGTTGGCCGTCGCGTTGTCGCTGATCCTCAATCGCGCCCTGTCCACCATGATGCCATTTCGCTATCGGCCCATGTACAGCGTGGGAGCCCATGCGCCGAGCTTCGAGTGGCATGCAGACCAGGAGAACTGGAGCAGCTTCCCGAGCGATAACGCCACCTATCTTTTTGCAATCGCTGCCGGGTTCTGGCTCATATCCCGGTGGGCCGGTCTGCTCTTTGCTGCGTTTGCAACCTACATAGCCGCATCGCGCGTCTTCCTTGGAATACATTTTCCGAGCGACGTGCTGGTCGGCGCGATCATCGGCATAGCGACGAGCATCGCGGTCAATCGCGAAGTCGTCAGGCAGGTCGTCGCGGGACGCCTTCTCGCGCTCGAGCCGCGATATCGCGCCCGGTTTTACTGCTTGTTGTTCATCGCACTCGCGGAAGTATCGGGCGGATTCCCGACGACAAGGCACATAGGCGTCGCCATCGTTCATCTGTTCGTGCCTTATGATGCAACCAGGGCGCATGGAAATCCGTCATGATCGGCCGCGCCTGATCGTCCAGCCTAATCGTCGACGTCATCCTGCGGCCGTCCGAACAGGTGGACGATGCCAGGGGTCGCGATCGTGACGAACACGAAGCGCGCAAGGTGGTGCGCGCCGACGAAGATAGGGTCGATGTGCAACGTCAGCGCCAGCGCCAGCATGGCGTCCATTGCGCCGGGCGCGAAGGCGACGATGATGTCGGCAAGCCGCACATGGGTGGTGAGGTAGATCATCGCGACGAAGATCGCCGAGATCATGATGGCGATGGCGAAGGAGCCGAGCCCGGCGGTGACGTGGCCGAGCAGCGTGCTGGCCCGCATCCGGGCAAAGCGGGTGCCGATCAGCGCGCCGATGCCGACCAGGGCTGCGCCGCGCATCCAGTTCGGTAGGCCGCCTTCGACGTAACCCGTGCCGTGCAGCACGCTGGAGGCGATCATCGCGCCGAACATCCAGCTCGCCGGAAACTTGACCAGCCGCAGCAGCAGCGACACGGCGAGTGATGCCACGATCAGCGCGGCGAGCTCGAGCGGCGAGGCGGTCGTGGTGACAAGCGCCGGCGCCGACGGTGTGGCGAGGCCCATGACCGCGAGCATCAGCGGCAGCGCGGCGGTCAGGATGATGACGCGGATGGTCTGCACCACGGCGATCGCCGGCACGTCGGCGCCACGCTCGGCGGCGAGGATGGTGATCTGCGACAGCGCGCCGGGACTCGCCGCAAGGAAGGCCGAGGTGCGGTCCCACTGATGGAAGCGCTGCAGATAGAAGCTCGAACCGAAGGTCGAGCAGAACGTCGCGAGCGCTAGCAGGCCGATGGTGACGGGATAGGCGCTGACATGCTGGATCAGCTGCCGCGAGGCTAGCGACCCCAGAGAAATGCCGAGCAGCACCAGCACGGATTGCGTCATCACCGGCGGCACCGCGAGCGGTCGCCCCGCAAGCGCGGCGATGCCGACCGCGACCATGGCGCCGGAGATCAGTCCGCCGGGAAGATCTGCCCAAAGAAACAGCAGGCCGCCGGCGGCGCCGATGACCACCGTTTCGAGTGCGCTGAAGATCCTGGCCGGGCTTGGAAGGGCTGGCGCCATCGATACGGGGCTTTGAGGCACGGCGCGTTATGGCAAATCCGGCAGGCCGGCACAAATGCTCTTATGCGATGCAGCATTGCGCGCGTTCGCCCGCCGATGCAGAACACCGCGACGCGCGCCGACACAAAAGCTCACAAAAAAGGGGTGGAGACCACCGGGGGATCCCCACCCTCGATCCTGCCCCGGGGGCGGGGCAGGGCGGCGGTGCTGGTGACTACTTCGCCTTTTCGGCGCCACCCGCGGCGGCGCCGGACTTGGCTTCCTTCATGCATTCGCGACGGAATTTCTTGCGCTCCTTGCCCTTCAGACCCTTGTCGTCGGCCTGCTTCGAGCAATCGAGCGACGCGGCAGAGCGCGGCTTTTCCATCTTCTTTTCGGTGGAGGCGGGGGCGGCCGCCGGCGCGGTCGACTGCGCATAGGCCGAGCCGACCAGCAGGAGGGAGGCAAAAGCGGCGGCGGCGGCCGTACGGGAGAGAATGGTCATCATGGAGGCACCTTGAACAATTGAAAGAGGCGCAAAGTCGGCCTGCGATGCTGAACCGTGGATGAATAAAGCGTTTCGGCGCGCAGGATATTTTCGCAAGCCCGATTGCGGCACTCCGTTGTCATGGCCTTGCGGCGCGCTAGGATGGGAACCCCACCTACGCCCTCCAGGGAGAGCAAGATGTCTGTTCAATCAAAATTATTGTGCGCCATTGCGTTGTCGGGCTTTGCCGCCTTTGCGGCCACGGCGCCGGCGCACGCCCTGACCACGCAGGAATGCAGTGCCAAATATCAGGAAGCCAAGAAGGCCGGCACGCTCAGCGGTCAGAAGTGGAATGATTTCCGCAAGGCGCAATGCGGCGCGGACGCAACGCCTGCCGCAGCTCCCGCCGCCGCCGCGCCCGCGCCGGCGGCGCCGAAGGAGGCCAAGAAGGAGGCCGCGCCGGCCGCAGCTCCCGCCATGCCTAGCGGTCCCGCCGTCTTCCCGAACGCGGTTGATTCGAAATACGCCAAGGAGTCCGCAGGCAAGGCGCGCATGCACACCTGCGTCGACCAGTACAACGCCAACAAGGCCACCGGCGGCAATGGCGGCCTGAAGTGGATCGAGAAGGGCGGCGGCTACTACAGCGAGTGCAACAAGCGGCTGAAGGGCGCCTGATCCCGGCTTGATGGGGCGGCCGCGCGCTTTCAAGCGGTGCGGCCGCTCCCGAGTGATCCTTGCCAGCCTTGCTCGATCGCTAATGCGCGATGAGATCAGGTTGAATCGTCATCGCGCTTTAGGTTCTTGATTGAGCATGATCTCCGCGCAAACGCGTTCCGCGTTTGTCGCGAGGGAAAACCGCTACACACTTTTCCGGATCATGCTCTAGTCCTGCTCGATCAGTTTTTCCGCGGAGCGCGCGATCAGTTGCGCGCGCCTGCGCTGGCCGCGTTCGAGGAACAGCAGGCTCTGGCCGAAGATGAAGCAGTAGAACAGGAACGCCTGCGCGTCCGCCTCGTCTGTCGCAAGCCCGCTGGCGCGATAGAGCTGGGCGACATTCTTCAGCCGCGCCGCGTCGACGACGGCCACCGCATGCGCCGCCGTCTCGTCCGAACGCGCCCATTGCCGGATCGCAAGCTCGATCGCCATGCCCTCGGTATTCATCCGCTCCGAGTAGAGCTTGATCAGCGATTTCAGTCGCTCGCGGGCGCTGATGCCCTCGAGGCTCGCCTGCTGCTCGATCGCGGCGATCCGCCCCGAAGTCCAGGCCTGCAGCATCGCCTGCAGCAGCGCAGCGCGGTCGCGGAAGCGCCGGTAGAAGCCGCCCTTGGTGACGCCCAGATTCTTGGCGAGCACCTCGACCCGCACGCCCTCGACGCCCGCCCGTGCCAGTTCTGCAAACCCGGCCTCGATCCAGGCGTCGCCCCTGCCGTCGCTCATGATTCGCTTCCCCGCTGATACGGTACCGTATTGCTAGCCTGCCGGCACTGTGATACGCTACCGTATCAAAGGCGATGGAACAGAAGCGAGACGGAACAGAAGCGGGACGGATCAAAAGCAGGGAGCGGTCGATGACGTCGGAAGCGACCTATCGCGGCACGGTCTATCCGTGGCAATGCGACCATATCGGGCACATGAACGTCATGTGGTATGTCGGCAAGTTCGATGAGGCGAGCTGGAATTTCCTCGCCCGCATCAAGCTGACCCCGGGCTATCTGCGCGCGCAGGGGCGCGGGCTCGCCGGCCTGCAGCAGAACATCACCTACCGGCGCGAACTGCTCGCCGGCGACGTCGTCGAGATCAGCAGCACCCTGCGCGAGATCCGCGACAAGACGGTCCGCTTCGTGCACGAAATGCGAAACGCCGAAACCGGCGAGGTCGCGGCGACCTGCGAGCTCACCGCCGTCTACATGGATCGTCACGTGCGAAAGGCGGCGTCATTCCCGGCCGAGATTCGAGAGGCGGCGATGGCCGCGCTCGCCACCGTCGAACCGGTGGCCTGAAGCATCATGCCTCGGTTCGAGCCAAAAAACCCCGATTACCGCGCCGTTGCGACCGCGACCTTCGGACGTCAGCAGGCGATGCGTTCGTTCGGCATCTCGATCGCCCACCTGGAGCCCGGCGAGATCGACCTCACGATGCCCTATTCGGCGGACTTCACCCAGCAGAACGGCTTCGTGCATGCCGGCGTCATCACCGCGGCGCTCGATACCGCCTGCGGCATCGCGGCCTTCAGCCTGATGCCCGATGGCGCCGACATCCTCACCGTGGAGTTCAAGACCAACCTCTTGGCGCCGGCGAAGGGCGAGCGGTTCATCTTCCGCGGCGCGGTCGTGAAGCCGGGGCGAACGCTGACGGTGTGCGAGGCGCGTGCCTATGCCGTGAGCGGCAGCGGCGAAAGCCTGATCGCGACCATGACCGGCACGCTGATGGCGATGCTGCCGCGAAATGGGTCGGCGGCGGCCTGAAGAGGCGGACATTGACAAGCGCCGTGCGGAGTACCCTGATTGGGCGGCTTTCGCGCGGAGATCGATCCATGATCGCAAGCCTCAGCCTGATCCTGCTTTGCCAGCTGATCGGCGAAGTCATCGTGCGCGGCCTCAACTGGCCGATGCCGGGCCCGGTGCTCGGGCTGATGTTTCTGCTGTTGCTGCTGCTGGCGCGCGATCGGTTCGCCCTCCTCGCGAGCGGCCCGCTGCGGGACGGTGGCGTCGAAAATGCCAGCCGGGTGCTGCTCGCGAACCTGTCGCTGATGTTCGTCCCGGCCGGTGTCGGCGTCGTGCAGAAGCTCGATCTGCTCGCCGAGCACGGCATCGCGATCATCGTCATTCTCGCGCTGTCGGTTGTCATCACCCTGCTCGCCACCGTCGCGACGTTCCTGCTCGTGAGCAGGTTCATGAGCGGCGGGGAGGGGGCGTCGTGAACGAAAACCCGTTCTCGCTCTGGGTCTATCTCGCGCAGTCGCCGCTGCTCTGGCTCACGGTGACGCTGTCGGTCTATGCGGTGGCCGATGCGGTGTCGCTGGCGACCCGGCGCCATCCGCTCGCCAATCCGGTGCTGCACTCGATCTGGATCATCGGCGCGTTCCTGCTTGTGACCGGAACGTCCTACACCACCTATTTCAGCGGCGCGCAGTTCGTGCACTTCCTGCTTGGCCCTGCGACGGTCGCGCTGGCCGTGCCGCTCTACGAGAACCGCAAGGTGGTGGCGGCCGCGATCCTGCCGATGCTGGTGGCGCTCGTCGTCGGTTCGGTCGCCGCGATCGTCTCCGTGGTGGCGCTGGCCGAAATCGCGGGCCTGCCGCGCGTGGTGATCCTGTCGCTGGCGCCGAAATCGGTCACCGCCGGCGTCGCCATGGGCATCAGCGAATCCCTCCATGCCGATCCCTCGCTGACCGCGGTCTCCACGGTGCTCACCGGCATCATGGGCGCGATCATCGTCACGCCCCTGATGAACCGCGCCGGAATCAACGATTTCAGGGCGCGCGGCTTTGCGGTCGGGATCGCCGCCCACGGCATCGGCACCGCCCGGGCGTTTCAGGTCGACGCGGTCGCCGGCGTGTTTTCCGGCATCGCGATGGGCCTCAACGCGCTGGTGACGTCACTTTTGGTGCCGCTCGCGGTCACGCTGCTGATTCGCTGATCCCCGCTGCAGTGCGGCCCTGTGCTCCCGGCATGGCGCGGAAGAGAAAATTCTTCTAGTGTCCCGCTGCAAAATAGAGCAATCCGGTTTGATCCTCTCCGCAACACAAAACATCCTGGGACTGGCTTCCGGCGCGCTGGTCGGGTTCTCGCTCGGCCTCGTCGGCGGCGGCGGCTCCATCCTGGCGGTGCCGCTGATGGTCTATGTCGTCGGCGTGCCGGAGCCGCATGTCGCGATCGGCACCAGCGCGATCGCGGTCGCGGCCAATGCCGCCCTCAATCTCTCCAACCATGCGCGCGGCGGCACGGTGATCTGGTCCTGCGCGCTGGTGTTCGCGGCGGCCGGCATCCTCGGGGCCTTCTGCGGCTCGATCCTCGGCAAGATGCTCGAGGGCCAGAAGCTGCTCGCGCTGTTCGCGCTGGTGATGCTGGTGATCGCGCTGCTGATGCTGAAGACGCGCGCGCGGACCGGCGCGCCCGACGTCAAGATGAGCCTCGCCAATTTGCCCGCGCTGGCCGGCCTGGGGCTTGCCACCGGCACCATGTCGGGCTTTTTCGGCATCGGCGGCGGCTTCCTGATCGTGCCGGCGCTGATGCTGGCGACCGGCATGCCGATCATGAATGCGGTCTCCTCTTCGCTGGTGGCGGTGACGGCCTTCGGCCTGACCACGGCGGCGAGCTATGCCTGGTCGGGGCTGGTGTCCTGGGGCCTGGCGGCGCTATTCATCGCCGGCGGCATCGGTGGCGGCCTCGCCGGCACCCGCTCGGCGCGCTATCTGTCGGAGCGGCGCGGCGCGCTGAACGTCGTCTTTGCTGCTGTCATCATCGCAGTGGCGGTCTATATGTTGCTGCGTAACATTTCGCTGCCCGGATCGTAGAGGCAGGAGAGGGTCTTTATGGAAACGGGTATGAAAGCAACAACGGACCAGCGGCCGGCGATCGGCCGCCGCCGCGTGCTCGGCCTGATCGGGCTTGGCGCGACCATCGGCCTGTCGCGGCGGGCCTTCGCGGCCACCGCCGATGACGACGAGGTGCTGACCGAAGCAAAGGTGCTGCGCGATCCTGATATTCCCGTCATGGGCAATCCGGACGGCAACATCACCATCGTCGAATGGTTCGACTACCAATGCCCGTATTGCCGCAAGATCGACCCCGAACTGCGCCAGGTGGTGCAGGACGACGGCAAGGTTCGGCTGGTGTCGAAGGACTGGCCGATCCTCGGTCCGGTCTCGGTGGTCGCGGCGCGGATGGCGCTCGCCTGCAAGTACCAGGACAAATACGAGCGCGCGCATGACGCGATGCTGTCGAGCAATTCGCGGCTGACCGAGGCGCGCATCGACGAATTGCTCAAGGGAGCCGACATCGACCTCGACCGCGCCAAGCGCGATCTCGCCGCCAACGCCAAAGCGATCGACGCCATCCTGGCGCGCAACAACGAGCAGGCCACCGCGTTCGGCTTCCGCGGCACGCCCTCCTTCATCGTCGGCAAGTTCCGCGTTCCCGGCGTGCTCACCATGGCGCAGTTCGAGCAGGTCATTGCCGACGCGCGCAAGGCCAAGATGAACTAGTGTGGTGTTCTCCTGATTGGTGCCGCGAGTTCTCTTGATTAGTGCCGCGAGTTCGCAGCGAAACTATTCTCGCGTTCACAGACCAGAAGCGCGACGCACGGGGCTATTGTCGCGCGCGAGCTTTGGCCCATGAATTCGACAACCGATTCGCTCTGCCGAACGGGCGCGATACCCTCCATGACTTAGGCAGCGCCGCCAATGCGTTTTGAGTAGCGCCGGCCGTTAGCCATCGGACCGGCGCAAAAACGGGTCCACGGACTCCGCTAACAGGGTCGCCAATTGAGCGGCGGCAGGCGTGGACTGCTTTTCGGGCGGCAACGAGCCGGCAGAATGGATCGCCAGTCCCGTACCAGCGGCAAGGGCAGCGATCGCAATCGCGGCAAGATATTCGATCCTCATGGCGATGGTCCCTCATCGGCCCCACGAACTAACCGGACACTCTCTGAAATGGTTCCAGAGCGGTGTTAACTCTGGCGCTGGAACGCCTGCTCGCGCGCCTGCAACATGGGGCCCGATGCCCCGATATTGCGCGCGGCAAGTTCCTCAATGTGTCGGCTTGGCGCAGAAGTCAGGGAACGAAAGCTCCGGTCAAGACTTTAGAAGAACGAGACCGTCGCTCGCCGTTAGCTACATGGCGGATGTCGCAGATAGCCAAAGGTTCCTATTGCTGCGCCCGCTTTTCTCAAAAAACAAGTGCTCGCGCAGATAGTCAAAAGCGGCGGTTCTCGGGTTCCGTTCAGAATTGCCAGCCGTGCTCGCAAGCGGGAGAGCGACGGGAGGGGTGGGCGCTAATGCTGGCGCTTTCTTACCCGAACGAGGCTTCGTTATGCGCAACCGTATTGACATGGACTCCAAACACAGCCGAGCAATCGTTCAAGAGATCGGAGAGAAACTACGCGCGCTCCTGAAAGAAGAGCCGGAACTCCCGGGGAGCCTCAGAGCGCAAATCGACCGGCTCCGCGAATCGGAAGAGCAGTCACCATCAATCATTCCAGCGGCTGAACGTTGGGACAAGCGTTACCGTTGAGCCGCTTTGGACAGCACAGAAGGCTCGGCCAAACATGGACGAGCAATGCCATCGGTGAAGCGCCGTGCGTCAAAGATCCTGAATGAGTACGGTACGGCGCAATCTGAATTGATCGGAAAAGCCGTCGTGCTTACTGACGGAAAGGCAGGCACGGTGGAGAACGTTTGGCTGGATGAATTGCACGGGCTTCGGATTTCCATCGCAGGTCATGATGGAAGATGGCCGGTCTCAACCATCAAGCTCGTGGAGCCCTAGACCTCGCATCGCTGCCCGGATCGCGCGCTGCTTTCAAAGCATTCCGGTCAGAATGAAAAACCCGACCTCGATCAGGAACGTGACGCTCATGACCGCGACCGTCAGGAACACGTCGCTCGCCGAGAGAGGGTCCATGAATGCCTCACATCTTGCGAAGCCCCGGGAGTAAATCATTCTGGCTGGAAAATGTTTCAGCTCCAAATGCAGATGGCGCGAATGCGAGCGGCAGGCCGGATCGGTCGGCAAATTATCGCGACGAAATCTTCACCCAGTCCTCATGGGCGCGCGTCTTCAATGCGCGCCAGTCGGCGGCGGCAACGTCCCAGTTCACGATGGTGCGGTTGGTCTGCGCGACCTCGCCGCTGGCGACGCTCGAGGTCTGCATGGAGTCGTGGACGTAGACGCCTAGTCCCAGCAGCAACGCGCCCAGGATCATTCCAAGAAACATCTGCATGGCGATCTCTCCGGTGACGGCTGACAACGCGCGCCCGTCAGGATGGTTCCGGGCGGAACGGTCAGGCGCGCGCCATCGATCCGCCATTCAGCCAGCGCAGAATTTCCACATTCATCTCGCGCGGATAGGCGTGGCTGAGGTCATCGAGCTCGCGATAGGTCACGCTGGCGCCGGCGGCCGACAGCGCCTCACGCGTGTGGCGGGCGACCTCGACCGGAAACATCCAGTCGAGCCGGCCATGCACGATGTGGATCGGCAGGCCGCGCAGCCGCTCCGCATCGGCCATCTGCGCCATCAGCGGATGGAAGGTGGCGGCAATCGGCGCCAGATGCGTGAAGGGCGAAGCATGCTCCAGTCCGGTGACATAGCAGAACGTGCCGCCGTCGCTCATGCCGGTCAAAAGCAGCCGCTCGGAATCGATCGTCCAGCGGCTGCGCACCGAATCAAGGATGCGCGCGAGATTGGGCGTGTCGGAATCCGCGCCCATCAGCGCCCAGGTCGGCCCGGTTGCGGTCGGCGTCACCAGGATCGCTCCCAGGCTGCGCGCGGCTCGCAGC
Organism: Bradyrhizobium sp. NP1; assembly: GCF_030378205.1. Classification (NCBI taxonomy): domain Bacteria; kingdom Pseudomonadati; phylum Pseudomonadota; class Alphaproteobacteria; order Hyphomicrobiales; family Nitrobacteraceae; genus Bradyrhizobium; species Bradyrhizobium sp. NP1. The sequence goes on from NZ_CP127385.1 coordinate 1,189,006, forward strand.
CAGCTCCACAGGAAGGCGCGGCCGTTGCCGCTGCCGCCATGCAGCGCCATCACCAGCGGCCAGGCTCGATCGGGCGTGTAGTATTCCGGCACGTAGAGCGAAAAGCCGCCGCGGCTGCCGGGCTCGTTGTGGTCGTGGAAAATCCCGGTGTTGTCGTGCGCCGGCTGGGCGAGACGGCTCTGCAAGGCCGCGTCCTCGCGCAAGTCCGGTTCGAGGAAGAAGTCGCTGACGGGTGGAAATTTCGCGGTCAGCGGATAGAGCGCCTCCTGCGCGCGGGGCGCATAGCGCAGCGCGCGGAAGGCCGCGACGAGGTCGCCATTGCCCTGCTGCACGGCGCGCAGGCCGGCAAAGCCGGCCAGCACGGCGTCGCTCGCGCCGTCGAGCGCCGCGCGCACGGCGGCGAATTGTTCGGGCCATTCGCCAAGCCCGTCGCGCGCGGCGGTCAGCGCGTGCTCCGGCGTGCCGGCCGCTTGCATCAGGTCGTCGAAATCCGGCGGGTGCAGGTGCCGTGCGATGAAGGAGAGCGCCTCCAGCGATTGCAGAAGGGGTGGCAGCACGGCCACGATGCCGTCGACCACGGCCTCGCTCATGGCATGTCCCTTTTCCAGAGCGCCCGATCGCCGTTGCGAGGCTTTGTGATTTGTTTGGGCATGATCTCCGCGCAAACGCGTTCCGCGCTTGTTAGCTGAGGGAAAACCGGTGTCCACTTTTCCGGATCATGCGCTTGTCAGTGCAGCCGCGGTCCCTTGAGCAGCTTGGTGCGGTCGGTGGAGGCCAGCACCACGTCGAAGGTGACGCCCTCGTGATAGATCGTCAGCGGCACGTCGACGCCGGCCGCGCCCAGCGCCCACATCTTGCGGTAGAACTCGGCCTGGCTCGTGACCTTGTCGCCATTGACCGCGACGATGACGTCGCCGGCCTTCAGCTCGGCGCGCGCCGCGGGTCCGTTGTCGGAAAGCCCGATCACCACCACGCGGCCGTCGATCTCGGTCGAATACATGCCGAGCCAGGGCCGCGCCGGCTTGTTGACGCGCCCGAACTTGCGCAAGTCGTCGAGGACCGGCTTCAACAGGTCGATCGGCACGATCATGTTGACGTGCTCGGCCTTGCTGTCGCGCTCGCGCTCGAGCTGCAGCGAGCCGATGCCGATCAGCTCGCCGGCGGCGGAGATCAGGCCGGTGCCGCCCCAGTTCGGATGCGCCGGATGGGTGAACAGCGCATCCTCCAGCAGATATTCCCAATAGCCGGCGAATTCCTGCCGCGCCACGATCTGGCTCGCCACCGAGCGGGTACGCCCGCCGGCGCCGCCGAGCACCACGCGGTCGCCGACCTTCACCGCCGCGGAGGAGCCGAGCGGCAGCGGATCGACCTCGAGCTGCCCGAGCGCCTGAACCAGGCCGAAGCCGGTGATGGAATCGAATCCGAGCACGTGCCCCTCGACCGCGCGGCCGCTGTCGAGATGCAGCCATACGCTGTCCGCCTCGGTGATCAGATAGCCGATGGTCAGAATCAGGCCGTCGTCGATCACCACGCCATTGCCGGCGCGCTCGGTGCCGAGCGTCTCCGCGGTGAAGGCGTCGGACGGAATGATGGCGTGCAGCCCGACGATCGAGGCAAGCGCCCGATCGAGCTCGAAGCTGTAGTCGCCCGCGCGGGGCTGGTGTGCCGGCGGCACTCTCCATTCGGTCAAAGAGGGCATCGCAGCTCTCCTGTTCATTCGATGCTAGTTTCCCGGCCCCGAAGTTCGCGTCGATTCTCTTGCGAACCTGGGATGACCCGCCGGACTGCCGCGCCGGAATCCGCTTTGGCGTGAAGCGGCATCCGCGAAGCCTATCATTTTTGTTCCGATCCGCGCCAGCGTCCTCGCCGCCGCATTCAGCCGCGCGGACGCACCTGTCGGCGCGATCAGATCACGAGGCGCGTTCGCATCCTTTGCCGATCACCGGCCAGACGAACCAGGCTCCCGATGCGTAGAGGCTCCTGACCGTTTGCGGCCCGGTCCGGGCGGCGACATAGAACCGTCCTGCGCCGAGCAGATAGCCGTCCGATCCCGCGACTGCCGGTATCATCGTGACGGGCGCTCCGAACGCGACGACGGCGTCCGGCCGCACCGCGACGGCGGCGGTCGCCATGCCGGCGAACCAGATCGCGAGGACAGCCAGGAGGCCGAGAAGGGGGATGCCGTGGCCGAACGAGCGCTGCTCAGTAATCGTAGACATGCTCGAACCTCAATCCTGCGGCCTCGACGCGCTGCACGTTGTCGACCAGCGCGCGCACCGGCATATCGATTCCCATTCGCCGCGATCCGGGCATGGACTGGATCGGCAGGCCGAATATAGTCACGCCGCCGGGCATGGCCAGCGCCGTGCCGTCATCGGGGACGATAATTGTGACGAGGATGCGATGGTTGCCGGCGATCTCCAGCAGCGAAGCGCCTGGATGCCGGCCGAGTTCCCTGACGAAGGCGTCGAATTCGGCGTAGCGCGCCGTCTCCACCAGCACGCCGCGCTCGCTGGCGTTCCCGACCTCGCGGATCACGGTGACGCCCTTCATCGCCGCGAGCTCGGACGGCGATGATCCGCCGATCACGCTGCGGATGGTCAGCACCGCAGGGTCGTAGCCGGCGATGACGCCGATCAGGGAGGCGTAAGCCGCCTTCGCCGCATATTGCAGGGAAAGCGCGCCGCGGCGCTCGACCGCGCGGATCGAGGGGACGAACGGCGTCTCGCGCCAGAATGCCTTCAGCTTCCCGGCGAAGGGAAACTGATACCAGGGCACCTGGTAGAGGAAGGCCGAATATTCCTTGAGGAACGCCAGGTTGAAGGCGTCCTCCGCGGTCTTGCGGCCGCCCGCGCTCGATTCGGAGAGCGCGCCGATGGTCCGTTCATAGGCGCCCTGCAAGCCCATTTCGAGGGTGAAGCTGAAGCCGATGATGTAGTTGGTCGCCTTCTGGTCCGCGCTCGCAGCTCCCGATTGCGAGGCTTGCAGGGTGGCGTGGCAGAGGCTCGACCAGAAGCCGCGAATGCTCGCCAGATAGTCGAAGTCGGATTCCGAGGATCGCGCCGTGACGCCGCTCAGGTCGTTATAGGCGTGGACGATGTACCATTCCGGAAAGGTCAGGAAGCTGTCGCCTTGCGCGCGGGCATAGCCATCGTCGCTGATGTCGAAGGCCGAGGTGACGGCGGGCGGCGGCAGTTTTGACACGCAGGATCGCTCGACGCCGATAACGGTGCCGGCGATGCCGAGCCCGCCGGCGAGGACGAGCGCCCCGAGCGTGTAAAGCGCCTTCCGTAAGAAGCTCATGCCGGAACGCGCTCGCCGCGCCAGGGCGACCAGCCGACCGCCATGCCGAAGGCGCCGAGCCCGAGATGCGGCAGGCTGGAAAGCACCTTCACGGTCGGCGAGACGTCGCGGACGCCGTCAATGAAGATGCTGAGGTCGAGATAGCCGGACCCCGTGAAGACACCCATCACGCCGTCGAGGAAATACAGCGTGCCGAACACCTTCAGGAAGAACACGGCGCTGCGCCGCGACAGCGCCGAGGCCAGCGCCCACAGGCCCGAGGCCACGTGCAGCGCGTCCTTGTAGATGTCGAGACGGAACAGGCCGAACACGCGGCCCTCCGCGTCGATGAAGGCCGGGATGTAGTCGGTCGCCGCGGCGAACAAGAGGGCCAGGGCAAGCAAGACCGCGGCGATCCGATAGCGATCCATGGCAACATCCTTCATGCGAAATAAGTGTCCCACATCGCGTTGCGGAACATGAGGTTCGGATCGTAATGGCGTTTGGCGGCGACGAAGGCGGCCGCGGCCGGGTAGGCCTTCTCCACCTGGTCGCGCCGGGCGTGCAGGCGATAGGGAAGATAGAAGGCGCCGCCGATCGCGGTCACCCGGTCGATCAGCTTCTCGGTGGTCTCGATCATGTCGACTTCGCCTTCCGGCGAGATCTCCTGGGAGAACGACATCACGGCCGCGATGCGGCGCACCGGCGCGATCGCAAGCGTCGGCGTCCTGTCCTCGGCTACGTAGCGCAGCGTGACATTCAAGAATTCGGCCCGCGACTTCGGGATGATCTCGCGGCAGGCGGCGAGGAATTCGTTGAAGCGCTCCGGCGCCACGAAATATTCATGCAGGATGTCGGTGCGGCGCATGTCCTTCTGCGCCAGGTTGATCACGGGCTCCGCCATCAGCGAGTTGCGCGTGGCGCGGCTGCCCGTGATGGTGGGGCCGATCCGCGATTCCATGAACCAGCGCAGGTTTTTCGCGACCTCCCAGCCGGTCTGCGCGCGATAGATGTCGTTCTGCAGGCCCGTCAGCTTTCCTGAGCTCGCGACCGGCGGCAGCAACGATGGCTGCGCGGCAGCCGGCCGATAGGTCACCATCAGCGCGTCGTCGAAGAAGCTTTTCCGCGACACCGACAGCCGGCCATAGGCCATCGCGAGCGTGCGGTCGGTGTCGATGGCGTGGGTGAAGGCTTCCGCGAAGCGCTCGGGCGCCATCCGCTCGAAGCGCGGCTCGAGCAGCAGGTTCGGCGTCATCTCGACATCCAGCTCGACGATGATCCCGAACAGGCCGTAGCCGCCCATCGCAAGGCTGAACAATTCGGGGTTCTCGCTGCGCGAGCACTGCATCAGCGTGCCGTCCGCCAGCACCATCCGGATCGCCTTCACCGTCGAGCCGAACGGACCATGCGGCACCGGCCAGCCATGGGCGTTGACGCAGAAGGTGCTGCCGACGCCGAAATCGCTGTTGGACTGCATCACCGAAGGCGAGAAGCCGCGCGGGTCGAGGCTGCGGATGACGTCCGACCAGCGGTTGCCGGCCGTGGTGCGGTAGGTGTTCGTCGCCGTGTCGAGCTCGAGCGGTCCGCTTTCGAGCGTGATCGCGGTGCCGTCGCGCGGCAGGCTCTGGCCGCCCATCGAGTGCCGCGCCACCGAGGCCGCGACGGTCCGGCGCCCGGCTTGTGCCTCCTTCAGCTCGGCGCGGATGCGCGCGACCAGCTCGTCGGTGGCCGACTTCGAGATCGTGACGTGTTTGGCGACCGGCGTCGGATTGAGCCGGCTGACGTCGTTGAGGACGGTGCGTTGCGCGGAGCGCGCGGGCGACAGGCGCGAAAGGACGATCGTGGCGGCGGCCGCGCCCAGAAATCTTCTTCTTGATTGCATTTTCGCGGTCGCTTCCTCTGCGACAATGGGACCGGGCGCTTCCTGCCGGCAATGCACTTCGGGGCACCCGGCAGGCCACGCTATTGTATAGCCTATGCTTTCAGATTGAAGTTTGATTAAACCGGATGCGCATCTTTCTGCGATTGACACGGCTCTGGCGAAACGCTCGCATTTGATCATTCAGCGCCGGCGCATGATTCGAAATCGATCGCGTCATGATCGAGGTATGGCGGGGGAAACCGAATGAGCGACTGGCTGCACAATCTGCCGGTGCCGTTGATGGCGGCCGCCGTCTTTGGCTTTACCTATCTGCTTGCCGCCGTGCTCTTTGCTGCCGTGATGACGCTCGCGGCCGGTGGACGGGCCAAATCCTTCAAGGCGATTTCTCCGGGCATGTTGCCGGTGCTTGGCATCATCTTCGGCCTGTTCGTCGCGTTCATCGCCGCGCAGGTCTGGAACGACAGTGATCGCGCCAGTACCGCCGTAAGCCGCGAAGCCAGCGCGCTCAGGGGTGTCGTGCTGCTTGCTGCGGGCCTGCCCACAGAGCAGGGAGCGCGGCTGCAGAATCTCGTTCGCGGCTACATCGAGCAGGCCGCCACGGTGGAATGGCCGATGATGGCGCGCCAGGCGGCTTCGCTGCGGCCGGCGCCTGCCGGCCTCACCGAAGCGCTGCAACTCGTCATCGCCATGACGCCGCAAGGCGCGGGCCAGCAGACCGCGCAGCACGAGATCATTGCGGCGCTGGAGACCGCGCTGGATGCGCGCCGGCAGCGCATCATCATCAGCCACGCCGAGGTCAATTCGGTCAAATGGCTTTGCCTGTATTTGCAGGCGCTCTGCGCCCTGTTCGCGATCGGCCTCGTGCATTGCGACGATCGGCTCGCCGCCGGCATCGCGATGGGGCTGTTTGCAACCGGCGTAGCGGCGTCCGTGCTGCTGATCGCCGCGCATGATCGGCCGTTCACCGGCCAGATCTCGATCAGCCCGGAGCCGCTGCGGCAGGTCATGCCGGACGCAACGGCGAGCCGGTGAGGCAAGCTGCGCTTCAGCCGGGCGATCCGGCCGGTCGATTCCCGGAATAGCGCAGCAGCAGGCGATGCGTCGGATAGAAGATGATCGCGGGCAGGCCGACCAGCAGCATCGCGAACCACAGCGGGCCCGGCATGAAGCTCTGCGCGGCGGCGTCGCTCAGGCCAAACACGTAGTTGATGTTCGCGGGCAGGTTGGGATGCGTGGCGGGCGGCGGTGGCATCAGGAAGTAGCAGATCGACAGCAGCACCCACGCGGCCACGGTCCATACCGCAAACGCCCGGCGATCATAGCCGAGCCGCCAGACCAGCCAGGCCAGCACGAAGGGCAGCCAGAAGTGGAAGAACGACAATCCACGGGTGAACAGCGGCAGCTTGGCGTCGAACATGTAGGCCGTCAGCCCGGTCAGCTCTATCCCGACTGCGGCGGCGAGAAAATCGACCACCCACAGCGCCTGCGGCAGCAGGATGCCGACGGCCGGCACCGATGCGAGCAGCGGGCTTTCCAGCCAGATCGCGGCGAGCGCGGTGAGCAGAGCGACATCGCAGAAATAGAGGAAGTTGGTCGGCCCGTAGACGATCAGATAGGTCGGTACCAGCACCGCGCAGAACACCGTGTAAGCCAGCTTGAACCAGAGCGGAATGCGCGCCTCGGGAATCGTGCTCACCGGCATTTTCTGTTATCGCCTTGTTCAAGTTGGCACGAAACTGTTCCGTGGCGATCGCGTCAATCGACCGATCGGCGATATTTGCGCGCAGCGTTAACAGAGGCTGACCGGCCCGCGCGGTCACGGCCGGCGACGCGCGCAGCCCAGGGCTGGGCAGGGCGGCTCGCAGGTCGATTGAGGGCGGCATAACCCACTTCCTTTCGCCGGCGCTGCATGTTTTGCTTCGCAGCGTTCATCCTCGCAGATGGAGGAAGCAATGGCCGAGAATCCGTATGACGGCGTGGAAGGTCGCCCGCTGCTCGATCTGGTGATCGCGGGCATGGCGGTCGTGGACAGCGATGGCACGCACATCGGAACCGTCAACAAGGTCGAAGGCGGACACCTCAAGATCGTCAGGCCCGATCAGCGCCCCCGCAATCAGCACGAATACGTCACGCCGGACTGGATCGCCGCCGTGGACGATCGCGTCCGGCTCAATGTCACGATCGATGAAGCAAAGCGTCTTTGGGCGACCGAGCCCTACGCCAGGCGGCATGGCCTCGAGCGTCCGAAGTGATCGGCGCGAGGGCTGATACGCGCTACCGCTGGCCCGTGCCCCGGACATCCGGATCGAGGGCTCGCCGGTGGCGCGCTCCGGACACTGGCAATTTATGATGCTGGTGTGGTTTTGGTTCGGAAGTTCTCTTGACGAACTCGCGGCGCAAATGAAGAGAACTTCCGAACCACCACACTAGTGTCCCGGACCCGAAGTTCGCATTATTTTGCGGCGGGCTCTTTTGCGAGCTTCGGGTTCGAAAGGACACTAGGCCGTGAACTCATAAAAGGCGGGTGGTCGCGGTGTTCGAGTGGCAATGGTCCTTTTGCTGGAGACCAAATTTCGGCTCAGAATGAACTGGTGCGCAGCCGACCCTCGTAATCACGTTTACCGAGCGGCACGCCTCGCGAGCGCAGGATGTTGTATGCGGTGACGGCGTGGAAATGGAAGTTTGGCAGAGAGAAAGAGAGAATGAAGGTCTCCGACGTGAAAGCAAGCCGTCGCGGGCCGATCTGGAGGTCTAGGTGCTTGCCCGCGCAGTCGTTAATCTCTTCGGGGACGAACGCCTCCAGCGCCGTTTCTGCCTTGCCGATCATTGCCTGTAGGTCAGTGAAGGGAACAGGTCCGACCAAGGCGGGAGGGGTGAACGCGCCGGTCTTGAGAGCCTCGACCCCCCACACGGAATGATGACATGCCGCTTCGATCTGAAAATGAAATGGTGCCATGTCGTCGAAGAGGCGGGTGTTCACGAAATTATCGGGATCGCCACCGGTATTTGAAAAGTGGGTGGCCGCACGGTCGAGAAAGCCTCCGACGGATCTTACGGTTTGCAGGAAGGTCGGCACGCTGAGGTCGTAGAGTGATGTCCGCATTGCCTTCCTCTCTCAAGCAATTTGAATCATAGTGAGCATGTGGCGTGATGGCTACAATGGCAAGGCAAGCGCGGTCATAGGCTGGCGGTCTTGCCCATTGGGTGGAGCCCTGATTCAGCATCGGCATGAGCCAATACGATCTGACCGACTTCGAGTGGCGCGTTATCGAGCCGCTGCTGCCCAACAAGCCGCGAGGCGTGCCGCGCGTCGATGACCGCCGCCTGCTGAACGGCATCTTCTGGGTATTGCGGTCGGGTGCACCGTGGCGCGACCTGCCGGAGCGGTATGGGCCGCGCACCACCTGTTACAACCGCTTCGTGCGATGGCGGAAGGCGGGCGTGTGGGATCGGCCGATGGATGCCATCACCATCGCGCACGACGGCGACATCCAGATGATCGACAGCACCTGCGTTCGGGTCCATCAGCAGGCCGCGACGGCAAAAAGGGGGGGTCGCCTCGATGCGGTTGTGGCTCCGAGCTTATGAGTCTACGGCCTAGCAAATTTATGATTCTAGTGTGGTTTTGGTTCGGAAGTTCTCTTGACGAACTCGCGGCACAAATGAAGAGAACTTCCGAACCACCACACTAGTGTCCCGGACCCGAAGTTCGCATCATTCTGCGGCGGGCTCTTTTGCGAACTTCGGGTTCGAAAGGACACTAGCAAATTTATGATTCTAGTGTGGTTTTGGTTCGGAAGTTCTCTTGACGAACTCGCGGCGCAAATGAAGAGAACTTCCGAACCACCACACTAGGTGCTCGGCATGTTGTTCCAGATGTCGCGATGCAGGCGCCACTGGCCATCACGCTCCCTGCGCCAGACGACGAGATACTTGGCCTTCGCCTGCCCGGACGTCAGCTTCAGGTCGGCTTCGCCGATTTCATTGGCGGTGTCGCCGTTGACCTCGAGATCGACGGTCTTGAGCGTGACATTGGTCAGCCCGAGTGCATCCGCGGCACTGCGCCAAAACCCCTCTATTGCTTTTCTCCCCGAAACGATCGGGGCATCGGGCGGCAGAAGCCTGGCATCTTCGGTGTAGAGCGCGGCCAGGGCAGCATAGTCCTTGCGCGCCACTGCTGCGCCAAAGCTGCGATTTGCCTCGTCGATGATTTGTCGAACCTCACCAGACTGCATGACGATCCTCCGGTTCCAGCGACGTTGGTGCACATACGATCACGGCGACGCAGCCGTTCTCCGAAACGGACAACACCAGATCTGCATCAGCCTCCCCGTCTTCCGCAGCAGCGACGATAGCGCACTGGTCGCCGGCTGCCAGCCCGCATTCAGCATGCTGGCGGCCGGCGGCGAGCCCTCTCGCGCCGATCTCCAGCGCTCCGTGAACCGCTAACGTTCATGTGATCACGCCGGACAACGGCTCCTTGTCCTTGTTGTGGCTGGATTTTTCGAGTTCCGCGAAAAGATCGCCGGAGGTTCGCAACCGGTGCACGGAATAGAAGCCGCGCCGCTCCGTCCCACCCTATGTAACCAGCTAGAGCGGAGCCCAGCATGAACCAACCGTCCTGCCGCAGGGTCGCAGCAACGCTGCACAACAAAATCCGATGCTTCAGGCCCGGCCTCGGCACAGCGATCTTCGCCGCGCGGGTGCTGAGCATGTTGGTATTGTCGCCGGTCGTGCTCGCGCAGGAATCTCACCATGCCGAAGCGCCGGCGGCGCAGAACGCCGACGAAGCCGCCTTCCTGAAGGAAAACGAGGCGGCCATGACCAAGATGATGAACGACATGGCGGCTCCGCCGACCGGAGATATCGATCGCGACTTTGTCGCGATGATGCACCCGCATCATCAGGGTGCGATCGACATGGCCGTGATCGAGCTGCGCTACGGCAAGAACGAGCAGCTGCGGCGCATCGCCCAGGAGATCATCGTCGACCAGATGCAGGAGATCGCGGCCATGAAGCTTGCGATCGGCGAGCCTGTCGCGGATTCCACGCCCGCACCGACGGGGCCGCAGGCCGGCCCTGCCGCGAGCGACCACCACCATTCGGGCATGCAGATGGACAACATGTCCACCGGAATGAAGAAATAGGAGCACGATATGAGGTTGCTGAAAGCGATTCTCCTCGCAGGCGCGGCGCTTGCGGCAAGTTTGCCTGCCTGGGCTGGACAGGCGCCCGGCGCGCTGTCTTCACCCAACATCCCGATCAGCCATCACGATCGTGTCTATGCGGCGGAGCAATTCTCGAACACGGTCTCCGTGACCGATCCGGTCGACAACAAGCTGCTCGGCCTGATCAGGCTGGGCGAGCCGCAGCCGGCCAACTTCAGCCCGCTCTACAAGGGGCAGGTTCTCGTCCACGGCATGGGCTATTCGCCGGACCACCGGACGCTCGCGGTGGTTTCGATCGGGTCGAACTCCGTCACCTTCATCGATACCGGGACCAACGCGGTCAAGCACGTGACGTATGTCGGCCGGTCGCCTCATGAAGCCTTCTACACGCCCGACGGCAAGGAGGTCTGGGTCACCGTGCGCGGCGAGAACTACATCGCCGTGCTCGATGCCGCCAGCTTCAAGGAGAAGACCCGCATCACCACGCCGAACGGTCCGGGCATGCAGATCTTCTCGCCCGACGGCAAGTACGGCTACATCTGCTCGTCGTTCAATCCGGAAACCGACGTCGTGACCGTCGCCGATCACAGGATCGTCGCGAAGGTGAAACAGGATAGTCCGTTCTGTCCGAACATCGCGGCTACGCCGGACGGCAAACAGGTCTGGTTCACGCTCAAGGATACCGGCAAGACGCAGGTGTTCGATGGCCGTCCGCCGTTCAACCTGCTCAGGACGATCGACACGGGCCCGATCACGAACCACGTCAACTTCGCCCACACGCCGAAGGGAACGTTCGCCTATGTCACCGTCGGCGGCCTGAATGAGGTCAAGGTGTTCAGGACCGATGATTTCTCGGAGGTCGCGACCATTCCCGTCGGCAAGCTTCCGCATGCGGTCTGGCCCTCGGGTGACGGTACGCGCGTCTATGTCGGCCTGGAGAACGACGATGCGCTTGCCGCGATCGACACGGCGAGCAACACGGTGATCGCAAACGTTCCGATCGGCCAGGCGCCCCAAGCGATCGCCTACGTCCCGAACGCGGCCCCGAACCCGGACGATCGCGGGAATCTGGAGCCTCTCGGCATTGCCGGCCAGGTCACTCACCTCATGCTTGGTCCGAAGGATGGTCAGAAGTCGACCAGTGTGTCGCTCTTCGATCAGGGTCTCATCCAGGTCGTGCAGGCGTCGGTGACGGGCCTGCAGCCGAAGCAGAAGTACGTGCTCGCTCTGGCCGAGCATGCGGACGGAAGCGGGTCCCTGCAGCCGCTGGCTGCCTTCATGACCAATCCGGCGGGCGCAGCCATCGTTAATGCCACGGGTCCGATCCGGCAGATCGTCGGACCCTCGGCTCAAGCCGACCGGCGCTATCTGGTGATCGCGCTCGGCGATGCGGCTGCGGTCGGCGAGCCGGTCCAGACCGAATCGCCATGAGGATAGGGTAAATGGCGGGACTACAGGAGAAGCGCCAGGGATGACGGACATGCTGGCGGAGGTCGAGCCACTGATCCCGGCGCTCCGCCGTTACGCGCGCGCGCTCGTTCGCAATCGCGCCAGCGCCGATGATCTGGTGCAGGACTGCCTGGAGCGCGCCGTCAGCCGCTGGTACCAGCGGCGGGACGGCAATGTCCGGGCGTGGCTGTTCTCCATCCTGCACAACCTCGCCGTCGATCACTTCCGCCGATCCGCGGCGCGCGGCCAGCATGTCGGGCTCGATGAGACGGCCGACAACGATATCGTTGCGAACGCGGCGCAGGAACAAGGCCTCATGTATCGGGATGTGCTGAACAGGCTTGCGCGGCTGCCCGAGGATCAGCGTGCCGTCCTGCTGCTGGTCGCCGTCGAGGACCTCTCTTACACGGCAGCCGCGAAGGTTCTCGACATCCCGGTAGGTACCGTGATGTCGCGCCTCTCGCGGGCGCGCGAGAGGCTCAGGCAGGAAATCGAAGGTGTTGCGGGCACGGCGGACAATGTCGTGCCGTTGCGGAGTGGGAAATGAACAACAGGCCGATCACGGAAGACGATCTCCACGCCTATGTCGATCACACGCTGGAGCCGGCGCGGCGGACCGAGGTCGCAACGTATCTCGATGGTCATCCCGAGGTCGCCAGACGCATCGCAGACTTCTCGGACCAGCGCGAAATCCTGCGTGCTGCGCTCGCTCCGATCGCCGATGAACCGATACCGGCTGCATTGAACCTGTCCCGGATCATCGAGAGCCGCCGGCGCCAGCAGCGGATGTCGACGCGTTGGGCGATGGCGGCGATGCTGCTGGTGAGCATCGGCATCGGCGGCCTCGGCGGTTGGGCCGCGCGAGGCTCGCTGCAACGTCCGCCCGGCGGACTGGTGGCACTCGCGCAGGAGGCTGCCGATTCCTATCGGGTCTACGCGCCGGATCACGTCCGGCCTGTCGAATTGCGCGCCTCCGACAGCGCGCAGCTTGTGCAGTGGGTTTCGAGCCGGCTGCGTCAGCAGGTCAAGGTGCCGGATCTGAGCACGTCGGGATACCGCCTGATGGGCGGACGCCTGGTTGCCACCGCGCATGGCCCGGCGGCGATGTTCATGTACGACGACGACCATGGCAGCCGGATCGTCGTTCTGACGCGCGCCATGAGCAGTGCGGACCAGAACGCCCCGATGACCGATCATTCGAAGGGCGACATCGCCGGATTTGCCTGGGCGGACGGCGGCGTCGGCTACAGCCTCGTGGGCCCGGGGGCGGCGGAGACGCTGCGGCCGGTCGCAAACGAGGTGCGCAGGCAGGCGCGCGCCATCTGAAATCGCTGGACATGCCGGCCTATCGGCCCGGCGGTGTCAGGGCCCACCCGGCGATTTCCGAGCCATGGTGTCGGCCGGCTTCAAGGCGTCCGGATTTCAATAATTGCACCGAGTGCAATGTTTTCTTTGAACCGATCTTTAAATCGGATCATTATCACTACATCAATCAATTGCACCGGGAACTGCGACGGTTCTGCGCGAGCGCCGGCGCCCAACATGGGCTTGCGCCGATGGCGTCGCATCGCCTTGGAGCAACCACCGGAGACCAGAAATGACTGCAATCCTTTCACTCGTTCCGCGCGCAGACCCGCGCGGCAGCGTGGCGATCGAGGAGACGGGCGCATGGAGCTGACGGCCACCACGCTCCTGATTGCTTTTGCCGGCGTATTCCTGATCTGCTTCATGAAGGGCGCGTTCGGCGGCGGCTTCTCCATTGTCGGCATTCCGCTGTTGTCGATCGTGATGGACCCGGTGACAGCCGGCGGCCTTCTCGCGCCGCTGTTCATCGCGATGGACCTGTTTGCGCTGCGCTACTGGAAGCCCTCGACATGGTCGAAACCGGACCTTGCGCTGCTGTTGCCGGGACTCGTGATCGGCATTGGGCTCGGCTATCTGCTGTTCCGCGTGCTGGACCATCGCGCCGTAGCGATCGTGATGGCGGTGACCACCCTGATCTTTGTCGGTCTATGGCTTGTCGGGGGCCCCGAGGTGACGATCCGTCCGCGTTCCTCGCCGAAGGCGGTCACGGCCGGTCTCGCCTCGGGAATCACCACGATGGTCGCGCATTCCGGCGGACCGCCGCTTGCGATGTATCTGCTGCCGCTCGGCCTCAGCAAGGAAGTCTATGCCGGAACGACGAGCCTGTTCTTCACTGTCGGCAACGCGACCAAGGCGGTGCCGTGGCTGCTGCTGGTGAGACCGGCGGGCAACGTCTGGATCGTGATGGCGGCTTGCCTGTTCGCCATTCCCACCGGCGTGTGGCTGGGTTGGCGACTTCACGGCACGCTGGACCAGCGTCAGATTTTCCGGGCCTGCTATGCATTGCTGGTCGTGACGGCGCTGAAACTATTGTGGGACGGCGTTTCCGGCTATCTCGGGTAGATCTGGATTGCGAGCTTTTCGCCACTGCAAGCATGTCAATTTGAAGCGGATTGATCGAGAGTAATCACGACCCTGGTGAAGTTGGCGGCTTCGAAACCGCCCTTGGGTCCTTGCAATGTAATGATCACGCCCTTGCTGTTCTTGAGCTGAATGCCGCCGGCGCCGTCCGCGCCGACCACGGAATAAGTGCCTGCGAAGTCGCCGGGTTCGTTGACGTGGTCAGCCCGTCCGGTGAGCTTCTTGATGGATGCTCCGGCGGTGAGGCCGAGAGTGAGCCCCTGAACAGTGAAGGGGTAAGCGCGTTGACCAAGGGTCAGAACACCCTTGCCTCCGCCGGCACTGAGCAAGAAGCCCGACTTGGCGACCGTCACGCGAACGGTGCCCGTGTGCGCGTGCAACGGGGTTGCAATGCCTGTCGCTGCGGCGATCAATAGAGCGATCCAGGCGATTCCGAGCTTCCTCATGACGTGCCCCTCGCTGCGCAGAATGAAAAAGCGTGGCGTGAGGCGGCAGCGGCGGCTTGATCTAGGTCAAGGGCAGCCCCTCCTGCGCAGGCAGGGTCATTGACCCTTGCAAGCAGAGTTGGAGATATGAACTGGCCACGCCTCCTATTGGGCATCGCAATCGCGCTGTCTGGTCAGCATGCCCTGGCAAAGAACCGTCTGACCGACCCCTTGAAGATTGCTCGGGAATGCAAGAGCGACGCTGAGCTTTTTTGCAAGGGAGTGCGTCCCGGGGGGCAGCGCGTGGTCGGTTGCCTCAAGGCGAGGCTAGCCGAGTTGTCGCCCGCGTGTTTGACCGCATTGAAGTCAACGGAATGAGGCAAGCAAGGGCGATCTCACGCTCGGGGTCCCCACAGCGGCCCGCTCTTTTTGCTGATCGCGGTGGGTGCGCTGGCCATTTGTCTATCCACTCGACTGCTTTTTCACTATCTGGAAGCCTCTGGCCTCCAGCTCCCGCATTATCGCCCTGGTCAGATGCGCGCATTCCTCCGGCATGATCCAGCTGGGACTTCTCCAATCGGGATCACCCTCTCTGGGATGGCTGTCAAAGGCCGAATGAATGGCCTGCATGATGGCGTCCGTCGGATCCGTCATTGGGACTCCGCGATGGCGGCACCGCCGTAACCGGTGTTGGTCATTTGGCGTAGCCGATCGGCAAATAGACCTCTCATTGTTTCGGGGATTGATCTGGATCAATGGGGCCGGATCGCAATCCGCTTTGGCTGGAAATGGAAGTGACTTCGCTGGGTTCCGAACAAGGATATTCGCAAGACGATGGAGCAGTCACCGTGAGCGAAGAAAGGAAAGCCGAGAAAACGCAAGCCCAGTTTCTGTCTGATGTCTTCGAAGGCGTGAAGGGTCATCGGCCAAAGTCGGATCAGGAACTCAACGAATGGCTCGCCACCGACGAGGGCCGGCAGGCGACGTTGTTTGAGCCCACACTAATCTCACGTTGGGGTGAAACCGGACACGCCTAGAACAGATTTTCCGCAATGCGCTGAGCGTGGCTCACCCCCACCGTGTCGCGTTCGCAGCGTGTCCGCGCTCGCGGCATGCAATTTCCATCCCGTGATGGCAATGGCCGCGGACACCGTCATTGTCACCGCCTGACACGTTCCTGTCGGAGTGTCGGCTTCTGCACAAGCATGACGCGGGCGCGCGAGATGAAAATATTTGTCGGATTCGAAGATATAAAGTCCGCGGTTGGCACCGAGATCGGTGCAAGTGAATGGATTGAAGTAACCCAGGATCGCATCAATCTGTTCGCGGAGGCGACCTGTGACGAACAATGGATTCACGTCGACCAGGAGCGGGCCGAGAAGGAGTTGCCGGGCGGCAGGACGATTGCGCACGGGCTCCTCTCGCTGAGCCTCGCTCCGATGTTCGTCCGCTCGGTCATGGGCCTCAAGGGACTTAGAAACACCCTGAATTATGGCGCGGATCGAGTCCGCTTCATTTCGCCCGTTCCGGTGGGAACGCGGATAAGAGGTCGAATTACCGTGGCCAAAGCGGAGGATGTGCCGCCCAACGGGCTGCGCGTGAATTACCACATGGTGATTGAAATTGAAGGTAGTCAACGTCCCGCCTGTGTCGCGGACCTTATCGCCTTGCACTACAATTGAAGCGAGTCCCTTGATCAAGGACAGTGTGCGCGCCGTCGACGACAACACATGGCGGTTGAGATTAGCCGCGATTCCGTTTTGCCCTTGGGCGATGCGCTGAAGCAGCGCGGCATGGCGCCGCACATCCACGAAAGTGCGGAGGAGGCGGCCTCACATGTGCGCAGCCTGGACGACAGGAAAGCTGGCTGAACGGCATGATGCCGCCGTCGCCTGGTGCCTGCGCATGTTCTGTCAAGTGAGATGATGGCGTGGTCACGGCCTCCGACTTTATTTCGGAAGGCATTCCACATTGAAGGCAATGATGATCTGCGCAGGGTCAGCCTTGCCTATGCTCTTCAAGTCTTCCAAACCACTCCTCAGCTTGGCTCCAGCATCCTTTAAGCTGCCCTCAAGTATCGATTTGGCCGCCCTGCATCGCTCTTCATTCGAGAACTCCTGAAACACCACTGTTGGGAGGAGCCTCCATTCCGCCCTGTCGTTTGTAGCGGCCGGGCTGACTGAGTAGGAGAAGACGTACATGAGGATCCACATCGGTGTGCTCCACTTGTGACGCGACGGCAGTGACCGCCTGCCGCCCCCGACGCCTCGGTTGACGAGACGGTCGCGCCTCGGAGAGCGTTAGGCTTGCAACCATTCGAGAGCTCCTTTGCGACGAAGGTATCGCGCTTGCCATCGAACGCGAGGACCCTTTCACCGCTTCTGCGGCCACGAGACCTGCCTTGCCGAACACTAAGCGAAGCGTGCCAGTATCTGCCTGCGAAGGGGTGGCAGTTCCGCTTCAGAGAAGTATCATGGACGCACCACCTTTCCCGTAAACCGAGTTCATCCGGCAACTCGCCGGCGGCAGCCATGCGCAGCCGGCGTCGGACTGGTGCGTTGATCTATGCGACGAAGGGAGACGGCGGCCGGCGGGCTGGCCGCCGTCCAGAGCACTCAGCACGAGTCAGTATTGATATTGATACTGGTTCGGGCAGACCCACTGGCCGTAGCTGTCGTAATAGCAGTTGCTGTTGTAGTTGTTGTAGTAGCCATACGCGCCTGCTGCGGCAGCTCCGACCGCAGCGCCAGCGGCTACGCCGCCCCAGGGATAGTATCGTCCGGGGTAACCTGCGACGGGACGACCCGGGTAACCTGGCCGCCCTGCGATGGGACGACCCGGGTAACCTGGACGGCCGGCAATGGGGCGACCAGGGCGACCGGCAATGGGGTGGGACGGACGAGCGCCGGCGAAGCGGTGACCACCTCCATGAAAGCGTCCGGCATGGACAGCACCACCGCGGAACCCGCCACCACCACCGCCACGGAAGCCGCCGCCGCCGCCACGTCGGGCGAGCGCGTCATCGGGGACCAGGGTAGCAACAACGAGTACGACGGTCGCTAGAGCGATGAGAGCATAGCGAAGCATGGCATTTCTCCTTGTCGATCGGAGTGCCGTGCATCGGCGGCCACCGGTGGGAACGCCGCCTTCATCAAAGGCGCGGCGCGTGCTCACGCGCGCAGCGGCACTCGATCGCACCGTCCGATGCTCGCCGGTATGCTGTTTGACATAGGTCAAGGGACTACGCTGACCCATCATGCGGAACCGAGTTCCGGGCCCAGGGTGCGTCCGCTCTCCGAGCCGTCCTTCGCGATTGAACCTGGGCAGCGGTTCCCCTGCGTGACGTCTGCTCGGCGATTTTCGTGAATGGCGGCGGGCACGCGCAGGTTGACAGCGCGGCCATCAGGGTTTTTATTCGGCGTACGGGGATTTTGCGATCTCCCCGCGAGGCGACATGCCCAAGAATCGCGTCCTGTAATCATTAGGGACGCAGCATGTCATCATATACCTCGATCTCACCCGACAAATTGTCTCGGCTGATCGGCACGGCAAACGCGCCGGCGCTCATCGATGTGCGCATCGACGAGGACTTCTCGGCGGACCCGTGCCTGATACCGGGCGCCATTCGGCGCTCGCATCTCGACGTCCAGGATTGGGCCGCGCGCATGACCGGCCAGTCCGTGGTCGTCGTGTGCAACAAGGGCCAGAAGCTCAGCGAGGGCACCGCAGCGTGGCTGCGCTGCAGTAACGTTGCGGCAGAAATCCTGGAAGGCGGTCACGCCGGCTGGAGGCAGGCGGAACTCCCCACCGTCCCGGCGGACAGGATTCCCAGGCGCGATGGGCGCGGTCGCACAGTCTGGGTCACGCGATCACGGCCGAAGATCGACCGCATCGCATGCCCGTGGCTGATCCGCCGCTTCGTCGACCCCACTGCCGTGTTCCTTTTCGTCACGGCCTCGGAAGTCGAGGCGGTCGCCGAGCGTTTCGAGGCGACGCCGTTCGACATCGAAAACGTGTTCTGGAGCCATCGCGGCGAACTCTGCACCTTCGACGTGATGGTCAAGGAGTTCGGCCTCTCGACGCCGTCGCTCGAGCGGCTTGCGACGATGGTGCGGGCCGCGGACACGGCGCGGCTCGATCTTTCCGCGGAGGCGCCCGGATTGCTCGCCGCCTCGCTCGGCCTTTCACGCATGTTCGACGACGACCTCGAACAATTGGATGCCGGCCTTCTCCTCTACGACGCGTTCTACCGGTGGTGCCGCGACGCCACCAGGGAAACGCACAACTGGCCGACCAACAAGGTGAAGCCATGACCGACCTCGCGGCAAACCAGAAGGTCGGTGCGCAGCAGCCGGCGCACGGCATCTCGTTCAACGAGGCGCTTGTCGTCTGGATGCGGGTAGCCATTCTCAGTTTCGGCGGGCCGGCCGGCCAGATCGCGGTGATGCACCGCATCCTCGTCGAGGAGAAGAACTGGATTTCGGAGGGGCGTTTCCTGCACGCCCTCAACTACTGCATGCTGCTGCCGGGGCCGGAGGCGCAGCAACTCGCCACCTATATCGGCTGGTTGCTGCACCGGACCGTCGGCGGCATCGTGGCAGGAGGACTGTTCATCCTGCCCGGCGTCTTCGCCATCATGGGACTGAGCTACATCTACGCCGCCTACGGCAATGTCGGTTTTGTCGAAGCCCTGTTCTTCGGTTTGAAGGCGGCGGTTCTCGCCATCGTGATCCAGGCGGTGGTCCGGGTCGGCAAGCGGGCGCTCCGCAATCCGGTCATGATCGCGCTGGCGGCGATTGCCTTCGTCGCGATCTTCTTCTTCGGGGCCCCGTTTCCGGTCATCATCCTTGCCGCCGCGGCCATCGGCTTCGCGGGTGCCCGGCTGGGCAGGCCGGAGTTCGCGGCCGTCGAGCACGGCGGAAAGAGCTCGGCAGCTATCGACAGCATGCTGGGCGAGGCGGTGCCGGATCACGTTCGGCCCAGCACGTCGCGAACGCTGCGTGTAGGGGCTGTCTGGCTTGCGCTCTGGCTGGTTCCCGTGTTCGCGCTCCTCATCGCCCTGGGGGCGGACAACGTTTTCAGCCAGATCGCGATCTTCTTCAGCAAGATGGCCATGGTGACATTCGGCGGGGCCTACGCCGTGCTGGCCTACGTCGCGCAGCAGGCCGCCGAATACTATCACTGGGTGAGCCCGCGGGAGATGCTCGACGGTCTCGGCATGGCGGAGACCACGCCCGGGCCCCTCATCATGGTCGTCCAGTTCGTGGGCTTCATGGCCGCGCTCCGCGAGGCGAGTGGGCTATCGCCGATGCTGGCCGGTACGCTGGGCGGGTTGCTGGCGACGTGGGTCACCTTCACGCCTTGCTTCCTCTGGATCTTCGTGGGTGCGCCCTACATCGAGGCTCTGCGGGGCAACAAGGCGCTCGCCGGCGCTCTCTCGGCCATCACCGCCGCTGTCGTCGGCGTGATCCTCAATCTGTCGATCTGGTTCGCGCTGCACACGCTTTTCCGCCAGACCTTTCCGGTAAACCGGTTCGGCCTGTCGTTCGACGCACCCGTGCTGAGCAGCATCGATCCGCCGGCTCTCGTCCTGTCGATCGCCGCGGCCACCGCGATCTTCCGCTTCAATGTCGGGATGCTCGTCGTGCTCGCCGCGTCGTGCATCGCGGGCGTCCTGTTGCACCTGGCGGGCGTCATCTAGGGAGCAAGGCCGGCAGGCGGACTTCACCTGGGGCTGGGACACGACCAGGAGAACGGACACGCGAGAGGACAAACTGCCTTCTGCAGCCTGCGTCCGCACTCCCTGGCGAACACGATGGAGCTAGCATGATGAGATCGATAGCGATTGCCTGGGCAGCCGTTCTATTGCCGGGCATGGCGATGTCTGCGCCGGTAGATGTCGGGCAGGCGACACTGGCAGAGCAGGGGACCGGCATCCTACTGGTCCAGGGTGCGGCCGCCGTGACCGAGACGTTGCGCGGCATCGTCGACAGCGTTGATCAGGGCAACGACACGATCAGGATCCGGCTGTCTCAGACTGCGACCGAGCAGTTCAAGGTCCAGGACGGCCTGATCTTCAATGCGGTCCGCTTCGGGGATCCCGTCAGGGTCTCGGTGCAAAACATCTCCGGCTTCAGGACCATCGTCGGGCTCTCGAAGGAATAGTCCGGATTCGCACGAGCGGCGGGCCAGATAATTTCGGAAATCAAGCTTCAGGGAGCAGTTCAATGCGGCTTGCGCGCCGCGCTCGACAAGACGGCAAGCACGAAAAGCTGACATAGCAATTTCAGGATTCGGGGGATCCGCGACCTCCCCCTCAGATGGGTGTCCATCCAAGTGCTCGCCGCCTCGTTTTGGGGGGATGATCATATGGATGGGCCTGTCTTCACGCTGTTCGCTCTTGCCGCCCTCGTCGGCGGCTTTGTCAGCGGCTTTTCCGGCTTCGCCATGGGCCTCGTCGTATCGGGTGTTTGGCTGCACATCATCACGCCGATGCAAACCGCCACATTGATCGCCGGCTATGGCCTGCTCACACAAGGCTATGGCATCTTCAAGCTGCGCCACGTCCTCGACTTGCGGAAGGCCTGGCCTCTCGCACTTGGGACCGTCATCGGCATACCGATCGGTGTCAGCATCCTCGCCTACCTGAATCCGAGCCATTTGCGCTTTGGCGTTGGAGTGCTGCTTGTGCTCTACGCAATCTACGGCCTGTCGCGGCCTGTGTTCGCTCCGATGAAAATCGGAGTCGGGACCGACATCGCCATCGGCGTGTCAAACGGCCTGCTCGGTGGTCTGACGGGGCTCGGCGGCGTGATCTCAACGATCTCTTGCCAATGGCGCGGCTGGCCCAAGGATGTGCAGCGTGCCGTATTTCAGCCGGTGCTGTTCATAGCATTCGTGGTCATCTCGATGTCTCAAGCCGCTGCCGGCACCATCACCAGGGATACGCTGGCGCTGTACGCGCTGGGCGTTCCATTCATGGTCGCTGGCCTTTGGTCGGGTTTCAAGCTGTTCGGAAAAATCGACGACGAGACGTTCCGCAAGGCCGTGTTGGCGCTTCTGCTGCTCGCGGGGCTGTCGCTTGTCGTGTCGGTGATGCCGTTGCCATCTGCAAGTATAGAGACCGATTGTAGCAAACCGTGTTGACGGCGCTCTTTAGCTCCGTTTATGGCACTTGTCGGACCTGACGGATCAAGCTGGCGATGTCCGTCTGCGGGCTGAAAACGGACTTCCGAATTGCGCGAGCCGATGTCTGGAAACGACCCACAACCGACATTGCGCGTGGCCTGCCGTCGCGGTAGCAATTACATCGCGCAACGGTAGAAAGTCAGTTGCATTCCCGCGAAATCCGGATCTTGGAAAATTCGGGACACGCTGTTGTCGCTCAGGATTTTGATTTGCAGATCAATGCTCGACGCCATGATTTCCGAGGCGCACGCAGCATGAAGATCGATGGTATCACCCGACGCTTTCCTCGACTTGATGGTGCATCGGGCGGCTTTGCCTCTGATCTCGTTTCCGGCAGCAACAAAGCCGCCACCGAACTCTTCGGAGAATTGCGCAAAATTGATTTGATCGCCTTTTTTGACGAAGACCTTACCGCACTGGTCGGCGCTCGTCGCCCAGGCGCCAGTCAAATCGAAGGCCTGCGCCTGCGAAGATAGCAGAAACCCGCTGCAAGCCAGCAAGACGCCCAATCCGGTCGATCGGCTCGAGTTGAACATCGCTTCAGCTCCTTTCAATGGGGATCAGGGCCGCCTTGGTTGCCGCGGCTCCAACTGTGTGCCCCGGCCTCCTGGAAGACAGGCGTCCCTTTTGGTCCTCTTGACGGGTGCGATTTGCGAATGCCTCCTAGCACGGACGATACGGATAGTATCCACAGCGATAAGCCCCGTAAGCTCCCGTGGCAGCGGCGCCGACCGCGGCAGCTCCAACGCCTACCGCCACTCCACGGCGTACGGCTGCACCACGGTACACGCCACGGTGATAGACACCCGCGTGGTAACCGCCAACGCGACCGACGCCAACGCCCCTTCGGTATGCGAAGGCGTCAGTCGAAAAAGTCGCGATACAGGCGATGCCAACGATGGCGGATGCAGCAAGCGAAATAAGGGTTCGACGCGACATGACTGATCCTTTCTCGGGCTGACAGTTCGTGCTTCGAACCAAGTCAGCCCGCCGTTCTGATCGTGGATGCCGTAAAATCCTAGCCCGGTCTGTCAGCCTGATCTGAGCAAAATTGACCAGCGGCAGCGAACCGGATGTGATCGGCTATAGGTCAGCGGGCCGCGCGGGCGCTCGAAGGGCGAGATCAAATGGGGAAGCGGTGCTGACCGGGATTCCCAGCGTCTAAAGCGCAAGGCGACTGAACCGCCATTCTCTGTTATGGTTGCATTGCTGCAGCCATCACGGTCTTGCCGCGTTGGGGGGTGACGAGCGTGGTTTCGCTGAAATTGCCACTGTGGCTTCGTTTCATCCTGCTGCTTGGCCTCGCAGCACTCGCCTCGGGCGCAAGCCTGCTTGCCTATCGGTATTATACGCGTCCGACAACGCTGAGCGTGGCGGTGGGCTCGATCGACGGCGAGGCTGCCAAGGCAATGTCAGCGATAGCGGCCGAGCTCGTTTCGACGAACGCGCCGGTGCGGCTCAAGGTCATCGACAGCGGCACCGCGCTCGAGGCCGCTAACGCCTTCTCCGCGGGTAAGGTCGATCTCGCCGTGGTTCGCGGCGATGTCGGTGACTTGTCGCAGGCGCAAGCCGTTGTCGTCGTCAGCCACATGGTCGTACTGATCATCGCGCCGCCCGGATCATCGATCGACAGCATGGACAACTTGAAGGGACGCACGGTCGGCGTGGTTGGCGGAGCAGCGAACGCCAAAATTATCGACGCGTTGACCAAGGAATATGATCTGGCGAGCGCAAAAGTTGCGTTCAAGAACCTCGCTTTGACAGATGTCCGGCAAGCCGTTCAATCAAAACAGGTCAGTGCTCTGCTCGTCACGATCCCGCTCGCCGAAAAATACCTCTCGCTCGTTCGCGGATTTTTTCAGCTCGACCATAGAAAGGTCCCGGTACTGATCCCCATCGAGTCCGCGGCAGCAATTGCAGAGACCGAACGTGCCTTTGAAAGTTTCGACGTCCCGAAGGGCACTCTACGGGGATCGCCGCCGGTTCCGGAAGACGATCTGACAACTTTGAGGACCTCGCTGTACTTGGTTGCGCACAAGAAGCTCGGCACTGATCTGGTAACCCGACTCACACAAGCGATTATGAGCGTGCGCAGGGATCTTCTGCGCGAGCAGCCGCTTTTCGCGCAGATCACCGCGCCCAGCACCGACCAGGATGCCTACCTTCCGCTGCACCCTGGAGCGGCAGCCGTCTACAACAGCACCACGCAGAGCTTTATGGATGAGTACGGCAACTGGATCTATCTCACGCCAATGATACTGGGGGGCGCGGCCACCGTGCTTGCCGCGGCCTGGAAGTTTCTTGGGCTGGGCAGCTCGAAAAGTGAAGGCCCGCTGGATTCTCTCTATGCGCTGGGACGCCGAATCCGCAGGGCCGCAACCGAGGCCGAGCTGTCGGATATCGAGGAAGAAATTGACGGCATTCTCAAAGCCCAGCGCGCCAAAGCCGCCGCCGGCGACGAGAGCGCAGTGGATGACGCGACGCTGAATGTCGCCGCCCATCGGCTCGAAAGCTTGATTCACGATCGACGAACGGTGCTTGCAAAGAAACCTGCCGTCGTTTCTGCAGCCTAAACGACAATCCAAGAAGAAAAGTTATGAAAATATGAATCGTTTCAACTCTGCTGACGGCAAGCTCCATCGCTTTTAAGCTCGATGGACACAAGCGCAGTCGTCTGCGCGTGCGGGTCTGAACGCAACATCCGAGACTTGAGCTAGGATTTCCCGCCGATGTCCACTTTCAGGGGAAAGGCGGACATGCGGCGACGACACCGGAACGTCGCCTTTTTGAACCCCAAACAGACATCGCTAGGTACGAGTGTCCCGAATCCGAAGTTCGCATCATTTTGCGGCGAGCTCTCTTGCGAACTTCGGATTCGAAAGGACACTAGCAAGCTTATGATCCTAGTGTGGTTTTGGTTCGGAAGTTCTCTTGATGAACTCGCAGCACAGATGAAGAGAACTTCCGAACCACCACACCAGGCCGTAAACCCATAAATCTGCCGGGCGGCGGCGTGCGAGGTCCGCTATGCCCCGATAGCCGACTTATTGTTGCACAGCAGCGCAACGACGCTTTGTGCCATTACCGGAAGTGAAAAGCTTTACTCAATCACCTCGTCGGCAGCGACCAGCAGGTCCGGCGCGTTTCCCTAATTGTGGTGGCGGACGGCATGGCGCCTACGGAACGTTTGGTTCTGACCGCGCGAAACGGAACGGATGGGATTTTTGTGCGTGTTTAAATTGAAGCCAACGACTCCGCACTAAGTATGCGGCATTGGCCGCCAGTCGTCGTGAAGCCCTCCAAACTTCCATCGATTGGACCGCGTCCATCATGCGGCGCCAATATTGATATCCCCAAGCAAAAGCTGGGATCGACAGGAGCTTCTCTCGATTTAGTTGAAACAGCTGCTCGACGAGCGTGAGCTTCAAAACTTCCGCTGCGATAAAGATAACGGCGCCGGCGAAAAAATGACCGGTCCCAATCAAATACCCCGCTAAAGGCTTTGCCGGCTCCAGGATGATAACCGGCACGGCGAAAAGCGCGAGCGAAGGATACGGCCGCAAAGAAACGATCCAGAGTCGCGCTCCCTCGAAAATCTTCTTTTTAGCAATCCAAACGGTCACCGGTTGCGTGACGTGAGAAAATACGCCGTCGACAATGAAATACACGGTGGCAAGGATGAAAACAGGTGTGTTCCAAACGCGGGCCATGAAATCCTCCGCTGAGTCAAAGCGAAGGCGATCAATGCGTTCCAAGTTCCGCGAGGCAAATCGCTATGCCTCTCTTAACGGAACAATGGATTCTGCATATTTAGGAGGCCAATATCACTCCTATCGACTGCAATAGGTGCTTTATCCTCGGATAATTGAACACCGGTAGGCCCCGGCTAAGCCAACCTAGCTAAGCTAGGGCGTGAACCCATAGATTCAGAGTGGTCGGCGGATGTCCGCTTTGGTGCGCATTCCGAACTCTGGTCGGACATCGCGTGAGGTCCGAAAAGGGCCACAAGCAGACATCGGCACCTGATCGATCACCTCGTTAGCGCGCAGTAGGAACGATCCGAGCGCGTCGTTGACGACGTAAAGTGCATCCGCGCGACCACTGAGCGATGAGCGGCACCACGTGCCGCAGCGGCGGTGAGGCCCCCGCTCGGCCCGCAGGTGCGGCAACTCCTACCAACAACTCAACGGAAATTTACTGGTTCGCCCGTTCGACGGCGGCGGTGGCCATGTATTTCGAACGGAATTCAGCAACCCGTTCGCGCCACATTCCGACGAACGCCCCCGATGTCAGGTTATCCACCGATTTCCACGCGTGTTTGACGGCCGGAAGAGTATTCCGCCAGATCGCGCGTTTGCACCATTTTTCACCTTTCTCTCTGCCTTCGCTGGTGGCGCACATGGATTTCCAAGCGATGCGATCAGGTTGGCTGATGTGTGCGGCGGCGCCTTCCCAACCTTGTTGATGGATCAAGTAAAGATCGCTCAAGGTGGGCTTCTGGTGCGTCACCCACTCGAACAGAATGCCTTCGGTAATGAACTTGTAGGCCGCCGCAACGGCATTGTCGCGAGGATTACGAATCTGCCCGGAGCCGAATTTGTTGAACTCGTATTCGCTCAGTTGGAAAAGGCCGATATACGACCCCGTGCGTTGCTTGGGGTCGAAACCGGACTCGATCTTGGCAACTGCCTTCATGAAATTGAAATCCAGACCGAAAGCGTCGGAGGCGCGCTTGATCTCCTCGACCGGCGTTCCGACCGGGATGTCCTTGAGTGAATTTAAGACGATAGCCGCCGGCTTCTCGGCAGGCGGCAGTTCGGACCAGACGTAATAGATGAGATACCGGAAATCCTGCGTCACCGGTGCCGGGCTGGGGGCACTGTCCGGCGCATCGCGTGTTGTCGGCATGGGTTGGGCGGCATCATGGTGGCCCAAGTCCACCGATTTTGTCTCGATAGTCGCCACCTGCACGGGCGGTAGATCGGCCGGCATCTGCGACGGATCGGGCAACGCGGCCTCGACGATCGATTCAGGCTCATATGAGGCCACCATCTTGCCGGTAGCCATTCC
Source organism: Bradyrhizobium sp. NP1 (assembly GCF_030378205.1). Lineage (NCBI taxonomy): Bacteria > Pseudomonadati > Pseudomonadota > Alphaproteobacteria > Hyphomicrobiales > Nitrobacteraceae > Bradyrhizobium > Bradyrhizobium sp. NP1. The sequence continues at coordinate 1,215,915 of NZ_CP127385.1, forward strand.
CGTCGCCGATTCGGCGGCCGTCGCCACATCAGTGTTGGCGACAGCGGCATTGCCCATTGCGGTTGCCTGCGGTGCGTCCGCGAGCTCGGCGTTGGCGGTAAGAGATGCTGCGCGGTCCTCGATTGGCACTGCGCCGGTGTTCTCGATGCCGGCCGAACCGAAGCCAGCAAGCCAGGCGACGATCCACCCCGCGAGAACGATCGTTCCGCACAACGCCGCCACTGCCGCAGATCGCCGCGGGTTCATGATCCCGTCGCCTCCAAAGGCTCCACCTGAGCCATGCTGCACAGCCAAGCACGCGACGGCCTGATTATTCGGGTCAAGATATGACCGCGGAATGGCGCAAACTGCAGGTCATCAACTTTTCCAAAGAGTGTTACCCGAATGCAACGTGGCGCCCGCGAGCAGTTGTCTGCACTCTCCGACGTAGCGTGTAGGGGGAGTTTCGGACCCGGCGAGCCCGCCACGGTTATGTCGGACCGACAGACGCGGTTGAGTGGCCGCAAGCGCGGATGCCGGCCCCTCGAGCGGTCTGTCGTTGGTGAATTATAGGATCTTCTGAGCGAACCGAACCCATTGCCCCAGATCAAAGCGCCCGTCGCAACGGCAACTCACATCGAACATTGATCGCCCCGGCGATCGGCGCCACGGCTATTGCCGATTGTCTTCTTCCAGCAAATTGGCCTCGTAATTGTGAATACGGTCCAATTTTCGACCCACTGCGACCAGATTTAAAGGAGAGGCTGCGGTCCGCAACGCCGCGTTTTTTGGTTGGACCTCGCATGCAACATCACTGCATGAGGTACTGAATGAGGAAGCAGACTCCATTAATAGCTTTCGCCATTTTCATGCTCTCTGCAGGGATCGCACACGCTCAGTTTCTGTTCTGGCCCCAGTACACGTCCTGGCCAGGCCATTACGCTCCGTTCAAACACAAGCACCACCACCGGCGGACAAACTCTGAATTGGCGAAAAACGCTCGGCCCGAGGACCCTCCGAAGGGCCCGCTCCAGATCATCATCTCGATTGCAGACCAACGGGTCTCGCTTTTTGACAACGGGACCCTGATCGCACGCTCTTCGGTGTCCACGGGAACTCAGGGGCATCCTACGCCCCACGGCGTATTCAGCGTGATCAGCAAACAGCGATGGCACCGTTCAAATATTTATAGCGCTGCCCCCATGCCCTACATGCAGCGCATCACCTGGTCAGGGATAGCGTTGCATGCCGGTGTTGTGCCTGGGCGTCCGGCGTCACACGGCTGCATCCGTTTGAAAAATGACTTTGCCATTCGACTCTGGCATCTCACGAAGCGCGGCACTCGAGTGATCATTGCGCACGACGATGTCCAGCCTGTCGAGATAACCAATCCGCACCTTTTTAAGCCGAAAGCCGTGTCCGGTTCGCCGGAATTTCAGACTGCCACAGTCGCGGGTAAGAGCATTAGCACAGCCGCGGCAACGCATGGATCACCAGTGTCCAACGCCGAGACTCCAGAAGCCACTAGTCTCCAGGTTCCAGGCTCGGCTCCTGCTGGAGTCGCACCTCAGAAGGTCGTCCCGATCTCCATCTTCGTGAGTCGTAAGTTGAGCAAGCTCTTCGTGCGCCAGGGCTTCACGCCGTTGTTTGATGTCCCGGTCACGATCGAAAATCCGGGGGAGCCGCTGGGAACGCACGTGTTTACCGCAATGGAATTCCAGAACGAGCGAGCGGCCATTCGCTGGACCGTCGTGTCGATTCCGGAGGAATTTCCTCGCATTTCCGAGGGGGCCACGAAAGAGCGCGAAGCGCCCGCGAAGCAAACCGCCCTATCGGTACCGTTGCCCGATAAAGCCAACGCTGCCCTCGACCGCATCGAAATACCCCGGGATACGGTTGAGAGGATCTCTGAACTACTGACGCCGGCCTCTTCATTGATTATTTCCGACAACGGATTTAGCCATGAGACGGGAAAAGACACGGATTTCATCGTGGTGACGCATTGATGCGGCGGCGCAACCCACCAACACACGATGCCGCTGCGCAAGTCCGCTTTTCTTCCACGGGTTTAACCCGAACGACCTCGTGGTCTGAGAAAATTATGTCCGTTGTCGGTCTGCTCGTCATTAAGCCGATGTCTCGGATGGGTCATTCGCGACTGGGGCGAGCCGGCGGCGAGTCCGGTCACGTCCGCTGCGCCGCCGAAAGCGGAAGTCAATACAGAGCATTAGCGACATGGTGACGGGGGCATTGCGGGTTGATGGCGCTGCCCAAGACGTGATTCAAGCTCCGAACCGGAGCCTCGAATCATGCGCTACGAACTCAGCGACTATGAATGGACCGCCATCAAACCTATGCTGCCGGACAAACCGCGTGGTGTTCGGCGTGTAAATGACCGTCGCGTGCTCAATGGCATCTTTTGGGTCCTGCGTTCAGGTGCGCCATGGCGAGACCTGCCAGCGACCTATGGTCCGCGCACCACCTGTTACAATCGCTTCGTTCGGTGGCGGAAGGCTGGCGTCTGCGACCAGATCATGGACGCACTGGCTGCCGGTCATGACGCGGCGGTGCAGATGATCGACACCTCCATCGTGCGCGTGCATCAGCACGGAGCCTGTATCGCGGACAACAATCAGGAAGATATGGGTCGCTCACGAGGGGGCCTGACCAGCAAGATTCACGCGGTGGTGGACACCAATGGCCTGCCGGTCCATCTCGCCCTCTCGCCCGGTGAGGCGCATGACAACCGGCTGTGTTCGGTTCTGCTCAGCGCATTGCTTCCGCAAACGATGTTGCTCGCGGATCGTGGATACGACGCGGACTGGATCAGGGAAGACTACCGAGCCTTCGCTCCGCTGTTATTTCGTAATCATCCGGCTCACGGGGAGGGGTGCCGCGGCTGGTGAGATGACAAATGTCAGCCATGTGTTCCAGCCGGTGGGCCGATCCCGGCGCGGACAACACCGGTGATTCTGCTATAGTTCGACATTCGAACGGGCGTAGTTTCTGCTTTAAGGGTCGAATCATGCACAAAGCACCTGGATCATTGCTATTGGTCATCGTTTTTATTCTTTTTAGTCCTCAGGTGCGAGCGCAGCAGATTCCGGCCGAAACGCCTCAGGGAATGCTGGCGGCCCAGATTCGCATACAAGGTTTCACCTGCGAAAAGCCGCTCGGTGCAAAGAAAAATACCAGGTTGTCTCGACCAGATCGAGACGTTTGGGTTCTAAAATGCAGCAATGCTATGTACAGGATTACGCGCGCCCCCGACATGGCGGCGAAGGTCGAACCACTCCCTTGAGCGAATGACCTCTATTGGCCCTTAGCGTCGTTTCGCTGCCATGCGGAATTTGGTCCGCTACCGGCGCATATCGGGCATCGAGTAGCATCAAGCGGCGAGCCGCGCTCACGCTCAACGTCGTCAGCGCTCTAGGCTGCCGAAGCAGGTTGCCTGGATGTCGAGGGCAAAGATCATTGCGGCGGTCCCTGGCGGTTCGCCCCGCGCGAAGCCAGGGCCCGGCCAGCGCGCGTGCGCCTAAAATCGAATTTCGCGAGCGATCTCAAGCTGATTTGAGTCGTCCAGTCCTTTGCGCAAAAATATTCCGCTTGTTGCGTCGGGCAAATCAGTGGCTTCAATCCGCGCGTCCCGCCTCGATCAGAGGGGCGTTGCGCATCGTCACGGACGTTGAGCGCGGGATGCGATGGACGTGGCCGGTATCGCAAGACGAACGATGCCGACGCGGACGGTGAAGTCGTGTGGTCCTGATGCCCCGACGCTGGCATCAAGCTTCGCAGGTCATCCTGTGAGGCGACGGTGGCAAGAAAGCCCGGTCACCGGGGAGAGCACGAAGGAAACCGTTAAAACCAATCGCGCGGGGAATGCCGGGATGTTCGGCTGTACCTGTGGTGACTAACTCGTGTGCTTTCCTTTGCTGCACGCGAGGCTGCGGGTGCGCCAAGCACCCGGCATTCCCTGCGCCCTCTGTTGTCAGGGGGACGAACATTCCTGCAAAGCTCGGGCGATTTCAGCCGCGAGAACGCGGACCTCTGTCCGGGTTCGTTGATGATTGAATCTTGAATGTGGTCCCGCTCACCGGCCTGCCAATCGCGTCCATCGGCTCGATGCGAAGTGGCGGCTCACTGTCGAATGATATCGGGCGGAAATGCGCGAGCAGGACGACCCGCGCAGACATTGTCGCGAGCTTTGACGGCCTCTTGATGATTTTTCTCGAGCTGGTCCAGCAAAGCATTGGAAATTTCGCACAGCTCACGGTGCTCGGTGGCATATTGCACGATTGCGCTCCAGGCGTCGGACGACCGGCCGTATGCGACGCAGCGTTCCGGCGTCGCGACGCCTATCGTCCGCCTTGCGGCTTCCGCAGCCTCGCTGCGCAACCGCGCCAATTCCGGGCATCGACCTTGCGCGTTCGTGTGATTGCAGCATCCGAAAAGGATGACCATCGCGAGGATTGGCGTGCATTTCCACGTCACAGGCATTTCTCCCGCTCCGTCCGTAGGCCCACGCCGCCCTCTTCGATACGAACCCGGAAATGCCGGCGGTTTCAATGCCGGTGGACGCACAAGGGTGTCGCGTGGGACTCAAAACATCGTGCCGGACCGCGCTGTTGTCCCGGTATCCTACCGCTTCCGCGAACCGCGCGTTATGATAGGGCATGACAGAAGACGACATGATCCAGGCCTATTCGGCCGCTGGCCGGCACTATCACAACCTCCAGCACATCACGGATTGCCTGGCTGCGCTTGACGGAGTTGCCGGACTGAGCGACCGCGACCGCGAAATCCTGGTGGCGGCGATCTGGTGGCACGACATCGTCTACGACCCGACCCGCTCGGACAACGAGGAGCAAAGCGCCAGGCTGGCGGAACAAGACCTCAGGCCTGATTTGCGGGATGAAGTCGGCCGCCTGATCAGGCTGACCAGAACCCACAAGGTAGAGCCGGGCGACCCTCTCGGCGCGATCATGATCTCCATCGACCTTGGCATACTCGGCGCCGACGCTGCGACCTACGCGTCCTATGCAGCTGCGATCCGTCGCGAATACAGCCACGTCCCGGACGACGCTTATCGCGCCGGACGCGCCGCGGTGCTGGAAAGCTTCGCCGCACGGCCGGCGATCTATCCGGACGCAAGCTTTGCCGCGCGGTTTGAAGAGCAGGCGCGGGCGAATATCGCACGCGAGATCAAATCGCTGCGGACCGATCCTTGAGATGTCGAGGAATTCCAGAACGCGCGAGCGTGGCGCGATCCCGTTACGGATCGAGTTCGGTATCCCAATAGAGATAGTCGAGCCAGCTGTCGTGCAGATAGTTCGGCGGGAACAGCCGGCCGTTGCGGTGGAGCTGGTGCACCGTCGGGGCGTAGGGCGTCTGCCTCGGAAACATCTTGGCCTGCTGCGGCGTCAGGTTGCCCTTGCGCAGGTTGCAGGGCGAGCAGGCGGCGACGACGTTTTCCCAGGTGGTCTGGCCGCCCTTGCTGCGCGGAATGATGTGATCGAAGGTGAGGTCCTCGCCGGAGTAGCAGTACTGGCAGATGAAGCGGTCGCGCAGGAAGACGTTGAATCGGGTGAAGGCGGGATGCGTGGACGGCTTGACGAAGGATTTCAGCGAAACGACGCTCGGAAGCTGCATCTCGAAGGAGGGGCTCCGAACCGCGCGGTCGTAGTGCTCGACGATGTTGACGCGGTCGAGAAACACCGCCTTGATCGCGTCCTGCCAGGACCAAAGCGACAGCGGGTAGTAACTCAGCGGCCGGAAGTCCGCGTTCAGCACCAACACCGGCCAACCGCCTTGCGAGACATGTGCGTTCAAATAACGCTCCTGACCCCCGGAAGATCGGCTGCGAAGCAGCAGGTCATGACATACTACATGCAGCGTGACGGGATTGTGAAGAGCTTAGAATAACTTATCCGTGGGGTTGGGGCTGCATGCAACCGATTGCATGACGGCCGTCAGGACCGCTAAACGAGCAATTGGTGGCCACTTTTGGGCTGCCGTCTGGACGCCCAAAAATGGTCACCTCGTCGCGTTATTGGGAAGCGCCGCGCCGGTTGCGGGCCTTCGTGCGCGCGCACGAAACCAGCCTCGTGGCCCTGGCGCTGCTCGCCGGCACCATCGGCGGCCTGACGGTGGCGGCGATGAGCGGCGCCGTCACCGTGCTGCATGCCGCCTTCTTCGATCTCGACATGGGCGAACGGCTGTCGAGCCAGCCGGCGATCGAGCCGCTGCACGCCTTGGTGGTGCCGAGCGTCGGCGGCCTGTTGCTCGGGCTTGCCTTCCTGTGGCTGGCGCGCTTTCGCCCGGCGCGCGAGATCGACCCGATCGAGGCCAACGCGCTGCATGGCGGCCGCATGTCGTTTCGCGGCAGCGTCATCGTCGCGCTGCAGACGGTGTGGTCGAGCGGCGTCGGCGCCTCCGTCGGCCTCGAGGCCGGTTACACCCAGCTTTCCAGCGGCATCGCCGCCTCGATCGGCCGCGGCTTTCACCTGCGCCGCGCCGACCAGCGCGTCATGGTCGGCTGTGGTGCTGCGGCCGCGATCGCCGGCGCCTTCGGGGCGCCGCTGGCGGGCGCGTTCTATGCCTTCGAGCTCGTGATCGGCGGCTATACGCCGGCGAGCCTCACCCCGGTCGGCGTCGCCGCGGTCGCGGGCTATTTCGTTGCGCACGCCTTCTCGCCGTTGTCGCTCGGCGTCGGCGTCGGCCCGGTCGGCGACGTGCTCGGCCGCGATCTTGCGATTGCCGCGGCTCTCGGCGTGCTCGCGGCGCTGTTCGGGATCGCGATCATGCGCGGCGTCGCGCTGTGCGAGGCGCTGCTGGCGAAGACCAGGCTGTGGCCGCCGCTGCGGCCGGCGCTCGGCGGCCTCTGCGTCGGGCTGCTCGCACTCCTCACGCCGCAGGTGATGTCCTCGGGGCATGGCGCGCTGCATTTTGCCGGCCTGTTCGCGATGCCGCTTGCCGCGATCGCATCGGTGTTCATCCTGAAGGCGATCGCCTCGGTGATCTCGCTCGGCACCGGATTCCGCGGCGGCCTGTTCTTCGCGACGCTGTTCATGGGCGCGCTCGGCGGCCGGCTGTTTGCCGCCGGCGTCGACAGCATCTGGCCCGGGCTCGGCCTCGATCCGAATGCCTATGCGATCGTCGGCATGAGCGCGCTGTCGGCCTCGGTGATCGGCGGACCGCTCACCATGTCGTTCATCGCGCTGGAATCGACCGGCAATCTCTGGCTCACCACGGCGGTGCTGGTCGCCGTCATCCTGTCGACCCAGATCACCCGCGAGCTGTTCGGCTATTCGTTCGCCACCTGGCGGCTGCATCTGCGCGGCGAGACCATCCGCAGCGCCGCCGATATCGGCTGGATTCGCGACCTCACCGTCGGCCGCCTGATGCGGCCCGACGTGACGACGGTCAATGCGGATATCGGCATCGGCAGGTTCCGCGAGCGGTTTCCGCTGGGCTCGAAGACCCAGGTCGTCGCGGTCGATGATGAGGGCCGCTACGCGGGGCTGGCGCTGGTGGTGGAAGCGCATGCGCCGGAAATCGAGCCGGCGAGCGGGCTTGCCGGGATCCTGCACCATCGCCACGCCGTGCTGTATCCGGGGATGAACATCCAGGAGGCGATCGCCGCCTTTGACGCGGCCGAGGCCGAGTCGCTTGCGGTGGTCGATGGCGACGAAGGTCATCCGGTCGGGCTCCTGACCGAGGCCCATGCCATGCGGCGCTATGCGGAAGAATCCGAGCGGCGCCGGCGCGAGGTGATCGGCGACATTTGATCGACGGCCGCAAAGGCGCAAAGATGGCGCCAACAAGCCAATAAAACGGGGAGGAACATCATGCGCGGGCCCGGGGCTGTGATCGCCGCCTTGACGCTGGTCTGGAGCGGAGCCGTCGCGGCGCAGGATTATCCGACACGCCCGATCACCATGATCGTGCCGTTCGCGGCTGGCGGCGCGACCGACTCGCTGGCGCGGTTTCTCGCCGAGCGCATCCGCATGATCCTCGGCCAGCCCGTGATCATCGAGAACGTGGCGGGCGCCTCGGGCAGCCTCGGCGTCACCCGCGCGGTGCGCGCGCCGGCCGACGGCTACACGCTGAGCATCGGCACCTCGACCACCCATGTGTTGACCGGCGGCCTCTACAAGCTGCCGTTCGACCTGATGAAGGACCTCGAGCCGATCATCCTGATCGGCAGCGAGCCGCTTCTGATCGTCGGCAAGAAGAGCCTGCCGGCCGATGACTTGAAGGGATTGATCGCATGGCTCAAGGCCAATCCGGGCAAGGCCTCGGTCGGCATCGCCGGTGTCGGCGCCACCGGCCAGCTCACCGGCATCGCCTTGCAGAAGGAGACCGGGACGGCATTCGAGTTCGTGCCCTATCGCGGCAACGGGCCGGCGATGCAGGATCTCGTGGCCGAGCAGATCGATTTCATGATCGAGCCGGCGTCGAACTTCACGGCGCTGCTCGCCGCCGGCAGCGTCAAGCCGTTTGCCATTACCGGCCATGCGCGCCTTGCTTCGGCGCCGAACATTCCGACCGCCGACGAAGCGGGCCTGCCAAACTTCTTTGCTTCGCTCTGGTACGGGCTGTGGGCGCCGAAGGGCACTCCGAAGGATATCACCGCAAAACTCAACGCCACGATGAGCCGGGTGCTTGCCGATCCCTTGGTCAAGCAGCGCTTTGGCGAGTTCGGCATCCAGATCACGCCGCTGCAGCAGCAGTCGCCGGAGGCGCTGCGCGAGCTGCAGAAGGCCGACAGCGCGCGCTGGTGGCCGATCATCAAGGCCGCGAATATCAAGGTGGAGTGAGCGCAGCGTTTTCAAGCGAGGTGGGAACCGGTTCGCGTGAAGAAAACGCGTCAAAAATAAAATGCGCTAGACCCTCTCGAGCTTCTGCAGGCAGCGCCTGATCCGCACCTCGGCGGGCATCGGCGCCTCCGGAAAGCTGGTCTTCCAGTTGGTGACGCCGACCTCGCCGACATAGATGTCGCCCCTGGAGTCCAGCGCGAGCCCGTGGGGTGCGAGGAATTTTCCGGTCTCGATGCCGGCCCCGTTCTCGCCGCCGAGCCGCGCGATGCGCTGTCCCTTCGCATCGACGATGGTCAGGCGCGGCCCGAGATTGGGCACCTTCAGGTTGACCGGCATGCCGGGGCCGAGCTCGCCGACGATGAAGTTCGGATTCCTGCCGCCACAGCGGCACAGCGCGCAGGGCCGGTGCAAATTGTTCCATTGCGTCTCGTACTTGCCGTTGCCGTCGAACACCTGCACGCGGTGGTTCTCGCGGTCGGCGACGTAGACGAAGCCGTCGGCATCGGTCGCGATGTTGTGCACGATGTTGAACTGGCCGGGATCGGAGCCGGGCTCGCCCCAGCTCATGATCAGCCTGCCGTCGGGCGTGTATTTGTGGACGCGGGCATTGCCGTAGCCGTCGGAGACGTAGATTTCGCCCTTCGGCGACAGCGCGGTGTGGGTGCAGCGGTGGAACGGCTCGCCGCTCATGAAAGGCGCCGGCTTGTTCGGGATGCCGATCGTGAGCAGCACCTTGCCTTCGGTCGTGCATTTGCGCACGGTGTGGTCGCCGTCGTCGGTGCAGTAGAGATTGTCGTCGGCGTCGATATGCAGCCCATGAGCGCGGGAGAACAGGCCTTCGCCAAAGCTCCGCAGGAAATTGCCGGCGCGGTCGAGCACGATCATCGGATGCTCGCCGCGATTGAACACGTAGACACGATCCTTGCTGTCGACCGCGACGGAGGCGACGTCGGAGAGGCTCCAGCCGTCCGGCAGTTTCGCCCAGTTCTCGACCACACGATAGCGGTGCTCGCCCGCGCCGAGTACGACCGGCACCTGCTGCGCGATGTTCATGGCGTGACCTCCTCGGCGGTTCCTGTCGTGCGCGGCAAGAGGCCTTGCTCGATCGCCTTGATCTGCAGCGCGAGATATTTCGAGTTGATGCGGCACTGCGCGAGGCTGCCGGCGATGAACCACAGGCCGGGCTGTCTGGTGCGCACATACATGTTGCGCAGCTCCTGCTCGTCGCCAAAACCCCAGATCGGGCCGACGCGGCGGGCGACGTCGCCGCCGAACAGTTTTGCGACCAGCTCTTCCTGCGGCCGATAACCGGTCGCAAGCACGATCAGGTCGGCTTTGATCGTCTCGCCATCCTTCATCCGCGCGCCGTCAGCGACGAAGCCGTCGACGTCGGCGAATTGCGCAAGGGTGATCTCGCCCTTCACGATGAGGTCGGAGCAGCCGACGTTGAAGTAATAGCCGCCGCCGCGCGTCAGATATTTGAACTGCCAGCCGGTGTTGTCCTCGCCGAAATCGAGCCTGAAGCCGATCCGTTCGAGACCTTCGAGCAGGCCGCGGTCGAGCGTCTTCGACTGCTCGGTGACGAGGGCGTGGCTCTTGCGGGCAAGCTTGAGCGGCATCGAATTGGCGATCAGGTCGTTGTCGTCGAGCGTGCCCTCGTTATAGGCCGCATAGACGAGCTGCGCCGACGGTTCGATGCTGACGATCAGCGTCGGGCTGCGCTGCATGATGGTCACCTGCGCGCCGCTGGAATAAAGGTCTTGCGCGATGTCGTGGCCGCTGTTGCCGGTGCCGATCACGATCGCGCGTTTGCCCTTCCAGTTCTCGCCGTCATCGTATTGGCTGGAATGCACGACCTTGCCGGCGAAGTCCTCAAGCGTCGGGATTTTGGGGACGTTAGGAATGCCGCTGACGCCGGTCGCAAGCACGACATGGCGCGGATGCAGGGTGCGCGTGGTGCCGTCGGCGCGGCGCAGCGTCACGGTCCAGCGCTGTGCCGCCTCGTCGTAATGGCCGCCTTCGAAACTTGTGCCGGTCCAGAAGTTCAGCTCCATGGCCTCGACATAGGCCTCGAACCAGTTGGCGAGCTTGTCCTTGGGGATGTAGGTCGGCCAGCTCGGCGGGAAGTGCATGTAGGGCAGGTGGTTGACCTGCACCTGGTTGTGCAGGGTCAGCGCGTGATAGCGCTTGCGCCAGTTGTCGCCGACGCGTTCGCCGCGGTCGACGATCAGGGTGTCGACATTGAGCTGCTTCAGCCGTGCCGCGATCGAGAGCCCGGCCTGGCCGCCGCCCACCACGAGCACGGTCGGCTCGCGGTCTGCGTAGTCGGCCGACGCTTTCCGCAGATCGAGCCAGTTCGGCCCGCGAAAGTCGCGCGAATAGGCCTGGCCGCGCGGCCGGTTGAGGCCGAGCGGCTCCTCGAATCCCTTCAGCTCCTCGAGTGTCGTGAGCAGCGTCCAGGCCTTTGGCCGGTTGCCGTCCGCGGCATCGCCGATCAGGCGGACAATGCCGCTGCCGCGCCCGATCGCGGTCTCGAATTTGAACATCGCCTCGATCGCGCTGGTCCCGGCGCGCGTAACGCGGCGTGGCGGCGCACGATCAGCGTCGAGCGCGAAGGCCTTCGGCCGCGCTCTCGCGGCGAGCGCGGTGAATTCCGCCGCGATCGCCCGAGCGCCTTCGACCGTCTGGAGGGTCCAGCTCATGGCCAGCACGTCGCGCCAATAGCTCTCGGCGAGGAACAGCGCCGCAAGCTGCGCCGGATTGCCCAGCGCGTTCTCGAATTGCGCAAACCAGTTCCCGGCGGTGACCGAGACGTCGTCCGTCCTGTCCAGCATGACCGACCTCGCGAAGGGTCGCTCTCCGAGCGTCTCCTTCGCGCAAGCCTATACTGTCCGGGACCGCATCAAAAGCGGCAGGCTAGTGCAGCGACAGCATGTGGCCCTGTTCCGGTGGAATGCGCCCCGCCAGCGTATCGCGATAGACCTGTTCCACCGCTGCCGGCCCGCGGCTGTGGACCACCGTCAGCCAGCGTTCCAGTTTTGGCTCGAATGTCGTCCACGCCACGCCGAAGCGCTGGTCGATGCCGCCGGGCCCCCATTCTTTCGCCCGCTTGCGGATCTGGTCGAAGAACCAAATTGGCTTGGCGCCCGGCAATTGAGGTTCCTCCGGCGTCGAGGCGCGGTGGGTGAGGCCGATCCGTCCGGAATATTTCATTTGCGCGCCGAACTGCCGGTGCAGCCTTTCGCGCAAGGCGCTGTTGCCGGCCATGTCGACGAAGGCGACCGGCCGATCGGCGGGAAGCGCGCCTATGCGGTCATAGGTGACGACGTCGTCGTAGCAGCCGAGCGATTTCACATAGGGCACATTGGCCGCCGATGTCAGCCCGATCACCTCGACCCCGCTGCGCTGGCCGTGCAGGAGATGTGCGAGGCCGAACGCGGTCTTGCTGGAGGCCGAAGACAGCATCACGGCGCGGGCGCCGAAAAATTCGTTCTCGGCGAGATAGTCGTCGACCAGGAAGGAGAGCATGAACAAGGGGCGCAGCAGCGCCTGGTAATCGCCTCGCACGCCCGCGAAGGCGGGGTCACGGGTCACCCGCGCATAGGCATTATAGACCGGCGCCACGCCCTGGCGGTGCGCGGCCGCATCGCGCAGGCCGCGCTTGCTGACATCGGAAGCCTCGATCACGAGATGGCTTGCCATCGGAAAATAGCCGAACAGGCGTTCGCCTTCGGCGATGCCGGGATGGCGCGAGGCGACGACATCGCCAAAGCCCCACACGGGAATGTTGCCGAAGCCTTTTGGCGCCGGAAACAGCTCCCAGTATTTCAGTTCATCGCCGAGCACCGCGTAGGTGATGTTATTCGCGGTGAGGGCGAAGCGGTCGACTTGGACCAGGAGGGCGTCATCGGGCAGCGCGGCGCCATCGGGCAGTTCGGTCTCGATCGTCTTGCATTGGCTCAAATCGTCGCGCGCGACGATGAAGTCGATGGCTTGCATGGTTCAGGATCCCGGCTTCTTCGGTGCCGCGATCTTTGCGTTCGTGGACGTGCGTTTGGCAACAGCAACATTGTTTGAAACGGTGTTCGCCGTTGCCTCGCCTGCGATCACGCCTTCGCGCTTCTTGATGGCGCGATAATAGCTCCACCACAGATGCGCCGCCGCGCCGCGCAGTGGCCGCCAGGGCTCGGCGAGCGGCGTCATCTCCTTGACGCTCGGACGATGCTTCAGCCCTAGCCCGAGCCGGATCGCCTCCTGCACGGCGAGATCGCCGGCCGGCCAGGCGTCGCCGTGACCGAGGCAGAACAGCAGGTAGACGTCGGCGGTCCAGGGGCCGACGCCGGGCAGTGCCGTCAGGGTGTGGTGGGCGGCGTCTGCGTCCTCTTCCGCGAGCACGTCGAGATTCAGCCGCTCGGCGGCAAGTTCGCGGGCGATGTTCTTCAGCGTCTTGATCTTGGCCGCAGACAGGCCGAGCCGGCCAAGACGGTCGGCGCGCGCGCGGCGCAGCGCGTCGTGATCGAACGGCTCGTAGGCCGCACTGACGCGGGCCCAGATCGCCCCCGCGCTCGCGGTCGAAAGCTGCTGGCCGCAGATGATGTGCGCAAGGCCAACGAAGCCGGGTTCGCGCCGCCGCAGCGCCGGCATGCCGGTGACCGCGAAGATCGGCTGCAGCCGAGGGTCCTGCTTCACCAGCGCTTGGATGGCTTCTTCGAGATCGGCCTGGGTGTTGAGATGGACGGTCATGGAATACTGGGAAACACCACGGTCATGACCGGGCTTGTCCCGGCCATCCACGTCTTCTTAACTTAGGGAACGACAACAGCGATCCGTTATAGCAAATGAAGCAGCACATTGGATCGGCGTACCCGGCGGGAAGAGCGGCATGACGGAGACTGCGTAGCCAATGCCACCCGTTTTCCGTTTTGCGCCGAGCCCGAATGGTTATCTGCATCTCGGGCACGCCTATTCGGCGCTTTTGAACTTCGACCTGGCGCGCCGGCGCGGCGGCCGCTTCCTGCTGCGGATCGAGGACATCGATCCCACCCGCTGCCGGCCCGAGTTCGAGGCGGCGATCTATGAGGATCTCGCCTGGCTCGGGATCGCCTGGGAGACGCCGGTGCGCCGGCAGTCGGAGCATTTTGCCGCCTACCGCGCGGCGCTCGACGAGCTCTCGGCCTTGGGGCTGGTCTATCCGGCGTTCGAGAGCCGCGCCGAGATCGCGCTGCTGGTCGCGCAGCGCGACGCGGCGGGCGGCTGGCCGCGCGACCCCGACGGTGCGCCGCTGTATCCCGGCAGCGCCGGCGCGCTTTCGCCCGCCGCGCGGCAGCGGTTGATCGGGGAGGGCGCGCCCTATGCGCTGCGGCTCGACATGGCGGCGGCCTGCGCGCGCGCAGGTGCGCTCGGCTGGACCGAGCTTGGCGAAGGCCCGGCGGGCGAGCACGGCGAGGTTGCCGCCCACCCGCTGGCCTGGGGCGACGTCATCCTGGCACGCAGGGAGACCCCGACCAGCTACCATCTGTCGGTCGTGGTCGACGACGCGCTGCAGGGCGTCACCGACGTCGTGCGGGGGCAGGACCTCTTCCATGCCACCGGCGTACACCGGCTGCTGCAGCACCTGCTCGGCCTGCCGCAGCCGGTGTACCAGCACCACCGCCTCATCAAGGATGCCAGCGGGCAGAAGCTCTCGAAGTCGACGGCCGCGACCGGCTTGCGCGAACTGCGCGCCGGCGGCGTCGCGGCGGCCGAGGTGCGGCGGCTGGTGGAGCCGATTTGACGCTCGCGCCTTTGCCGCGCAAAGCGCCTCCCGGAATGGATAGCGAGTGCTAGAGTCGGACGATTGGTAGGTTTGCCTTAAGCTTTCCAGTGACCTGCCGAAACGCCTCAGTGACTCCGATAGCCCCGCCGTGCCATGCTGCGTCCGTGGGGCAAAAGGGGAATCATGGCGCCAAGGAAGCGCTCAGCGCGCGCCGTCCGGCCTAAGCGGCCGACACGGAAACGCGCCGCAAAACCGGCGGCAAAGCCGCGCCGGCGCAGCCAGGCTGCGGCGCCCGGCGTGGTCGAAACGGCGCTCGCCACCTTCGCCCACGAGGTGCGCACGCCGCTCACCGGAATCCTGGCCATCAGCGACCTGCTTGCGACCTCGGAGCTCGGCGAGCGCGAGCGGCGCTGGGTCGACACCATCAAGGCCGGCGCTGAGCATCTGGCAAGCCTCGCCACCCTGTTCGTCGACGCCGCCAAGGATGCCGCCGTCGCCTCCCGGCTGCGGCAGGATCTGTTCGACCTGCGCGCGCTCGCCCGCAGCGCCGGGGATTCGCTGGCCGGCCGCGCGGCGGCGAAAGGGCTGCAATCGCAGGTGGACATCGCAGATGGAATTCCCGCGCTCGTGGTCGGCGATCCCGTCCGCCTGCGCGCGGCGCTGGAAAACCTGATCGACAACGCCGTGAAGTTCACCGAGCAGGGCGGTGTCGCACTCGCGGTGTCACCGCAGCGTGGTCGCGACAAGCGCAAGATTCTGGTCGCCTTCGCGGTCTCGGACAGCGGGATCGGGCTGACGCTCGCCGAGATCAAGCGGCTGTTCCGGCCGTTCTCGCAGGCCAACGTCTCGGTTGCGGCGCGCTTCGGCGGCGCCGGCCTCGGGCTGTCCTCGGTCAAGCAGCTTGCCCGGTCGATGGGCGGCGACATCGTCGTCGCGCCGCGGCCAGGCGGCGGGACCACCTTCACGCTGACGGTCAGGCTCGATTGCGCCGGTCCGGCGTTGCCGGCCACGGCGGATGCGTCCGAGGGAGCGGCGCCGGAAGCCGCGCGGCCGCTGCGCGTGCTCAGCGTCGAGGACAATCCGTTCGGCCGCGTGGTGCTCAACACCATCCTGACCGAGCTCGGCCATCAGGCCGAATTCATCGGCCGTGGCGAGGTCGCGGCCGAGCGCATCGCGCAGGGCGCTTTCGACGCGGTGCTGATGGACATGGTGCTGCCGGGGATCGACGGCATCGAGGCGATCAGGCGGATTCGCGCCCTGCCGCCGCCGGCCGGCCGGATTCCGATCATCGGCGTTTCCGGGCGCGGCGAAGACGAAGCCGCCTCGCGCGCGGCCGGCGCCGACGCGTTCCTGCTCAAGCCCGTGTCTCCGCGGGCCTTAGCGACTGCGCTGCTTGAAGCGTTACGCCGTGCGGCAGCTGCGACTTGATGATCGCGGCGTTGAGCTCGCCGCCGAAGACGAAGATCGCGGCGATGAAATACAGGAACACCAGCGCGATGACGACCGAGGCGAGTCCCGCATACATCGTGACGTAGTTGTTGGCGAAGCGCGCCAGATACTGGCCGAACACGATGCCCGATATCAGCGACGCCACCAGCGTGAAGATGATGCCGGGCAGGATCTGCAGGAAGGTGCGCCGTCCTGCCGGCAGCCAGGCGTGCAGAATGAGCAACGCGACGATCAGCGCGACGATGGTGATGCCGTAGCGCACGATGGTAAGAAGCTGCTCGTTGCTCTCCACGATCAGCGGGATATGGCGGCGCACCGCCTCGATGATCAGCGGCCCGAGCACGATCAGGAACGCCATCGCGAGCGAGGTGAAGGCGGCGACCAGCGTGTAGCCGATCGATTCCAGTCTGAGCCAGTACCAGCGCCGCGCCTCGACCACCGCATAGGCGCGGTTGAGCGCGATACGCAGCGCTTCCACGCCGTTGGAGGCGAAGTACACGGCAAGAACCGCACCGATGGTCAGGATGTCGCCGCGCGTCGTGGTCAGCACGTCGTGGATTTGGCCCGACAGCGCATCGGCGACCTGCTTCGGCCAGATCTGCAACAGCAGCTCGACGGCCTGGTCGGCGAGCTCCTTGGAGCCGAAGAAGCCTGCAAGCGAGGTCAGCACGATCAGGAACGGGAACAGCGCCATCAGCGTTGACAGCGCGATATGGCTGGCGATGGCCCAGCCATCGTCAGCCAGGAACGTGTAGAAGGCGTCCATCACGATGAGGTAGACGGAGCGGAGCTGCCTCACATTGCACCCGGGACGGCGGACGAGGGATTCGCGGGTACCATCTGATATTATCGGCTTAAAAGCCAGATCGTTCCTCGCCTTGTGGCGGTCGGTCCCGCACAGTGTTATGGACGGGGCATGGCATCCTTCCTGAGCTCTTTCCTGCTTCCCATCGCCGTCGGCGCGGTCGCGCTGGTGCTTCTGCTCGGCCTCGTCAACATGATGCGAGGCGGTTCGCCGAACCGCTCGCAGCAATTGATGCGGCTGCGCGTTTTGCTGCAATTCGTGGCCATCATCATCACCATGCTCGCGGTCTGGGCGATGGGACGGTGACGATGACGGCGTGAGGACAAACACATGGTCGTGCTCAATCGGATTTATACGAAGACTGGCGATGACGGCTCTACCGCGCTTGGCAGCGGCGAGCGGCGTCCGAAATTTGATCTGCGGGTGACGGCCTACGGGACCGTCGACGAAACCAACGCCGCGATCGGCGTCGTGCGCCTGCATCTGAAGGATGCAGTGGAGCTCGATGCGATGCTGGGCCGGATCCAGAACGACCTGTTCGACCTCGGCGCCGACCTCGCGGTGCCCGAGCGCCAGGGCAAGGCCGAGCGCCTGCGGCTGCTCGCGAGCCAGGTCGAGCGGCTGGAGCGCGAGATCGATCAGCTCAACGAGAAGCTCGCAGCCCTGACTTCCTTCGTGCTGCCGGGCGGCACGGCGGCGGCGGCCCATCTGCATCTGGCGCGCACGATATGCCGCCGGGCGGAACGCGTGGTGGTGGAACTCGCCGCCAGGCCGGACGAGCCGGTCGGCGCGGCGGCGATCCAGTATCTCAACCGGCTGTCGGATTTCCTCTTTGTGGCAAGCCGCACTGCCAATAATAATGGTGCGGGTGACGTGCTCTGGGTGCCGGGCCAGAACCGCTGACACCGGGCCTTGGTGTCGCGATTTCGAAGTTCGCATCATTCTGCGGCCGCCAGTTTGCGAACTTCAGGAATCGAAGGACATTGTCAACTTATTGATCTAGTGTGGCTTTGGTTCAGAAATCCGCATGGCGAACGCGCGGCGACAAAGATGCGGGCTTCTGAACCACCACCCAGGGCCGATTTTTAGCCTTGCGCGCGTTGACCGGGGTTGGCGGGCGCTTTAGGTTCCGCGCAAAGCACAGCAAACCCCGACATTTTCAAGCGAAAGAGGATCGATGAAGGTTCTGGTGCCGGTCAAGCGGGTGGTCGACTACAACGTCAAGATCCGCGTCAAGGGCGACGGATCGGGCGTCGAGCTCGCCAACGTCAAGATGTCGATGAATCCATTCGACGAAATCGCGGTCGAGGAGGCCCTGCGCCTGAAGGAGGCGGGCAAGGCGACCGAGGTCGTGGTGGTGTCGATCGGGCCCGCACAGGCCACCGAAACCATCCGCACCGGGCTTGCGATGGGCGCCGACCGCGGCATCCTGGTCAAGGCGGAAGGCAATGTCGAGCCGCTCGCGGTGGCCAAGATCCTCAAGAAGATCGCCGACGAGGAGCAGCCGGGCCTCATCATTCTCGGCAAGCAGGCGATCGACGACGATAGCAACCAGACCGGCCAGATGCTGGCTGCCTTGCTCGGCTGGTCGCAGGCGACTTTCGCCTCCAAGCTGGAAGTCGATGGAAGCGACTTCAAGGTGACGCGTGAGGTCGACGGCGGCCTGCAGACCGTGAAGCTGAAGGGGCCGGCGATCGTCACCACCGACCTCCGCCTCAACGAGCCGCGCTACGCCTCGCTGCCGAACATCATGAAGGCGAAGAAGAAGCCGATCGCGGAGAAGAACGCGTCCGACTACGGCGTCGATCTCGCGCCGCATCTGGAAATCCTCAAGACATCGGAGCCGCCGGGCCGCAAGGCGGGCGTCAAGGTCAAGGACGTCGCCGAGCTGGTGTCGAAGCTGAAGAATGAAGCCGGGGTTCTCTAAATGACGACGCTGTTGATTGCCGAACACGATCATGAATCGCTGAAGGACGCGACCAACAAGGCGCTAACCGCGGCCGCCCAGCTCGGCGGTGAGGTGCATGTGCTGGTCGCCGGCGGCGGCCAGGGCACCAAGGCGGCGGCGGAAGCTGCCTCCAAGCTGCAGGGCGTGACCAAGGTGCTCGTCGCCGAAGGCGCTGCTTACGAGCATGATCTCGCCGAGCCCTTGGCAGCGCTGATCGTCTCGCTCGCGGCGGCGTATGATGCGATCGTCGCGCCCGCGACCTCGCGCTTCAAGAACGTGATGCCGCGCGTCGCGGCGCTGCTCGACGTCATGCAGGTGTCGGAGATCATCAAGGTGGTTGCGCCCGACACGTTCGAGCGGCCGATCTATGCCGGCAATGCGATCCAGACGGTGAAGTCCAAGGACGCCAAGAAGGTGATCACGGTGCGCACCTCGACCTTCGCGGCGACCGGTGCGGGCGGCAGTGCCGCGATCGAGAACGCCGCAGCCGCGGCCGATCCCGGCCTTTCCAGCTTCGTCGGCGAGGAAGTCGCCAAGAGCGATCGCCCCGAGCTGACCTCGGCCAGGATCATCGTCTCCGGCGGCCGCGCCATGCAGAGCCGCGAGAACTTCGCGAAATATATCGAGCCGCTCGCCGACAAGCTCGGCGCCGGTGTCGGCGCCTCGCGCGCGGCAGTCGATGCGGGCTACGCGCCGAACGACTGGCAGGTCGGGCAGACCGGCAAGGTGGTCGCCCCGGAACTTTATGTCGCGATCGGCATCTCCGGCGCCATCCAGCATCTCGCCGGCATGAAGGACTCCAAGGTGATCGTCGCCATCAACAAGGACGAGGATGCGCCGATCTTCCAGGTCGCCGATTACGGCCTGGTCGCGGACCTCTATCAGGCGGTTCCCGAGCTGACCGATGCGCTCGGCAAACTCGGAAAGTAACGATGATTCGAACGGCCAGATGCGCGAGCGCCGGCCGGTGTCCTATATTGAAGAAGAGCACCTTGAGCGGGCGGGTTCCGCTTCTCCTCACGGCGCATTGAAGACTGGCGGGACGGGTGGGCAGGCGCGATATGCGCGCCGGTTCGGTGGATGAGAAGATGGCATCTCAGATCAACAAAATCGGTGTGATCGGCGCGGGCCAGATGGGCAATGGCATCGCGCATGTGGCGGCGGTGGCCGGATTGCACGTGGTGCTCACCGACATTTCGTCCGATCGCCTGAAATCGGGCATGGCGACCATCAACGGCAACCTGTCACGTCAGGTTGCCAAGAAGGTCATCAGCGACGACGCGCGCAATCAGGCGCTCGGGCGGATCACGCCGACCGAGAGCCTCGAAGGGCTTGCCGATTGCGATCTCGTGATCGAAAGCGCGGTCGAGAAGGAAGAGGTCAAGCGCAAGATCTTTCACGACGTCTGCGCGGTGGTGAAGCCGGAAGCGATCATCGCCTCCAACACCTCGTCGATCTCGATCACACGGCTCGCCGCATCCACCGATCGCCCCGAGCGCTTCATCGGCATTCACTTCATGAATCCGGTGCCGCTGATGGAGCTGGTCGAACTGATCCGCGGCATCGCCACCGATGATGCGACCTTCGACACCGCGAAGGAATTCGTCAGTCGGCTCGGCAAGCAGGTCGCGGTGTCGGAGGATTTCCCGGCCTTCATCGTCAACCGCATCCTGCTGCCGATGATCAACGAGGCGATCTACACGCTCTATGAGGGTGTCGGCAATGTCGAGGCGATCGACGCGGCGATGAAGCTCGGCGCCCATCATCCGATGGGGCCGCTGGAGCTCGCCGACTTCATTGGGCTCGACACCTGCCTCTCCATCATGCAGGTGCTGCACGAAGGACTAGCCGATTCCAAATACCGGCCCTGTCCACTTTTGGTGAAATATGTCGAGGCGGGCTGGCTCGGGCGCAAGACCCAGCGCGGCTTCTACGACTATCGCGGCCCGAAGCCGGTTCCGACGCGGTAAGCTCGTCATTGCCGGGCATGACCCGGCAATCCCCCGGCACATCTTCCACCACTCGTTAACTCTCAGCCCGTAAGTTGCGCGCGGAAGTTTCGGGGTGCCGGGTATGGACATGAGTCTGGTTGCCGCCATCATGGCGGCGAAGGCGGGGGCGGTGCAGCAGCAGGTGGCGACCTCCGTGCTGAAGTCGAACCTCGATTCTCAGAAATCGGCGGTCGAGACCCTGCTCGGCGGAGCCCAGCAGACGCTGTCGCTGGCCAATGTCGGCGCAGGCGTCGGCGGCAATCTCAATATTTCGGCCTGAACCGCGCTAAAACGCCGCGGCGGGCTGCATAGCGGCCTTGATCAGCTTGACCGCGTCCTCGCTGTCCCATTCAGCCGGCCCCGCAATCGTCGCGATCTCGCAGCCCTGGCCGTCCACGAGCACCGAGGTGGGCATGCCGAGCGCCCGGCCTATCTGCTTAAGGTCCTGGAAAACCTTGGCTTTCTGATCGGTGAAATAGCCGAGCCGGGTCAGATTGCCATCCTTCAGAAAGGCCTTCGGCTTGTCGGAATCGCGGGTGTCGATGTTGATCGCCACCACCTCGAAATTGGGGCCGCCGAGCCTGGTCTGAAGCCTGTCCAGCGCCGGCATCTCCTTGCGGCAGGGCACGCACCAGGTCGCCCACAGATTCACCAGCACCGTCTTGCCGCGCCAGTCCGATAGCTTCTTCGGCGCGCCATTGGCGTCCTCGAAGGCGAGGTCCGGCAGCCGCAGCGGGGTCGTCGCCATGGTCAGCGCCGCCACCTCGCCATGGGCGAGCGGCGCGATCCGCTTCGCAACGTCGACGGCCGCCCGGCAGGCCGGATCGCCGCCCGCATTGCCTTTCAGCCGCCCGTAGCCGTATACGGCCGCAAAACCGATGGCCGCGCCGACCAGCACCATGCCGATGGCAAGCGGAATCCGGCGCGCGGCGGCAGCGGGGGCGGGACGGTCAGGCATATCGTTTGTCATTCGGTCTCAGATACGGTTATGCAAGGCCTCTTATTACCGCGCCGGCATCCGGAAAAGCGCTTTATCCGGCGGCGGTATCGAAGGGCAGGGCAAGTCATGAGCAAAAGGTCATGAGCAACAAGATGTGGGGCGGCCGGTTTTCGGAGCGTCCCGACGCGATCATGGAGGAAATCAACGTCTCCATCGACGTCGACCGGCACCTTTATGCCCAGGACATCGCTGCGTCCAAGGCGCACGCGGCCATGCTCGCAGCGCAAGGCATCATCAGCGCTTCTGATGCAAAAAATATCGGCAAGGGTCTAGACACGATTTTGTCAGAAATCGACAAGGGCTCGTTCGATTTCAAGCGCGCGCTCGAAGACATCCATATGAATGTCGAAAGCCGTCTGTCCGAGCTGATCGGGCCCGCCGCCGGGCGCCTGCACACCGCGCGCTCGCGCAACGACCAGGTGGCGACCGACTTCCGCCTCTATGTCCGCGACACGATCGATGCGACCGATGCGGCGCTCGCTTCCTTCCAGCATGCGCTGGTGCAACGGGCGATCGAGCATGCCTCAACCGTGATGCCGGGCTTCACCCATCTGCAGACCGCGCAGCCCGTGACCTTCGGCCATCATCTGCTCGCCTATGTCGAGATGGCCTGGCGCGACCGCGGCCGCTTCGCGGATGCGCGCAAACGGCTGAACGAATCGCCGCTGGGGGCGGCCGCGCTCGCCGGCACCTCGTTCCCGATCGACCGCGCCGCGACCGCGAAGGCGCTTGGCTTCGACCGGCCGATGGCCAATTCGCTCGACGCGGTCTCCGACCGCGACTTCGTGCTGGAGACGCTGTCGGCGGCATCGATCTGCGCCATCCACCTGTCGCGCTTCGCCGAGGAGATCGTGGTGTGGACCTCCCCGTTGGTCGGCCTGGTGCGCCTGAGCGACAAGTTCACCACCGGTTCCTCGATCATGCCGCAGAAGCGCAACCCCGACGCGGCTGAGCTGGTGCGCGCCAAGACGGGACGCGTGATCGGCGCGCTGAATGCGCTGCTCATCGTGATGAAAGGCCTGCCGCTCGCCTATCAGAAGGACATGCAGGAGGACAAGCAGGGCGCGATGGAGGCCTTTGCCGCGCTCTCGCTCGCGATCCGCGCCATGACCGGCATGGTGCTCGATCTCGTGCCCGACGAGGCGCGGATGAAGCAGGCCGCCGGCGAAGGCTATGCCACCGCGACCGATCTTGCCGACTGGCTGGTCAGAACCCTGAAGATGCCGTTCCGCGAGGCCCATCACGTCACCGGCCGCATCGTCGCGCTGGCGTCGAAAAAGGGCGTGGCCCTGCATGAGCTGCCGCTCGCCGCCATGCAGGAGGTCGAGCCGAAGATTACCGCTGATGCCTTGAAGGTGTTGTCGGTGGACGCCTCGGTGAAAAGCCGCACCAGTTTCGGCGGCACTGCGCCGAAGAACGTGCTGGCGCAGGCGAAGGGCTGGCTGAAGCGGCTCGAAAAACAGCGAAAATTGGGCTGAGCCTTGGATTTCCGCGCAAATTTCCACTTTGTCCCGCTCTCGCCAGAACCGAACAATCTTTGTATGGTGCGGCCCGCATTGGGGATTTCATCGTGAATCGCAAACTGAGCCCGGCGTCTTCGGGAGGGGCCATCATTCTCTTGTGCGCGGCGCTGCTCGCGCTGTCCGGCTGCGGCCGCAAGGGGCCGCTCGACCTGCCGCCGGGCGCGCCATCGCCGACGGCCAACGCCGCGCCGACCGATACCGCGGCGGACAACGCGAACAAACAGACCGTCTTCAATCCGAATTACGGCAGCGCCGACCCTTCGATGAGCGCGCCGAGAGGCAAGAAGCGCCCGTTCGCTCTCGATCCGCTTCTCGGCAACTGATCTCGACGAGTGCCCGCTTTCCGAAGTTCGTGATATATATGCCGCGCTCTCGCACACGAACTTCGGAAAGCAAGGGCACTCGCAAGACTATGATTCTGGTGCCGCTTTTCGATCTGAAGTTCCTGAGATGAATTTGCGGCGCCCGGTGCAGGAACTTCAGATCGGCGGCACTAGAGCTTGAGATGAACCATTTCGACTATCGCAACGGCGTGCTGCACGCCGAGGCGGTCAATCTGTCCGATCTGGCGCAGGCGGTGGGCACGCCGTTCTACTGCTACTCGACCGCGACGCTGGAGCGGCACTACCGCGTCTTCACCGAGGCGTTCGCCGGCGAGAAGGTGCTGGTCTGCTACGCCATGAAGGCGAATTCCAACCAGTCGGTGCTGCGCACGCTGGCGAAGCTGGGCGCGGGCGCCGATGTGGTCTCGGGCGGCGAGCTGAAGCGCGCGCTCGCAGCCGGCATCCCGCCTTCAAAGATCGTGTTCTCCGGTGTCGGCAAGACCGAGGCCGAGCTGCGCGCGGCGCTCGCGGCCGACATCCTCTGCATCAACATCGAGTCCGAACCCGAGCTCGAACTGCTGTCGCGCCTTGCCGCCGAGACCGGCAAGACCGCGCGCATCTCGGTGCGGGTCAATCCGGATGTCGATGCCGGCACCCATGCCAAGATCTCGACCGGCAAGTCCGAGAACAAGTTCGGCATCCCGCTGTCGCGCGCCCGCGAGGTCTATGCGCGTGCCGCGAAGCTGCCGGGCATCCAGGTGAGCGGCGCCGACATGCATATCGGCAGCCAGATCACCGAGCTTGGCCGCATGGAGACCGCGTTTCGGCTGCTGGTCGAGTTCGTGCAGGACCTGCGCGCCGACGGCCACACTATTTCCCACATCGATTTCGGCGGCGGCCTCGGCATCCCCTATTACATGGACCGCGAGGCGCCGCCGGCGCCGGACGCCTATGCCGCGATGGTCAAGCGGGTCGCGCACAATCTCGGCTGCATGCTGATGTTCGAGCCGGGCCGGCTGATCGTCGGCAATGCCGGCATCCTGGTTGCCCGCGTGATCTATGTGAAGCACGGCGATGCGAAGAATTTCGTGATCATCGACGCCGCGATGAACGACCTGATCCGCCCGACGCTCTACGAGGCGCATCACGACATCCTGCCGGTGGTCGAGCCCGCCGCCGGCGCGCGACGAATTGTCGCCGACGTGGTTGGGCCGGTCTGCGAGAGCGGTGACTACCTCGCGCTCGACCGCACGCTTCCCGAGCCGAAGCCCGGCGATCTCGTGGCGATCATGACCGCCGGCGCCTATGGCGCGGTGCAGGCGGGCAGCTACAACACCCGGCCCCTGGTGCCGGAAGTGCTGGTCAAGGGCGACCAGTATGCCGTGGTGCGCCCGCGCGTCGACGTCGATGCGCTGATCGCGATGGACAAGCCCGCACCCTGGCTGTGATCTACCTCAAAGCATGCCTGTCGGCTTCAGGCAGTTGAGGATCATGCCAAACATCTTCGTATTGTTCGGCGACAAGAAATCGCCAGCCGGGAGGTAGCCCTAGATACGGAATAACCAACGGAGCCCACTCCGCGAGGTGGGATGCATGCAAGGGCACGAAAAAATCCGGTTCCGCAGAGAAGCGCTCGCCCGCCCAGATGTACCAACCGCAGGAATCTCCGCTGGGTGAGATTCGTAATCCATTCAGGGGGCGGCCGCCCTCCTTTACGTTTCTCGATACTCCAACTTTGTGCGCCGGCCCGCACGCAAAGTACCGCGCACCAAAACGCGCGCAAATCGCCTGCTGCTGGTTCCTTGTGTCCGCATCCATTACTTCGCCACGAGGTTGCCCTTGGCGCCGCCCACGATCACGCTCAGCTTGATTGCCGAGGTTACCGTGGCCACAGCGAATTGCAACACAGCCATTCGGGGTCATGGATCACGGCTCGCGCTCTGGACAACGCTGCGCGTTGCCAGGCGAGCGCTTGGCCGGGACGACAGGAGATTCGTTCGCGTCGATCAGGTCAATCGCGGCGGGCGTGCCGCCGCGATCATCGCATCCCCATCACCAGATCTTGTAGCTCACGCCGATGCGGGCGAGGTCCGCGGTCGCGGTCGACCGGGCGCGAAAGCGAGCGTTGGGGTCCCCGCTAAGGTTAGGTACGGTCCTGAACGTTGCGTCACTATTGCTGAAATCGAGGTGAAGGTATTCGCCGCGCAGGATCCAGTTCTGGGTCAGCGCATATTCGACGCCGGCGCCAGCTGCGATGCCGATGTGATAGCTGCTGTCCGAAGCGGCAGCGAGGAACTGGCCGGCAACGCGGCCAAAGCGGCTGCAACTCGGATCCACACAATTGGATTCTGTCAGCGATGCATCGATATGCCCCCAGGCCGGGCCAGCGGTGACGTAGAGCAGCGTGCGGTCGGAGGTCAGCCCGAACCGCGCCCGCAAGGTGGCGAATTGGTCGAGCTTCGACGACGCAACGAGTTGATTGCTCCGAGGATCGGAGCAAGAGCCAGTGAAGCAAGTCGTGTCACTGTCCTTGAAGCTCGACCAGTTGAAATCGCCCTCGATGCCGACTAGGAACGACGGCGCGAACTGCCAATTGTACCCGGCATGCACGCCCCCGACCACGCCGGTGGACTTCAATGCCGGTCCGTTCAGGAACGGCGCGAAATCGTCCAAGTCGGTCACGGGCAGCGACGCCATACCGCCGCCGACGCTGCCGCCGAGATAGAATCCGGTCCAATTGAAGACAGCGGCAGCCGGTGCGGCCTTGTAAACAGGTGCGCCCATGTCCGCCGCCATCGCAGGCGCCACGGCTGCGAGCGCGCCCAGCGCCACGCCGCAGGCAGCGCCGAGCAGCGCGTGCGTCTTGGTCTTCGAGGTCATGATGCTCTCCACTCGATTCGATGAAATCGTCGTCGAGAACGTTAGTCGCGAGGCGCGCAACAGGCTTTAGTGGCGGCCGAACGGCATTTGAACGCGTGCGAACTGCGTTGATTTTCGCGGCTCATGTTGCCGAGCGGCGACACCACTTTGTACCAGGCCAAGAAAAAGGCCGGCCCCATTGGGCCGGCCTGTGTGCCGCGTCTGGAAGTAGAGATGATCCGGCGGGACGTGCCGCCGCGATTGTCGCATTCGCATCACCAGATCTTGTAGCTCACGCCGATGCGGGCAAGGTCCGCCGTCGCGCTCGACCGTGCGCGAAAGCTGGTGTTGGGCTGCAAGGCAGTCGGTTCGATGAACTGTGCGTCCTTGTTGCTGAAGTCGAGGTGAAGATATTCGCCGCGCAGGATCCAGTTCTGCGTCAGCGCATATTCGACACCCGCGCCCGCCGCGATACCGATGCGATAGCTGCTGTCGGATGCGGCGGCGAAGACCTGGCCGGGGGGGCGGCAGGCCGGACAATTGAAGTCTGTCAGCGATGCATCGACATGTCCCCAGGCAGGGCCTGCGGTGACGTAGAGCAGCGTGCGGTCGGCGACTAGCCCGAACCGCGCCCGCAACGTGCTGAAATTGTCGAGCTTGGACGTTGCGACGACTGGGTCAAATCGCGAGATAACGGAACAATTGCCGAAGCAGGTTGTGTCACTGTCCTTGAAGCTGGACCAGTTGAAATCACCCTCGATGCCGACCAGGAACGACGGCGCGACCTGCCAATTGTAACCGGCATGCAGGCCACCGACCACGCCGGTGGACTTCAGCGTCGGCCCGTTCAAGGCGGTGTCGAAATCGTCCATGTCGGTCACGGGCAGGGACGCCATGCCGCCGCCGATGGTCCCGCCGACATAGAACCCGGTCCAGTTGAAAACGGCCGCAGCCGGCGCCTTGTAGACCGGCGCGCCCATGTCCGCCGCCATCGCGGGCGCGGCCGCGACGCACGCAACGCTGCAAGCGGCGCCGAGCAGCGTGCGCGTCTTGGTCTTCATCATCATTTCGTTCTCCATTCGATTCCGTTGGATCGTCGTGGAGAACGTTTAGTCGCGCCGCGCGCAGCAGGCGTTAGTGGGAGCCGAACCGTATTTGGGCGTGTCCGAACTGCGTCGATTTTGACTACGCGCTGTTGCAGAGCCGCGACACCTGACTTGTTGATCCGCGCACGCGCTTGTCGAGAAGCGAACAGGAAGAGTGGTGAAGAGTCTACTTCGCTATGGCGCCGCCGCTGCCGCCCACGATCACGCCGGCCTGTTTCTCGATCGGCTTGATCGCCGCCGTGAAATCCGACTCCGCGCCTTCCTCACGGATCACCACTTCCCAGAGCCGCGCGACGGCCTCCGCCACCTCCATCGATAAGCCCAGCTGTTTCATCTCTTCCAGTGCCAGCCGCACGTCCTTCACCATCAGTCCGGTGGCGAAACCGAAATCGAAGCTGCGCGGCAGCACCGAGCGCGGAAACTTGTCGCGGCTTGCGGTATTCATGCCGGAGCCGGCATTGATCACGTCGATCATGATCTTGGGGTCGAGGCCCGCCTTGACGCCCATCACCACGGCTTCCGAGGTCGCGACCATGGCGGTCGCGGAGAGAAAGTTGTTGGCAAGCTTCATGGTTTGCCCCGAGCCGGGCTTCTCCCCGATGAAGAACAGCTTGCCGATCACCGCGAGCGCCGGCCGCACCGCCTCGAACTCGGTGCGCGGACCCGACACCATCACCGCCAGCGTGCCTTTCTCGGCGCCGCCGACGCCGCCGGAGACGGGACTGTCGATCTGCACGATGTTCCGTTGCTTGAGGAGGTCGAAAATCCGCACCGCCATCCGCGAGCCGACGGTGGAGAGATCGACGAAGCGCCTGACGCGCTCGCCCTCGATCACGCCGTCTTGTCCGGTCGCTACCTCGAGCGAGGCCTGCAGCGAGGGCAGGCTCGCCATCACGGTCTCGGTGCGGTCCGCGACCGCCTTTGGCGAGGAGGCGGCTTGCGCGCCGAGCGCGAGCAGCGCCTCGACGGCCTCCTCGCGCGTGTCGAACACCGTCAATTGATGGCCGGCCTCGATCAGACGTCGCGCCATGGGAAATCCCATCTTCCCGAGCCCGATGAATCCGATTTCCATGGCAGCATTTCCTCGCTTTCGTCATTGCGGGGAGCAAAGCGACGAAGCAATCCAGCCTTGGCTGCGTCTCTGGATTGCTTCGCTTCGCTCGCAATGACGGCCTAATCTCTCTACGGATCGAGCATCTCTCAGCCCTTGTCGATCTCGGCGAACACCTCGCGCGCGATGCGGAAGCTGTCGACGCCGGCCGGCACGCCGGCATAGATCGCGACCTGCATGAATATCTCGCGGATCTCGTCGCGCGTGACGCCGTTGGTCAGCGCGCCCTTGATATGGGCGCGCAGCTCATGCGGGCGATTCAGGATCGAGATCATCGCGAGGTTGAGCATGCTGCGGGTCTTGCGCGGCAGCTCCTCGCGGCCCCAGATCGCACCCCAGCAATATTCCGTCAGAAGCTCCTGGAACGGCTTGTTGAAGCTGTCGACGTTCTTCAGCGCATTGTTGACATAGGCCTCGCCCAGCACCGCCTTGCGGATTTCGAGCCCTTTGTCGTGCGTTTTCTGGTCCATGACGTTTCCCTAGGTGGTTGATGGGCGGAAACTACGAGGTCGCGGCGGCCTAGTCACGCCTTCGTGTTATGCACCGGAGAGGCCGGGTCCCCGTGCAGGCACGGGTGCCTCAGTGCTGCCGTTGTGCTAGGCTGTCCTGCCGGTGAATTCGGAGATTTTGTTGAACGGCGCCAACCCCGACCCGCGCGACGAGGCCCGCAATGCCGACGCCCTCTCGCGGCTGAAACTGACGCAGGCTCTCAAGCGGGCGCGCTATGCGATCGCGTGGGAGGGCGTTTGGCCGCCGCTGGCGCGGTTGTTGACCGTCGTCGGCCTGTTCCTTGTGGTGTCCTGGGCCGGCCTCTGGCTCGCCCTGCCGTTCGCCGGCCGCGCGATCGGCTTCGGCCTGTTCGTGGTGCTGGCGCTGGCCGCGCTGTTCCCGCTGTATCGCTTCCGCTGGCCGAGCCGCGAGCAGGGCCTGAGCCGGCTCGACCGCGGCTCCGGCATTGCGCACCGCCCGGCCACCGCGCTCAGCGACACGCTGCAGTCGCAGGACCCGGTCGCGCAGGCGCTGTGGCAGGCGCAACGCGAGCGCACGCTCGCCTCGCTGAAACGGATCCGCGCCGGCCTGCCGTCGCCGCGGCTCGCCATCCATGACCCCTGGGCGTTGCGCGCGCTCGTGATGGTGATGCTGGTCGCGACCTATGTCGCCGCCGGCGACGAGCGCGCGATGCGGGTTGCGGCCGCCTTCGACTGGAACGGCATGCTGGCGCCGGCCAATATCCGCGTCGACGCCTGGGTCACCCCGCCGCTCTATACCGGCCGGCCGCCGATCATCCTCTCCGCCGCCAACAAGGAGGCCGCGCTCCCGGCGTCCGGGCCGCTGCCGGTGCCGGCCGGCTCGACCCTGATCGTGCGCTCGAGCGGCGGCACGCTCGACGTCGTGACCGGTGGCGGCATCACCGAGGCGGCCGCGGCCGAGCAGGCGCCGAAGGGGACCAACGAGCGGCATTTCACCATCGCCGGCGACGGCACGGTTCACGTCCGCGCGCCCTCCGGCCAGCCGCAATGGCGCTTTGCCGCCACGCCCGACCGGACGCCGACCATCGCGCTCGCCAAGGATCCGGAACGCCAGGCCAGGGGCGCGCTGCAATTGTCCTACAAGATCGAGGACGATTACGGCGTCACCGAAGCGCAGGCGCATTTCGCCGCCCGCTCCGCCGAGGCCGCGAAGGATGCGCGGGAGCCGCGGCCGCTGTTCGCCCCGCCGCAATTTGCGCTGGTCTTGCCCAATGCCCGGACGCGCAGCGGCGTCGGCCAGACCGTGAAGGATCTGAGCGAGGACCCTTACGCCGGGGCCGATGTCACCTTGACGCTGACGGCGAAGGACGAAGCCGGCAATGAGGGCAAGAGCGAGCCGTTCACCATGCGCCTGCCGGAGCGGCTGTTCGCCAAGCCGCTGGCGCGTGCGCTGATCGAGCAGCGGCGTATCCTCGCGCTCGACGCCAACAGGAATTCCGACGTGTTCGCGGCGCTCGAGGCGCTGATGATCGCGCCGGAATTGTTCATGCCGGAACAGACCGGGCACTATCTCGGGCTCTACAACATCGCCCGCGAGCTCGAGGCGGCCCATACCGACGACGGCTTGCGCGAGGTGGTCGCGAGCCTCTGGGCGCTCGCCGTGACCATCGAGGATGGCAACATCACCGATGTCGACAAGGCGCTGCGCGCCGCGCAGGACGCGCTCAAGCAGGCGCTGGAACGCGGCGCCAGCGATGAGGAGATCAAGAAGCTCACCCAGGATCTGCGCGCGGCGCTGGACAATTACATGCGCCAGCTTGTCGAGCAGTTCCGCAACAATCCGCAGGCTTTGGCGCGTCCGCTCGATCCCAACACGAGGATCATGCGCCAGCAGGACCTCAACAACATGATCGAGCGCATGGAGCGGCTGTCGCGCTCCGGCGACAAGGAGGGCGCGCGGCAACTGCTCGACCAGTTGCAGCAGATGCTGGAGAACCTGCAGATGGCCCAGCCCGGCCAGGGCGCCGACGACGACATGGAGCAGGCGCTCAATGAGCTCGGCGACATGATCCGCAAGCAGCAGCAGTTGCGCGACCGCACCTTCAAGCAGGGTCAGGATTCGCGGCGCGACCGCTTGCGCGGCAAGCAGGGCGACCAGGGCATGGGCGACCTGCAGCAGGACCAGCAGGGGCTGCGCGACCGGCTGAAGAAGCTGCAGGAGGAGCTGGCCCGGCGCGGCATGGCGCCCGGCCAGCGCGGCGAGAAGGGTCAGCGCGGCCAGCAGGGCGAACAGGGCCAGCAAGGCGAGCAGGATGATGGCGACGGGCTCGGCGAGGCCGACAACGCCATGGGCGACGCTTCGGGCCGGCTCGGCGAGGGCAATGCCGATGCCGCCGTCGAATCGCAGGGCAAGGCGCTGGAGGCGCTGCGCAAGGGCCAGCAGAGCCTGGCCGATGCCATGCAGCAGGGCGACGGCGACGGTCAGGACGGCCCCGGCAACCGGGTCGGCCGCCAGCAGAGCGGCGGCAACCAGACCGATCCCTTGGGACGGCCGCTGCACGGCCGCGAATTCGGCGACGACTACACGGTGAAGATTCCGGGCGAGATCGACGTGCAGCGGGTGCGCCGCATCCTCGAGGAACTCCGCCGCCGCCTGGCCGATCCGGCGCGGCCGCAGATCGAGCTCGACTACATCGAGCGGCTGCTGAAGGATTATTGAGCGCTTCCTGCGCTCTCAGGCTGTGGTCGCCCGGGCTTGACCGGGCGACCCGGTATTCCAGAAGCACCGACGATCGAATCGAAACGCCACGGCGTACTGGATGCCCCTCCTTCGCGGGGCATGAGCAGGCTTGAAGGTCCACGCAATCCGTTAGCTGTTCCGCGACGCCAGCGCGTCCGCAACGGCGGTACGGATGTCCGCCACCGAGAACGGCTTGGTGATCACGTCATGCGCGATCGCCTGAAGGTTGGACGCGCGCTCGCGCTGGTCGGCATAGCCGGTCATCAGGAGGATCGTCAGCCTGGGAAAGTCGCGCGCCGCGGACAGCGCGAGCGCGATCCCGTCCATCACGGGCATCTGGATGTCGGTGAGCAGCAGCTCGAAGGCGCCCTCTTCGCGGATCAGGATGTCCAGCGCCTCGGCGCCGTCCTGCGCGGTGACGGTTTCGTGGCCGTCCATCGCGATCGCGCGCGCGACCAGCAGGCGCATCGGCTCCTCGTCGTCGGTGATCAGGACCCGCGCCACGGCGGCCTCACGCGCTGTTGCCGGCGAGGTCGCGCCGGTTGAAGAAGCGGATGTCGATGTTGCGCCCCTCGGGCGGCGGAGAGGCGAGGCGCGACTTGAACAGGGCGCGCTCGCCGGGTTTCAGCACGGTCTGGTCGAGTACGGCGTTCCAGGCATAGATTTCGGCGCCCTGCGCGTCCCGCACCGAGAAGCGCAGCCGCGGCAGTTCCACCGCCTTGCGGGTCTGGCCGACAATCACCCCCTCGATCACCAGCACCGGCTTGCCTTCGACGGTCTCGGTTGTGATCCTGACGTCCTTGAATACGACGCCGCGAAGGTTCACATCGAGCCCGACCATCCGGTAGAAGGAGGCGGTCTGCGGCAGGAGGCGGACGACGTCGGCGCGCCAGACGATCAGCGCGACGACCAGCGCAGCCATGCCGGCGCAGGCGGTCGGCAGGCCGATATTGGGCGTCAGCCACGAGAAAAGGCCTGAAAGGCGCAGGCGGCGCCGGCGGGGTGAGCCTGGTATGCCCTGCCAGTCGTCCTCGGCGTCACGGGTTGCCGCGGAGGGCCAGTCGGCCGCAATGGAGGGGCTGTCGATCACCGGCGCCTCGGGCTCGGGCTCGTCGCGGGTATGGGTGTCCCAGCCCGGCGCCGACACGCCCGTCGTCGGCTCGCCGGCTTCCGCCAGGGCAGGTTCCGGGGCCGGCTCGATTGCATCTTCCGGCCGCGCCAGCCAGACCTCCTTGCAGCGGGAGCAGCGGACAGTCCGCCCCTCCGCGCCGAGAGTAGCCGGGTTGATCGCATAGGAAGTCGTGCAATGAGGGCAAACGATGTGCATGGAGCCTGTTCTCCACCAATGAGGCGACTGGTGTCCGCTACCGGCGCTTGTATCCCTTTGCAGCGGGCGCTTTTACAAGCGTCGGGAGCAGAGGGACACCAGCAACTCTATGATTCCAGTGAGGCTTTGGATTTGACGTCCCTACGGATGACCCGCCGCGATGCCGATAGGAACGTCAAATTCGCCACACCGGTCAAAAACCGGCAAACGCAATGCTACAAGCCGACCGTTAACGAATCGGAAACCATAACCGACGCAAAACCGGTGAGGTTTCCGGCCGCCGGGTCACGCGCACCGGCCGCCCCACGCCTCGAACGGAGCTGACCTTGGTCCGGTTCGAAAATGTCGGATTGCGTTACGGGCTCGGCCCGGAGATTTTGCGCGACCTCTCCTTCGAGATCCCCGCCCACTCCTTCCAGTTCCTCACCGGCCCGTCCGGCGCCGGCAAGACCTCGCTCTTGAAACTGCTGTTCCTGTCGCTGCGGCCGACGCGGGGGCTGGTCAACCTGTTCGGCAACGACGTGTCGCTGCTCGGCAAGGACGAGATCGCCGACCTGCGCAAGCGGATCGGCATCGTGCTGCAGGATTTCCGCCTGCTCGACCACATGACGACCTACGAGAACGTGGCGCTGCCGTTCCGCGTGATCGGCCGGGACGAATCGAGCTACCGCAAGGAGGTCATCGACCTCCTGAAGTGGGTCGGGCTCGGCGAGCGCATGGATGCGCTGCCGCCGATCCTGTCCGGCGGCGAGAAGCAGCGCGCCGCGATCGCGCGCGCGGTGATTTCGCGCCCGCAATTGCTGCTGGCGGACGAGCCGACCGGCAATGTCGATCCGACGCTCGGGCGGCGGCTGCTGCGGCTGTTCATCGAGCTCAACAAGCTGGGCACCGCGGTGATCATCGCGACCCACGACATCACGCTGATGGACCAGTACGACGCAAGGCGGCTGGTGCTGCATCAGGGACGGCTGCACATCTATGAATAGGAACGAGACACGGCGTCCCCTGGTCGACCTCGGACATGAACGTCCGCAGGTGCCGGTGCGCGCCCGCAACCTGTCGCCGATCGTGCCGCGTGCCTCGATCGCGGGCCGCGCGCTGGTCGCGGTGGTCGCGATCATGACCTTCCTGGCGTCGGTCACGACCGGCACCGTGCTGCTGGTGAGCGCCTCGGCCGCCGAATGGCAGTCCGATGTCGCAAGCGAGATCACGATCCAGGTCCGTCCGCAGGCCGGGCGCGACATCGAGCGCGACGTGGCTGCCGCGAGCGCCGCGATGCGCGGCCAGTCGGGGATCGTCGAGGTCAAGCCCTTCACCAGGGAGGAGTCGGCGAAGCTGCTGGAGCCGTGGCTCGGCAGCGGCCTGTCGCTCGACGACCTGCCGGTGCCGCGGGTGATCATCGCCCGGGTGCAGCCCGGCACCCCGCTCGACCTCGTGGCCCTGCGGGCGCGCCTGGCGCAGGCCGCGCCCACCGCCAGCGTTGACGATCACCGCGCCTGGATCGAGCGGATGCGCTCGATGACGGGCGCGACCTTCGCGGCCGGCCTCGGCATCCTGGCCCTCGTCATCGTCGCCACCATCATCTCGGTGTCGTTCGCCACCCGCGGCGCGATGGCGGCGAACCGCCCGATCGTCGAAGTCCTGCATTTCGTCGGCGCCGGCGACCGCTACATCGCCGACCGGTTCTTCTGGCACTTCCTCCGCCTGGGGCTGGAGGGGGGCCTGATCGGCGGCGGCTTCGCGATGCTGTGTTTCGGCTTTTCGGAATCGATCGCCACCTGGTTTTCAGGCACCCCGATCGGGGATCAGTTCGCCGCGCTGTTGGGGACATTCTCGCTGCGGCCTTCCGGCTATCTGGTGCTGGCGATCCAGGCCGTGTTGATTGGCGCGATCACCGCCTGGGCGTCGCGGCGGACGCTGTTCGCCACCCTCGACGAGATCGAATGACCGGCCGGACCGGACCATATGGCGCGGCCCGAGTGATTCCACTTGGCCGTAAAACCCTTTAGAATTGCACCGGGGAAGGGATCATCAGCAGCCGTCGCATGGGTCAGCGGGCCGACAATATCTCGCCGAAGGCGCCAGCACGTCCGCTTGGCGGTATCGTGCGCGCGGGCGTCGTGACGGCGCTCGCGATCGCTTTCGTCGCGGCGTCGGTTGGCTTTGTCTACTTCCTGTCGCAGCTTCGCGGCGCCGAAACCGCGCCCGAGCGCCAGGCCGACGGCATCGTGGTGCTGACCGGCGGCTCCTCGCGCATCTCGGATGCGATGGAATTGCTGGCGGCCGGCTACGGCAAGCGGCTTCTGATCTCGGGGGTGCACCCGACCAACGACGCCAACGACATCTCCCGTTCGCTGCCGGACAGCCAGCTGCTGATGGGGTGCTGCGTCGACCTCGACCACTCCGCCGTCAACACCCGCAGCAATGCCGCGGAAACCAGGCGCTGGGCGCGCGAGCGCGGGTTCAAGTCGCTGATCGTGGTCACCTCAAACTACCACATGCCGCGCGCGATCGTCGAATTGGCGCACGCCATGCCGGAAATCGAGCTTATCCCGTTCGCGGTGGTCGGCGAAAAATGGCGTGACGAACCCTGGTGGACGAGTGGCGCGACCTTGCGCCTGCTGCTGTCGGAATACGTCAAATATGTCGCCGCCGAGTTGCGGGTGCGGCTGGCCGATCTCGGCCTCGATTTGACGCCCGAACTGCCGGACCAGCCGGGCGGCGCGTCGCCGCGCCGGCCGGCGACCGCCCAGGCCAACTGATCGGATCTTCGATGGCTTCGATTTTTCTGCGCTCGCTCGTCTTCAACGTGGCGTTCTATGTCGTGCTGGTGGCGCTGATCATCATCGCGCTGCCGACGCTCGTGATGCCGCTGCCGGCGCTGCTTACGGTCGCGCACTGGTGGGCGAGTGCCAGCATCTTCCTGATGCGCGTAATCTGCAACATCAAGGTGGAGTTCCGCGGCGTCGAGAAGATTCCCAAGGGTCCGCTGATCGTCGCCTCCAAGCACCAGTCGATGTGGGAAACCTTCGCGCTGCTGCCTTTCTTCGAGCGTCCGATCTTCATCCTCAAGCGCGAGCTGACCTGGATTCCGGTGTTCGGCCTGTTCCTGATCAAGGCGGACATGATCGCGATCAATCGCGCGGCGGGAGCGCGAGCATTGATGCGGATGGCGCGGCGCGCCGGCGAAGTGGTTCGCCGCGGCCGCCAGCTCGTGATCTTCCCCGAGGGCACGCGCACCCCGGTCGGCGCGCCGCCGCACTACAAGAGCGGGGTCGGCCTGATCTATGTCGATTGCGGCGTGGCCTGCCTGCCGGTCGCGCTCAATTCCGGGCTGTTCTGGCCGCGCCGCACCTTCATGCGCTATCCCGGCACGCTGGTGGTCGAATTCCTCGATCCGCTGCCGGCCGGCCTGTCGCGCGACGAATTCCTGCGCCGCACCCGCGAGGCGATCGAGAGCGCGACCGCGCGGCTGGTCGAGGCCGGCCGCCTCGAGCAGGCGAAGCTGTTCGGCCGCGCCGATGGTTCGGCCGAAGCATAGGCATGATGCCCGACTAGGCTTCGGCGCTCGTTTCCGGTGGAGCGCCGTGCAGCGAGTGCGCGTCGTCATGCAGCATCAGCGAGAGCTGATGCAACTGTCCGTCGCGAAAACCCTGCGCCTCGATCGAGCGCACCGTCGACAGCACGTAGTCGCGGTTGTTGCCGGAGCGGCCGTGGCCCTGCCGCACCAGGCGGAGCTGCTCGGCGAGCGAAAGCCGCCCGGCATACTGCACATGGCCGCGGTCGACCACGTAAGCGAGCGCGCTGACGCGTCGTCGCGCGTCGTCCTCGAGCCACACCGAGCGCATCACCTCGCGATAGACGTTGGTCGTCTGCTCGCGGCTGCGCAGGTAGTCGATGGTATGGGCGCGCCGCGCGGCCGCGACGCGGAAGGCGATGCCACGGCAGGCGCCGCCGCGATCGAGCCCGAGCACCAGCCCCGGCTTTTCCGGCGTGCCGCGATGGTCGAAGGAATAGACGCAGAGCGCGCGATGCTCGCCGATCAGCCGCGCCGGCACCTGCTCGATGAAGGCGAAGCCGGGCTTCCACATCAGCGAGCCGTAGCCGAACACCCAGAGATCGCCGTGGTCGGATTCGGTATCGGGAGGGAGGGTCAGGGGCATTTTGTGCAGGCTTAGCAGGGTTTGGCGGAGGATGAAAATCCGGTAACTTGATTGCGCCGTCACCGTCCCCTTTATTGACAAAATTGCTGGTCAAAGGGTCGCGCCATGGCCGATACCATGGCCAGTGGTCCGATTGTAACATTCGCATGCCGCACGGAAGGCACGCTTGCGAATGCTGGCAGCGAAAGACCACTGGCAAGTTTCAAAGTTACAGGCGGAGCCGGGATTTGACGTTCGCATCCGAGAACCACGGCGAGCCAGGGGCGGACATCAGGTCCGCTCCACAGTCACCGCGCCGGCGCCCGCTCTGGGGCCTGTTCATTGCACCCGCTCTCCTTCTCATCGCCGCGATCGCCTGGAGCGCATTCTGGTTCTTTGCCGCCTCGCAGGTCGATGTGCAGGCGGATGCCTGGCGGGCCCGTGAAGCGAAATCCGGCCGCGTCTATGATTGCGCCAGGCGGTCGGTGGCCGGCTACCCGTTCCGGCTCGAGATCCGCTGCGACGGTGCGAGCGTATCGCTGGTCGCGCAGACCGCGGGCGCAACGACGCCGGTCACCGCCAGGCTCGGCGAGATCCTCGTGGTCGCGCAGGTCTATGATCCGAAGCGCGTGATCGCCGAATTTGCCTCGCCCGCGACGATCACCGATCGCGGCGCCGCCTCCTTCGCCGTCAACTGGAGCAAGGGCCGCAGCAGCATCGTCGGCCTGCCCGACATTCCGGAGCGCGCCTCGATCGTGTTCGACAATCCGGCCATCGAGCGCGTCGAGGGATCGGTGCAAACGCCGCTCGCGAACGCCTCCCATGTCGAGCTGCACGGGCGTCTGGCTGGAGGCTCGGTTGCCGATCACCCGGTCATCGAGACGGTCGCCAGGATCGAGGGCGGCAGCGTCAAGGGATTGCATCCGCTGCTTGCCGAACCGTTCGACGTCGACGCGCGCATGATGCTGAGCGGGTTGAAGGACTTTTCGCCAAAACCCTGGCCGGAGCGGTTTCGTGAAATCCAGGCTGCCAACGGCCACGTCGAGGTGGTGCAGTCGCGCATCCAGCAGGGCGACCTGGTGGCAGTCGCGGCCGGCACCCTCGGCCTGAATGCGAACGGACGCATCGAGGGCGAATTGCAGATGACGGTCGCCGGCCTCGAGAAGGTGATCCCGGCGCTGGGCATCGAGAAGATGCTCGACGAAGGCGTGCCGCAGGCGACGCTCGATCGCGTCGCGCCCGGCGTGAAGACCCAGGACATCAACAACCTGTTCGGCGCGCTCGACCGCGCCATTCCCGGGCTCGGCAAGATCGTGAAGCAGAATGCCGGCGCGGGCGTTGCGGCCGGCATCAATTCGCTCGGCAGCGAGACAGTGCTCGAGGGCAACAAGGCGCGGTCGTTTCCGCTGCGCTTTGTCGACGGCGCGGTGTTTCTCGGCCCGCTGCGCGTGGCGCAAGTGCCTCCGCTGTTTTAACAAACCGCTAACGACGCGATAACGCCACAATCGCCTAAGCGTGATCGCCAGAGCCGGCGCCGCCGGGAATGGATCCCCTCCCACCTCAGTCTTGTCTGCAGACGGCGGCGACGAAAGGTTGCGGCCGATGCAAGGGAGAGGATCATGACGACTTTCAAACTGTTCGGCGCAGCGCTGGTTCTGTCGGCGGCCGTGGCGACTCCGGTTCTGGCGCAGCAGGCCATCCAGGAGCCGGGTGCCTACGCCTTCGCCTATCCGAACGGCGATCTCGGCATCGGCTCGAGCCGTGCGGCGCCTTCAGAAGCGATGGCGCAGCAGACACTGCGCAACACCGACATGCGCGTGGCCATGAAGCCGCACAAGCTCGTGAGCCGCACCACGATCAAGCACTGACGGTCGGCCACCGGCCGGCACCTGGGATAACAACGACGTCTCTCTGTTAAGCCTCCAAGCAACTTGGGCCCAGCCATGCCCCGGCTGGGCTCTTTTGTTTCCACTCGCGCACGGCTGCGCCAGATCGGAGATCGGCGAAAAAATTCCCGCAACAAATTGCGAGCGAAACGTGATCTGAAAAATTGGTTTGGCCGAGAATATCGGACCCCGAACCCAAGTCTCTCGCACTGGGGAAGCATGCACACACCTCGGGGAGGTGCGATGTGCGCAATCGCGCTTCTTCTTGGGCGGGAGGTTCAAGTGAGACTATTGGGATGCGTACTTATTGGCGGGGCCCTTCTTTGTTCTGCGAGCCAGGCTTTTGCGGAAGACGACGCGGCGGCCGAAATCAGGGCGCTCAAAGCCAAGCTGAAGCAGCTCGAAGACAAGGTGGACAATCAGACGCAGCGCGAAAAGCGGATCGAGGCGGCGCAGGCCAAGGCGATCAGCCAGACGCCGATGACCTACAAGGCGCCGGATGATCTCTGCCCGGCCGGAAAGGTCTGCTACAACGGTGTCACGCTGACATTTGGCGGCTGGGTCGACCTCACCCACATCTATCGGACCCGCAACCTCGCTTCCGATACGGGGTCGGTCTACAACTTCATTCCATTCGCCCAGGCCAAGAACTTCTACACGCCGGAATCGCGTTTCTCGGCGCGCCAGAGCCGTTTCTCGGTCGTGGCGGAGGGCAATGTCGGAGCGGATACCCACATTGCCGGCTACGGCGAAATCGACTTCGAGGGCGCGGCACAGACCGCCAACTCGGTGGCGACCAACTCGTTCAACCCGCGCATGCGTCAGCTCAGCGTGACGGTCGACCGCAACGACATCGGCTTCCACGTGCTCGCCGGTCAGACCTGGTCGCTCAATGCGCCGAGCAAATACGGTATCGATCCACGAGGCGTCGACGCGCCAGGCGTGATCGACTTCGAATCGGTGCCCGGCTTCCTTGCCGCGCGCCAGCCCGGCGTGCGCGTCTGGCAGGATGTCACGCCCGAGTTCAGGATCGCGGCATCGGCCGAAAATCCGCAGACCGCCTTCTTCGGCGGCAACACGCCGACCGTCGGCACGCCGGCCGTTGGTCCGCAGGGCACGCTCAACCCGAACCTGCTCGTCAACCTGACCGGTCCGGGCGGCAGCTTCTTCAACAACGCCAACAATCTGAGCCTCAATCAGGTGCCTGACTTCACGGTGAAGGCGTCATACGACCCGCGGCTTGGGCCTTACCGGTTCCACATTGAAGCATGGGCGATGTATCGGCAGATGTTCGATCGCTTCAACTTCGCCAATCACACCTATGACACCGGCGCGTTCGGCGGCCATATCAATGCGGAGCTGATTCCGAAAACGCTCGAACTTCAGGTCTATGGCTCCCAGGGTGCGCTCGGCCGCTTCACCGCCACGCCGTTCCCGGATGCGACGCTGGCGCAGGACGGCACCATCCTGCCGCTGACCATCACCGCCGCCGCCGTCGGCCTGATCTGGCATACCCTGCCGACGCTCGACATCTACAGCTATGCCGGTCTGGAAAAGGCCAAGGCGGCGTTCATGGATGTCGGCAGCGTGCCGTTCGGCTACGGCAACCCGCTCTACAACAACCTGGGCTGCAACGTCGAGAACTCGCCGGCGGCGACCTGCAACGGCAATACCCGCGAGATCAGGCAGTACACCCTCGGGTTCTACGACACCGTCTATCGCGGCAATTTCGGCACGGTCAAAGCGGGCGTGCAGTACTCCTACAACCAGCGCTTCGCCTTCGACGGCGTCGGCGGCGCGCCAAGGACCGACGATCACATCGTCATGAGCCAGATCCGCTACTACCCCTTCGACAAATAAAAAGGGGCTCACGACGTGCCGCGCGAAGGAATCCGCAAGGATCAAGTGCTGTTGATCAGCCGTGTCGCGCATGTCGTGGAGCGGATCGGACTGGCAATGTCGGGCGCGGTGTGCGGCATGTTCGTTGCCGCACTGCTCGCCCGCAGCGAAATGGAGCTATCCGACCCGGCTGCCTTCATCTTGTCGATGATGGCAATCGGGGCGGGCGGCTTCTCGCTGGGGATCGATATTTCCGTGTCGGGGTTGCGCCCGCGGCTGGACCCGCTCCTGCTGCTCGGTGCGGCCGGCACCTTTCTGGCCGCGGTCGCGGCGCTGATCTCCGTCTATGCCTTCGTGTTTGACGAGGTTCTGCGCCGCGGCTGGGACATGGCGGTCGCCGCCTGGTGGGTGGTTGGCGTCGCCATGCAGATCGGTGCCGGCCTGACCCGCCAGCTGGGCGCAGTGCGAAAATCGGGCCGCCAAGGCATCCGACGCGCCGGGGCATGACACCGAGCGGCGAGC
The DNA here is from genome assembly GCF_030378205.1 of Bradyrhizobium sp. NP1. Lineage (NCBI taxonomy): Bacteria > Pseudomonadati > Pseudomonadota > Alphaproteobacteria > Hyphomicrobiales > Nitrobacteraceae > Bradyrhizobium > Bradyrhizobium sp. NP1. Next base: position 1,257,509 of record NZ_CP127385.1, read on the forward strand.
GCCGGCTTTTTCCCGCGACAAACTAGCCCTGCTTGCCGAGCTGCGGATGCGGGCGGCCGAAATCGGGGGCGGCGGAATCCTGCCCGATCTCGACGATGCCGCGGCGGATCGCGCGCGTGCGGGTGAAATGCTCGAACAGGGCCTCGCCGTCGCCGCGCCGGATCGCGCGCGTCAGCTTGGCGAGATCCTCGTTGAAGGTGCCGAGCATCTCCAGCACGGCCTCCTTGTTGGCCAGGAACACGTCGCGCCACATCGTCGGATCGGACGCGGCGATGCGCGTGAAGTCGCGAAAGCCGCCGGCGGAGAACTTGATCACCTCGGACTCCGTCACCTGCGCGAGCTCGTCCGCGGTGCCGACGATGGTGTAGGCGATCAGATGCGGCAGGTGGCTCGTGATCGCGAGCACGAGATCATGATGGTCGGGCGTCATGGTCTCGACCCTGGCGCCGAGCGCGCTCCAGAACCCGCGCAGCCTCTCCACGGCGGCAGGATCGGTCCCCTCCGGCGGCGTCAGGATGCACCAGCGGTTGATGAAGAGTTCGGCGAAGCCGGAGTCGGGGCCGGAATGCTCGGTGCCGGCGACCGGATGCGCCGGGACGAAATGGACGCCGGCCGGCAAATGCGGCGCCATGTCCTTGACCACCGCGCCCTTGACGGAGCCGACGTCGGAGATGATCGCGCCAGCCTTCAGGTCGGTCGCGATCTCCTGCGCGACCGGACCACAGGCGCCGACGGGAATGCAGAGGATGACGAGATCTGCATCCCGGACGGCTTCCGCATTGGTCTCGACCACGGCGTCGACGATGCCGAGCTCGGCGACACGCGCCCGCGTCTTCGCCGAGCGTGCCGTGGTCACAATCGTCTCGGCCAGCCCCTCGAGCCGGGCGCCGCGCGCAATCGAGCCGCCGATCAGGCCGAAACCGATCAGCGCCAGCTTCTTGAAGTGCGGAGCAGCACTCATTTTCCGGCCATGAAGTCGCGCAGCGCGTCGACCACGAGCCGGTTGGCCTCCTCGGTGCCGACGGTCATGCGCAAAGCATGCGGCAGGCGGTAGTTCTTCAGTCCGCGCAGCACCAGCCCCCGCCTGGTCAGGTACGCGTCGGCCTCGTCGGCGGTCCTGCCCTTCTCGGTCGGGAAGTGAATCAGGACGAAATTGGCGACGCTCGGCGTCACCTTCAGCCCGAGCTTGCTGATTTCATCCGTCAGCCAGTTGCGCCACTTCTCGGTGTGCAGCTTCGACATCTGCTGGTGCGCGGTGTCCTCGATGGCCGCGATCGCGGCAACCATCGCCGGCGTGGAGACGTTGAAGGGGCCGCGAATGCGATTGCAGGCGTCGATGATATGCGCCGGCCCGAACATCCAGCCGATCCGAAGCGCGGCGAGCCCGTGGATCTTCGAGAAGGTGTGGGTCATCACGGTGTTTTCGGAGGTCGCGACCAGCTCGATGCCCATCTCGTAGTCGTTGCGCGAGACGTAATCGCAATAGGCGGCATCCAGCACCAGCAGCACGTGCGCGGGCAGCCCGGCGCGCAACCGCTTGACCTCGTCGAACGGGATATAGGTCCCGGTCGGGTTGTTCGGGTTGGCGAGCCAGACCAGCTTGGTGCGCGGCGTGACGGCTTTCAGGATCGCATCGACGTCGGCGGTGAAGTTGGTCTCGGCCGCGATCACGTTCCTGGCGCCGTTCGCCATGGTCGCGATCGGGTAGACCAGGAAGCCGTGGGTGGTGGAGATCGCCTCGTCGCCCTGGCCGAGATAGGTGTGCGCGAGCAGGTTCAGGACCTCGTCGGAGCCGGCGCCGCAGATGATGCGGTCGGGATCGAGCCCGTAGGCGCGGCCGATCGCCTCGCGCAGGATGCGCGAGGTGCCTTCCGGATAGTCCTCCAGATGATCGGCCGCGTGCTTGTAGGCCGCGATCGCCTTGGGCGAGGGCCCGAACGGCGTCTCGTTGGCCGAGAGCTTGAACACCTTGCGGCCCGGTTCCGGCACCGGGCTCTTGCCGGGCGTGTAGGGCGCAATGTCGAGAATGCCGGGATTCGGCACGGGGCGGTTCATCTTCAACTCCGGAATTGGCGGGGTGGGCTAGCGGGCTACCCCGTTAATGGGCACCGTATAGCGCGTTGCATGGCTGCCGACGAGGGCCGATGAACGCACCGACGCTCCCGCATCGACCAGCGCGCGCATGACGGCGTCGAGGCGGCCGGCGCCTGCGATCGATACGAGCAGCGCCGCACCGTCAAAGGCGGTGTCGGGCACCGCGACGATCTCGGCGAGCGGCGACAGCGCGCGCGCGATCTCGGCATTCCAGCCCGAGACGCGCACGCTCCAGGTCTCGACCTCGGTCACCATGGCGTTGTCGGCGACGCGCGAGACGACGAAAACCGGCAGCGCCGCCGGATGGTCGGCGCGCTCGACGAAGGGCAGCCGGGCGATGATCTTCGGCGCGCCCTCGGCTTCCAGCGTCAGCCACCAGGGTGCGCGGCTTGACGTGGCGGAGACCAGCGCGAGATCGCCTTTCGATTTTGCCACCGCGTCGACGGCGGCGGATGCGGAAAAATGCGCCACATAGGGCACGGTGAAACCGAAGTGAAAGCGCGCCGAATCCCGCATCGCGGGTTCGCTCGTCGAGACGTCGGCATGCACCGCGAACGGCGCCTGCACATAGGTGAAGGTCGCGATGATGACGCGCCAGATGCTCTCCACCGTGTCGAGCGGCAGGATGCCGCGATGGCGCTGCACCAGGCGGCGCATCATGTCGGCCTCGCGTGCGGGGCGGAACGCCGAGCCGACCTCCTGGGTCTGCTTGACCCGGATCAGCCGGTCGATGATGTCGCCGCGCGCCATCAGCAGTCGATGCACCTGTTCGTCGATCGCGTCGATCTCCTTGCGCAGTTCGGCAAGCGAGGGCGGCGCTGGGGGTGGTTTGGACATCTTCAAAACGCCTTCGATGCCGGCTTCTTGCGCATGCGCGGCCGGCGATCACCGACCCTGCTTAGGAAAGACGGGCGCCGAAAGCAAAGAGAAACATCGACGGCGGCTGCCAGCCGTGCCGTGGCGGCGGGTCGTTAACCACCGGCTTGCCTTGACGAAAAGGCCGCCAGCCTCTACTTTCGTCCTGTTCCGTGGTCATTTGAGCCGGCCGGCTTGCAGCCACGTTAAAAAACTCGCTAAACAGGCCGGGGGACGTTATCCCGGCCGAACCTTTGTTCAGGCCGGGTTTTTCATGGCCTGTTTTCGAGGGGTCTTTGACCCCTAACGGGGCCCGAGCTACATGGCAGACGTGCAGTCGATAGCAAGTCCGGCGATCCAGGCCGAGGACCGCGCGCATGAGGTCGACCATCCGACGTCGCAGGTCGCGAAGTTCGGCTTGAACGAGCCGCTGAAGCTCGATTGCGGCGTTGATCTGGCGCCTTTCCAGATCGCCTATCAGACCTATGGCGAGCTCAACGCCGACCGCTCCAACGCGGTGCTGATGTGTCATGCGCTGACGCTGGATCAGCATGTCGCCAACATCCATCCCGTGACCGGCAAGCCGGGCTGGTGGGAGAGCATGGTCGGGCCCGGCCGGCCGCTCGACACCAACCAGTACTTCGTCATCTGCGCCAATGTGATCGGCGGCTGCATGGGCTCGACGGGGCCGGCCTCGACCAACCCGGCGACCGGCAAACCCTGGGGGCTGGAATTTCCCGTCGTCACCATCCCCGACATGGTGCGCGCGCAAGCCATGCTGCTCGATCGACTCGGCATCGACACGCTGTTTTGCGTGGTCGGCGGCTCGATGGGCGGGATGCAGGTGCTGCAATGGACCGCCGCCTATCCGGAGCGCGTGTTTTCCGCGCTGCCGATCGCCTGCTCGACGCGCCACTCGGCGCAGAACATCGCCTTCCACGAGCTTGGCCGTCAGGCCGTGATGGCGGATCCGAACTGGTACCAGGGACGTTACACCGAACATGACACGCTGCCGCATCGCGGGCTCGCAGTGGCGCGGATGGCCGCGCACATCACCTATCTCTCGGACGCGGCGCTGCACCGCAAGTTCGGCCGGCGGATGCAGGACCGCGAGCTGCCGACCTTCTCCTTCGACGCTGACTTCCAGGTCGAGAGCTATCTGCGTTACCAGGGCTCGTCCTTTGTCGAGCGTTTCGATGCCAACAGCTACCTCTATTTGACGCGGGCGATGGACTATTTCGACATCGCTGCCGACCATGACGGCGTGCTGGCGCAGGCATTCCGCGGTATCAAGACCCGCTTCTGCGTGGTGTCGTTTACCTCTGACTGGCTGTTTCCGACCTCGGAATCACGGGCGCTGGTGCATGCGCTGAATGCCTCGAGCGCACGCGTGTCGTTCGCCGAGATCGAGACCGACAAGGGCCACGACGCCTTCCTGCTCGACGTGCCCGAGTTCTTCGATATTTCCCGCGCCTTCCTGCAATCGGCGGGCAAGGCGCGCGGGCTTCCGGGTGGTTGAGTGATGGCCGTGCAAGAGCAGACCCTGCCGCTCGAAGGGCTCTCGCCCGATCGTACCGGCAATTACCGCAGTGATCATCGGCTGGTCGCCGGGATGGTCAAGCCTGGCTCGAAGGTCCTCGATGTCGGCTGCGGCGACGGTGACCTGCTGCAACTGCTTGAAAGCCGCGGCATCGACGGGCGCGGCATCGAGCTGTCGCGCGAGGGCGTCAATCGCTGCGTCGCCAAGGGCCTTGCGGTGGTGCAGGGCGATGCCGACACCGACCTCGTCAACTATCCCGACGACGCCTTCGACTATGTGATCCTGTCGCAGACGCTGCAGGCGACGCGGCAGCCGAAGGTCGTGCTGGAGAATCTGCTGCGGATCGGCCACCGCGCCATCGTCTCGTTTCCGAATTTCGGTTTCTGGAAGATGCGGCTGCAGCTTCTGGTCGGCGGCCACATGCCGCGCACCGAGAATCTGCCGGCGACCTGGTACGACACTGCCAACATCCATTTCTGCACCATCAAGGACTTCGTGCAGCTCTGCGACGAGATCGGCGTCAAGATGGAGCGCGCGGTGGCGCTCGACACCTTCGGCCGGCCGGTGCCGCTCAATCTGCCCTGGTGGGTCTGGAACATGTTCGGCGAGCAGGGCGTGTTTCTGCTCAGCCGGGCAGAGAAGGGGAAGTGACGCGGCAGGCGTCATTCCGGGTTCGCGCTTCGCGCGCCCCGGAATGACGTTTCAGGCGAGTATCGACCGCGGGTCGCGCGCGCCCCAGCGGCCCGCCTCAGCGAGCGCGATGAAGCGCTCGACCGTCTCGTTGAACAGCGCGGGCTCCTCGAGGTTCAGCACATGGCCGGTCTTTGCGAACATCGAGAGCCCGGAGGCCGGAAGATGGCGCTTCAGGAACAGGCTCGGCCCGACGCAGGCCTCGTCCTCGTCGCCGCAGATGATCAGAGCGGGCGTTGCCACTTTCCGGATCGCCTCCGTCATGGTGTAGATCGAGGGCCGCGCTCCTTGAAAGCTGCGCATGGTGTTGGCCGACCCCTTGGAATCATGCCGCGCCAGCGCGGCATAGAAATCGGCATGACCGCGCGGGTCCTTCAGCATGAAGGAAATCCGGCTCGGCGCCTCGCGCGTCACCCTGGCGACACCGGCTGACCCGAGCGTCTCGAACTGCTCGGCGTTGGCGCGGCATTGCGCGCGGAATTGCTCCAGTCTCTCCAGCTCCGAGCCGGAGCCTACGCCGGCCAGCGTCATCGAGAGCGCGCGCTCGGGCGCGTTGAGACCGATCTGCAGCGACGAATAGGCACCCATCGAGAGACCGACGAAATGCGCCTTCGCGATGCCGAGATGATCGAGCACCGCCAGCGCGTCGGTATAGAAGTGCCGGTAGGTATAGACCTCGCTCGATGCCGGGAGGTCGGAGGGCGTGTAGCCGCGCGCCGAATAGGCGATGCAGCGATGGCCGCGTGAGAAGTAGCGCATCTGCGGCTCCCAATTGGTGTGGTCGGCCGCGAACTCGTGCAGGAAAATGATCGGCGTTCCGCTGCCCGCTTCCTCGAAATAAAGGCGGACCTTGTCGCGGGTGACGGCGTGGGGCATCGCGCGGCTCCTGCTTTTTTCTGGTCAGATGGACGCGTGAGCCTCGCAATTAACGCTTGCGACTGCAATGCGGCGGGAATCGTCACCTACTGAACGCGGAATGCCCCCCATGCGCGATGCCGCACTGCTGCATCATGTCTTATTCTCGCCACATCGCGATTTTTAACGGGCCGCGGATGTCGACGGCGGTCGATGCCGATGCAGCGCAGACCGTCATCGATGGGGAGGAGGGGGTTGTAAAATAAGGGTAGAGTATGATCGTGTCTTCTGCGTATCGCCGGCCGCTTCAGATCATGGCGCTGGCAGTCTGTTCTCTCACATTCGCTGTTGCCGCATCGCCGGCCTCGGCCCGTCCGCATCATGGCGCAGGGCGCCACGCGCGGGCCTACCATGCCGGCCACCACGCGAAGCGGCATCTCGCCGCACACCACTATCGCCACTATCGGCATGTCGCGCGGGCCGAGCGCTTCGAGCGTCGCGCCGCGCTGATGCATGCCCGCGGCCTGGAAAATGCGCAGGCGAGCGTCGCGCCGACTCAGACGTCGGGTGAAACGACCATGACGGGCGGCTTCGGCTCGTCGACCCTGGTCAGCGAGGCGCGTCGCTATCTCGGCGGCAATCCGACCAGTCGCGCCAGCCTGTGGTGCGCGCGTTTCATGAACATGGTGCTGGAGCGCACTGGCCATCACGGCACCGGCTCCGACATGGCGAGCTCGTTCGCCCGTTACGGCCAGCGCGTCTCGGGGCCGCAGGTCGGCGCCATCGCCGTCATGGGCCGCCGCGGCGGCGGCCATGTCGGCATCATCACGGGCATCGACGCCAAGGGCAATCCGATCATGATCTCGGGCAACAACGGCAACCGGGTCCGCGAAGCGCCGGTCTCGCGCGGCCGCATCTACGCCTATGTGATGCCGAACTGAACTCTGCTCCCTCTCCCCGCTTGCGGGGAGCCATCCGCAAGGTTAGTTGGAGTCGATAGAAATCAGCCCCTCACCCGGATCGCATCTTTCGATGCGATCCGACCTCTCCCCGCAGGCGGGGAGAGGTGTGATGGAGAGATCGCGGCGCGCTTGCCGCGCTCACACCAATGTCGGCTGCTCGACGGCGACCTGATCGCCGACGCCGATCTCGCCTGCCGAGATCACCTCGGCATAGACGCCGCAATCGGCGTGGTTGAGCCGGCGCATCAGGTCGTTCGGGATCGCGAGGTCGCGCATCGCGGTGTCAGGGTCGACATTGATGGCGGCGCATCGCTTGATCCGCTTCACCACCTTCAGCCGCGCATTGCCGATCGCGAGCGTGCGGTCGAGCAGATCGAACTCGTGCCAGGCCGGCCAGCCGCGGACATAGAGGTTGGCGCGGAAGCGCAGGGGATGGACCGGCGCGCCCACGATATTCTCGATCGCCTGGACACTGGACAGATTGATGATCGAGACCACCTTGCTCGCGACGTCGGAGAAGCGATGGCCGTCGCTCGAAATCACCTTGGGCGGACCCTTGATCTGTCCGGCATAGGTGTTCGCGAAGAAGCGTTCGATGGCGGTGCGTCCCGCGGCCGTTTCGAGATCACCCTCGGCTTGGACCGCGCCATGGCGGCGGATGGTCAGGCGATGGCTTTGCTCGTCGAAATGGGTGTTCAGGGCGGCCAGCCACTCGTCGCGCATCAGCATCAGGAAGTGCGCCTTCGACAGCCATTTGGGGGCGGCCGGATCGAAACCGCTTGGGCCGTTCTCGATCGCATAGCGGCGGTCGGCGGGGAGCATCTCGCCGGCGGCGAGGGCAACCCGCGCCAGCGCCTCGGGGGTGAGGCCCTTGACGGGATAGCGGTAGAGGCCGGTGATCTCGGCGGATGTGCGTGCGGACATGCCGCCTTGTAGGTGATTTGGCGCGCTTCGGCCACGGCGGTGGGCCGCGAGGACGGCGAACTTGGGAGCGCGCCGCCGGCTACACGAATTTGTGAGGTCGCCTCTTCCGTTTCGCAAAACGCCATCCCACATTCGCCTCAAGCCGGCGGGAACGTCGGCGACGACTGCGGAAGGCTTGAGGAACGTCAATGCGGCCCGCGGATACCCAATGAAGATGTTGGCGTCGTGCCTTCGGGGCGGGCTGGCAGGCTGAGGGAACACAAATGAATATTGAAAAATACACCGAGCGTGCGCGCGGGTTCATCCAGTCTGCGCAATCGCTTGCGATGCGCGACGGGCACCAGCAGTTTTCGACGCTGCATCTCCTGAAGGTGCTGCTGGATGACAATGAGGGCCTGGCTTCCGGCCTGATCGACCGCGCCGGCGGCAATTCCCGCGCGATCCTGAAGGCGACCGAGGATGCGCTGAGCAAGCTGCCGAAGGTTTCGGGCAGCGGTGCCGGCCAGGTCTATCTCGCGCCCGAACTGGCGCGCGCCTTCGATGCCGCGGAAAAGGCGGCCGAGAAGGCCGGCGACAGCTTCGTCACCGTCGAGCGGCTGCTGCTCGGGCTGACGCTGGAGAAGAACAGCGAGGCCGGTGCGATCCTGAACAAGGGCGGCGTCACGCCGCAGAACCTGAATGCGGCGATCGAGAGCTTGCGCAAGGGCCGCACCGCGGATTCCGCGACCGCCGAAAACGCCTATGATGCGCTGAAGAAATATTCCCGCGACCTCACCCAGGCCGCGCGCGACGGCAAGCTCGATCCCGTGATCGGGCGCGACGAGGAAATCCGCCGCACCATCCAGGTGCTGTCCCGCCGCACCAAGAACAATCCCGTGCTGATCGGCGAGCCCGGCGTCGGCAAGACCGCGATCGTCGAGGGGCTGGCGCTGCGCATCGTCAATGGCGACGTGCCGGAGAGCCTGAAGGACAAGAAGCTGCTTGCGCTCGACCTCGGCTCGCTGATTGCCGGCGCGAAATACCGCGGCGAGTTCGAGGAGCGGCTCAAGGCCGTGCTGCAGGAAGTCACGTCCGCCGAAGGCGGCATCATCCTGTTCATCGACGAGATGCACACGCTGATCGGCGCCGGCAAGGCCGACGGCGCGATGGACGCCTCCAACCTGCTCAAGCCGGCACTGGCGCGCGGCGAACTGCATTGCATCGGCGCCACCACGCTCGATGAGTACCAGAAGCATGTCGAAAAGGACGCGGCGCTGGCGCGGCGCTTCCAGCCGATCTATGTCAGCGAGCCCACGGTCGAGGATACGATCTCGATCCTCCGCGGCCTGAAGGACAAGTACGAGCAGCACCACGGCGTGCGCATCACCGATGCCGCGCTGGTGGCGGCGGCGACGCTGTCGAACCGCTACATCACCGACCGCTTCCTGCCCGACAAGGCCATCGACCTGATGGACGAGGCGGCGGCGCGGCTGAAGATGCAGGTCGATTCCAAGCCCGAGGAGCTCGATACGCTGGATCGCGAGATCATCCGGCTCAAGATCGAGCAGGAGGCGCTGAAGAAGGAGAGCGACGCCGGCTCCAAATCCCGCCTGCAGGCGCTGGAGAAGGAGCTCGCCGAGCTCGAGGAGAAATCGGCGGCGCTGACCGCGCGCTGGAGCGCGGAGAAGAACAAGCTGTCGAACGCGCAGAAGCTCAAGAGCGAGCTCGATGCCTTGCGCGTCGAGCTTGCCAATGCCCAGCGTCGCGGCGAGTTCCAGCGCGCCGGCGAGCTCGCCTATGGCAAGATCCCGGAGCTGGAGAAGAAGCTCGCCGAGATCGAGGCCAAGGAAGGCTCCGGCGAGGTGATGGAGGAGGCGGTCACCGCCAATCGCATCGCCCAGGTGGTGTCGCGCTGGACCGGCGTGCCGGTCGACAAGATGCTCGAGGGCGAGAAGGACAAGCTCCTGAAGATGGAGGACGCGCTTTCCAAGCGCGTGGTCGGCCAGGCCGAGGCGGTGCGCGCGGTCGCGACCGCGGTGCGCCGCTCGCGCGCAGGGCTCCAGGACCCGAACCGCCCGATGGGCTCGTTCATGTTCCTAGGTCCCACCGGCGTCGGCAAGACCGAGCTCACCAAGGCGCTCGCCGCATATCTCTTCAACGACGAGACCGCGATGGTGCGCCTCGACATGTCCGAGTACATGGAGAAGCATTCGGTGTCGCGGCTGATCGGCGCGCCTCCGGGCTATGTCGGCTATGACGAGGGTGGCGCGCTGACGGAAGCGGTGCGGCGCAGGCCCTACCAGGTCGTGCTGTTCGACGAGATCGAGAAGGCGCATCCCGACGTCTTCAACGTGCTGTTGCAGGTACTCGACGATGGCCGGCTGACCGACGGCCAGGGCCGCACTGTCGACTTCCGCAACACGCTGATCATCATGACCTCGAATCTCGGCTCCGAGTTCCTGGTCAATCAGCCCGAAGGCGAGGATACGTCGGCGGTGCGCGAGCAGGTGATGGCAACTGTGCGCGCGCATTTCCGCCCCGAGTTCCTGAACCGGATCGATGAGATCATCCTGTTCCACCGCCTGCAGCGGAGCGAGATGGGCCGGATCGTCGAGATCCAGTTCGCACGGCTGCAGAAGCTCTTAGAGGATCGCAAGATCACGCTCACCCTCGACGCCGCGGCCCGCGACTGGCTCGCGGCCAAGGGCTGGGATCCGGCCTACGGTGCGCGCCCGCTGAAGCGGGTGATCCAGCGCAGCGTGCAGGATCCGCTCGCCGAGATGATCCTTGCCGGCGAGATCAAGGAAGGCGACCACGTCGTCATTTCCGCGGAAGGCAATGTGCTGACCTTCAACGGCAAGGCGCCGCAGACGGCCGAAATCACGCCGTTCGAGTCGCCGACCCAGCGGCGGAAATTGCATTAGGCGCCGAGCGCAGGATGCCGCCATTGGCGGCATCCGCGCCGGCAAATTGAAGCGTCACGCCTCGCTGTCGGGCGGGCCGACCGGGTCGGCCTCGTCTTCCTCGTTCGCCTCGAGCTCGGTAAGGATATCGACGAGGTCGCGCGCCCGGCCATGCGCCAGGGGTCTTCCCTCGTTCATGAGCGGCTCGTCATTGGCGAGCCAGGCCCGCGCTTCGGCGAGTTCGTCCACCGTTGCGCCCGTTCCAATGATCCTGGCGATAGTGACGTCATCGACGACGCCGACCGACTTGATCACATCATCGCGGGTGACACGGGTCATTGCATCCTCCCATCAAGGAAGCCCTGTTTCCGGCCCGGCGCAACGCCGGCCGGTCGCGCAACGCGTCGCGAGATCAGTACCTCAGCGGCTTGCGGTGAGCCGGGGCGGGTGGTGCGACATGATCCACAGCTCGATCGCGGCGAGAACCGCGACCAAAATGCCGATCGTGACGTGAACCTTCATCGCCGTGGTTCCCTGGAAGCCGAGCACCCAGGGCGACACCAGCGCCCAGAGGCCGACAATCAGGTTCAGCCACTCTTCCCAGACCGCGAAGGCCGCAAGCGCCGCGATCGCCAGCACCGCGATCACGATTCCGGTGATGGCGGCGTTCTGGGTGACCTTTCCGGCGTCGAATTCGAATATCCAGGGCGAGAACAGCAGAATCGCGCCGAGGATGAGGTTTGCGACGTCGCACAATTTGGCGTTCGTCCAATTCTCCATGGCACCCTCCGTAAACGTCGGGCCCCCTCTTTCAATTGTGGCGCGCTTGTGCGGTTCCAAAGGGGTCGGTTCGCAAATTTAAGTGTTCCATCCCAAATTTAATGAGATGGACCGGCAAAACCGGGCACTTTCGTCCCGGGCCGGCAGCAGAGCGGCGGGAACAGCCGCGTCCGGGAGGAGGGGCGATCCGCGCGATCAGAGGCGCGGAAGGCGGTCTCAGCGATTGGTGACCTGCAGCGGTCCGCCGGTCGCGTCCGAGATGCGGGCGGCGGCGCCGTTACGCCCACTCATCATCGCATCGAGCCGGTCGCGTTCCTTCTCGAAGCCCGTCAGGATTGGGCCCTCCAGCGAGCGGCCGCGCGGCAGCTTCACGCGCATCGGGTCGACGAAGCGGCCGTTGACCAGGATCTCGTAGTGGACATGGGCGCCGGTCGACATGCCCGTGGAGCCGACGAAGCCGATCACCTGGCCCTGGCGCACCCGCTTGCCGACCTCGAGGCCCTTGGCGAAGGCCGACATGTGGCCGTAGGCGGTCTCGTAGCCGTTGTTGTGTTTCAGGCGGACATATTTGCCGTAGCCGCCTTCCCAGCCGGCCTTCTCGACGACGCCGTTGCCGGAGGCGAAGATCGGCGTGCCGTAGGCGGTGGCCCAGTCGACGCCGGTGTGCATCTTCACATAGCCGAGGATCGGATGGCGGCGGCCGCCAAAACCGGAGCGCATGATCGCGTTGTTGACGGGCTTGCGCACCAAAAACTTCTTCGCGCTCTTGCCGGTCTCGTCATAGTAGTCGACGACGGAATCGTCGGGGGTCTGGAAGCGGTAGTATTTCTTGGTTTCGCCGCCGACCGTCAGCGAAGCGAACAGCACCTCGTTCTTCTCGGTGATGCTGGAGCCCTCGTCCTCGCCCGCGTAGAACACGTCGAAGCTGTCGCCGGGCTGCACCTTGCGCTGGAAGTCGACGTCGTAGGAGTAGATGCGGATCATGTCGTCGATGACCGGCATCGGCACCTTGTTGCGCATCGCGGTCTCGTAGATGCTCTGGTAGAGCCTCACGCCGCTGCCATCATCATCGTCGTCGTCATCGCTGCTCTTGTTGTCGGCGGTGTCGGTGACGGTGTTGATGCTGGAGACGTCGACCGCGACATATTTGCCGAGATCCGACAATGCAGCGACCGCCTGGATCGCCTGGTCGTTGGCGACGATCACCCGATAGGGCTGCAGCCGCGCGCCGGGTCCGGGCGCCGAGGGCGCCATCAGGATGCGGAGCTTGTCGCCTTCCTTCAGGCCGCCGTCGCGGCCACGCGCGCCGAGGCTCGCGGCGATCGCCTTGGCCTCGTCGGGGGTCGCGCCCTGGTCGCGCAGGATCGAGGCAACGGTGTCGCCCTTCTTGACGATGTGCGTGCGTTCGCCGACCGGATTGCCGCCGGTGGCCTGCTCCTTGGTCTTCGGCAGCAGCGTGACGTTTTCCGGCACCACGCGGGTCTCGAAGCCGGCATAGGGGTCGGCGGCGTTGCCCTCCACCGCGTAGGCGAGCTTGACGTCGGACTGGGCGCCGGTGGCATCCGCCGCGGCATTGGCGAGCGCGGCGTAGCGCACGCCGCCGCCGTTGCCATGCCAGTTCGCCGCGTCACGCACGCGCAGCAGGACTTCGTCGAGCGCGACGGACGCCGCGATCTTGGCCTTCGGCAGCACGGCGCCGAGATCCTTGGTGACGAAGGATACCTCGGCGTCGGGCTCGATCGCGTCGGGATTGTTCGGGTCGTCGGAGGCGGCCTGCGTCGAGGAGCCGACGTCGGTCAGCATGCGCTGGGCGTTGAAGGGCGGGATCTTGGCCGACAGGTCGCTGGTCGTCATCGACAGGTTGCCGGCGATGCGGATGAAGGGGCGTACCCGCATCACGTCGCGGTTGCCGACCCGGGTCACGGTCGAAACCCGCACCAGGCTGCGCGCGGCGGTGGATTCGCCGGGTGGCGGCAGGCGGTCGCTCTTGTGCAGGGTGGCGGTGCGATCGTTGGCGCCGAAGGCGCCACGCAGCGCGCTTTCCACCCGTTCCGGCACGCGGGCGAAGGTCGTCTCGCCGTCGAGAGACGCGAAAACGGCGCCGCCGATGAGGGCCGCGCCGCACAGACCAGTCAGAATCGTGCCGCTGAACCACTGTACCGACACGCGACGGCGGTCGATGACAGCGGCTTCGGTGCCGTCGACGGAAAGCGGCGGCTCATGACCGAGATCGATGATCCCGGTCTCGCGCCCATAGCCGCCCCCGCGTGCCGTCCCTCGATTCAACCTGCGTCCCCCCGCACTCCATTAACATACGATGAAGATCCTGGCCTCCTCCCTGAGATTCCACCGCCTTCTCTGTAAGGGGCAGCTGGGGAAAACAGCCTTTGGCGCGGTTGTCCGGGGATCAACGACCGCAACGGCGGCCGAAATCGCGAACGACGATGCTTTGCGGATCTCTCGATGTTTCCTGGCTAGAGGGAAAAGGCGACGGGCACATGGTCGATCGCCTGTTCCCCGGTGATGAATCCCGGCAGCCCCCACTGGCAGCCCGGCGATTCAATGCTTACCTGTATGCCAGAACGTCGCAGGATTGTGGCTCAAGTACGGCGCTAAGGCCTGAAAAATCGGGACTTCTTCGCTCCAAAAGATTCTGCAACGCGGTGCGACGATTTGTTGACAACAACCGTTGACAACGCCGATCGGGCGGGCTTATAACCCGACCACTGAGCGCGGCGCTGTCTTGGCCCACGGCCAAGGCAAGTTTTCGTGCCTCGTGAAGCTCCTCATTTAGATGAGTGAATCAACAGCCGATAGTCATCGGTTGTCATTTGCCGTCGAATGAAGGTTTGCGGAACTCCCTCGCGGGAGTGGAACCCTCGGGTTCCGGGCTGTTTGACAAGTGAAGATGAAGAAAGAGAAACGTGGACGGCGGAGTCCTTGCGGGTCTCGCTTCACGGAAGGCTTCGGCTTTCAGTGATCGGGACCGGACGAAAGACTTCGGCGGTACACGTTTCAAAGGTAACACCATGGTCTCTTCATTGAGATCATCGCTAGCGATGTGAATCGCGGGCGAAATGGTGGGACCTCGTCAAACGTTGTGATCAGCCGGCTCAAAGTTTCAAGTCCAACTTGAGAGTTTGATCCTGGCTCAGAGCGAACGCTGGCGGCAGGCTTAACACATGCAAGTCGAGCGGGCGTAGCAATACGTCAGCGGCAGACGGGTGAGTAACGCGTGGGAACGTACCTTTTGGTTCGGAACAACCCAGGGAAACTTGGGCTAATACCGGATAAGCCCTTACGGGGAAAGATTTATCGCCGAAAGATCGGCCCGCGTCTGATTAGCTAGTTGGTGAGGTAACGGCTCACCAAGGCGACGATCAGTAGCTGGTCTGAGAGGATGATCAGCCACATTGGGACTGAGACACGGCCCAAACTCCTACGGGAGGCAGCAGTGGGGAATATTGGACAATGGGCGCAAGCCTGATCCAGCCATGCCGCGTGAGTGATGAAGGCCCTAGGGTTGTAAAGCTCTTTTGTGCGGGAAGATAATGACGGTACCGCAAGAATAAGCCCCGGCTAACTTCGTGCCAGCAGCCGCGGTAATACGAAGGGGGCTAGCGTTGCTCGGAATCACTGGGCGTAAAGGGTGCGTAGGCGGGTCTTTAAGTCAGGGGTGAAATCCTGGAGCTCAACTCCAGAACTGCCTTTGATACTGAAGATCTTGAGTTCGGGAGAGGTGAGTGGAACTGCGAGTGTAGAGGTGAAATTCGTAGATATTCGCAAGAACACCAGTGGCGAAGGCGGCTCACTGGCCCGATACTGACGCTGAGGCACGAAAGCGTGGGGAGCAAACAGGATTAGATACCCTGGTAGTCCACGCCGTAAACGATGAATGCCAGCCGTTAGTGGGTTTACTCACTAGTGGCGCAGCTAACGCTTTAAGCATTCCGCCTGGGGAGTACGGTCGCAAGATTAAAACTCAAAGGAATTGACGGGGGCCCGCACAAGCGGTGGAGCATGTGGTTTAATTCGACGCAACGCGCAGAACCTTACCAGCCCTTGACATCCCGGTCGCGGACTCCAGAGACGGAGTTCTTCAGTTCGGCTGGACCGGAGACAGGTGCTGCATGGCTGTCGTCAGCTCGTGTCGTGAGATGTTGGGTTAAGTCCCGCAACGAGCGCAACCCCCGTCCTTAGTTGCTACCATTTAGTTGAGCACTCTAAGGAGACTGCCGGTGATAAGCCGCGAGGAAGGTGGGGATGACGTCAAGTCCTCATGGCCCTTACGGGCTGGGCTACACACGTGCTACAATGGCGGTGACAATGGGATGCTAAGGGGCGACCCTTCGCAAATCTCAAAAAGCCGTCTCAGTTCGGATTGGGCTCTGCAACTCGAGCCCATGAAGTTGGAATCGCTAGTAATCGTGGATCAGCACGCCACGGTGAATACGTTCCCGGGCCTTGTACACACCGCCCGTCACACCATGGGAGTTGGCTTTACCTGAAGACGGTGCGCTAACCGCAAGGAGGCAGCCGGCCACGGTAGGGTCAGCGACTGGGGTGAAGTCGTAACAAGGTAGCCGTAGGGGAACCTGCGGCTGGATCACCTCCTTTCTAAGGATGATCCTTCAGATCCGCGTCATGCAGATCTATCGGATCGTTTTAGAAACATCAGGGGCCAATGATCGCCAGATCATTGAGCTCCATTGGCGGGATTTCGCCGTCTTCGTTTCTCTTTCTTCGCGGACGAACACGCGCCAGGGGCTGCGCTTGTGCGATTGCATCCGGCGCGAGCCGGTCGCGCATGCAGGGCTCCGAATCCCGAACGGGATTAGCGTAAGGGGCTTGTAGCTCAGTTGGTTAGAGCGCGCGCTTGATAAGCGTGAGGTCGGAAGTTCAAGTCTTCCCAGGCCCACCATCTTTGATCGAGTGCGCAGTCTCCCTGCCTGAAGGGGTGCATCTCAAGCGACCGAGGCATTCGTCTTCTGGTTACGGGGCCATAGCTCAGCTGGGAGAGCGCGTGCTTTGCAAGCATGAGGTCGTCGGTTCGATCCCGTCTGGCTCCACCAGATGGTTGATCGTCGATCGGTCAAATTCTCGTCCGCGAAAACATCAATTCGCACGCGTCGTCCTCACCAGGACAGCGCTGTGCGTGATTTCTGACATCGTAAAGAGGAGATCGATCCGAGTTGGATCGTGCAAGCAATTGCGCGACCCTTCACTATCTCCAGGTCATTTCGGCGCTCGCTCATCGTGAGATGAGCGAGTTGTAAATGATCCTGTTAGCGAAGCTTGACCGCCTCGCTATCGGTTCGATCTTACGAAGCAAGCTGGTCTTTCTAGTCAGTGTCCGGCCGCGCCATTCGCCTTCATCGAAGGTGTTGTCGCGGCATGCATTCTGCCGAGTGTGTGGACATTGATAATGAGAGCAATCAAGTGCCTTAAGGGTGTTCGGTGGATGCCTTGGCGCTGAGAGGCGATGAAGGACGTGCTACGCTGCGATAAGCCGTGGGGAGCTGCGAAGAAGCTTTGATCCACGGATTTCCGAATGGGGAAACCCACCTTCGATAGCCGGAACTCCAAGACCTCAGGTCGACTGACCTGAAGGCTTGGGGCTTGACCAGAAATGATCGGGACCAAGTCTCATAGGTTTAGAACCTGGAGGTTTTGGATTTCCGGTTATCAAGAGAAGGTATGAGACTTCTGAATACATAGGAGGTTTCAAGCAAACCCAGGGAACTGAAACATCTAAGTACCTGGAGGAAAGGACATCAACAGAGACTCCGGTAGTAGTGGCGAGCGAACCCGGACCAGGCCAGTGGCACATCAAAGACAACCGGAACCTGTCAGGAAAGCAGGGCCTCAGAGGGTGATAGCCCCGTACGGGTAATGCGATGATGTGTCCTC